>JAGXHK010000067.1 GCA_024636255.1 Desulfuromonadales bacterium | reverse complement strand
CCATCCGCCGTGCCAGTCGCCAGGTGCGCGCGCGTCTGGCCTCGCTCAACGGTTTTATCGCCGAGCGCATTGCCGGTGCTGCCGAAGTGCGCCTGTTCGGCCAGGAACAGCGCACCCTGGATGAATTCGACGGCCTGCAGCAAAGATACCGGCGCAGTACCTTCACCGTGATCAACTGGGACGCCACCCTATATGCGGCGGTCGAGGCTCTGGGATCGGTGGCGATCGCAGCCATTCTGTGGAAGGCGGGGGGTGAAATCATCGCCGGCGCGGCAAGCTTCGGCACCCTGGTCGCGTTCATTGATTACGTGCAGAAATTTTTTGCGCCGCTGCGCGACCTCTCCGCCAAGTATTCGGTGATCCAGGCGAGCAACGCCTCTCTAGAGCGCATTTTCGACCTTCTCGACCAGGATCCGGAACCCCCGGGAGCGAAACCTGTCCGGGCCGGACGTGGAGAGGTGCGGCTCGAAAAGCTCGACTTTGCCTACGCGGAGGGCGGACCGGTCCTGCACGGAGTCGATCTGCACGTGGCACCGGGAGAAAATGTCGCTCTGGTCGGTGATACCGGAAGCGGCAAGACCACCATTGCCCGCCTGCTGCTGCGCTTCTACCAGCCGAGCGCAGGACGCATTCTGCTCGATGGCCAGGATCTGGCAGAGCTCGATCCGGCCGAGGTGCGCCAGCGTATCGGCTGGATCTCCCAGGAGCCGTTTCTCTTCGATGGCACGATCCGCGAGAATATCGATCCGGAAGGGCTGCTCGATGAGGCCGGTTTTGCCGATGTTCTGCGCCGCAGCGGCGCCTTGCCCACAGTGCAGCGGCTGGGAGGCGTGGCCGCCCACATCGCCGAACGCGGGAAAAACATCTCTGCCGGGGAGCGCCAGCTGCTCTGCCTGGCACGGGCTCTGGCCACCGACCCCGACCTGCTGATCATGGATGAGGCGACCAGCCGGCTTGACGCCGAGACCGAAGAGCTGGTGCGCAGCGGCGCCGAGGAGGCGCGGCGCGGCCGCAGCGCCCTGCTTATCGCTCACCGGCTGCGCTCCATCCGCCATGCCGACCGGATCGTGGTGCTGCGCCGCGGACGGGTCTGCGAAGAGGGGACGCACCGCGCGCTGATGGCCGGCAACGGTCTCTACGCGCGTCTGTGGCGGCTGCAGGCCCTGGAGAAGGATAAAGGTGCCGGGCCGGCCGCAGAAGGCGGCGCGGCGATGCGTTGATTTTGCAAGATGCGGCAAACCGAAAAAGGAGGGAACTCAGAATGGCACGAAAAATCTGTCTGCTGTTTTTCATCGTTTTCATCACGGCCTGTACGGCCCCTGCGCCGCCCCCGGCCCAGGTTTCTGCGCCGCCCCCGGTGCAGAAGGACGTGCGGCAGGCACTGGCCGAGCTGCCCGGAATCCAAATCGCCGCCGGCGAGCCGCTGCGCGGGGCCTATCCCGGCGCGACCCTGTTCGCCAGCCGGGCGGTGCTCCCCCTGCCCGGTGCCATGGAGCTGCTCGCGCCGCTGGCCGAATTCCTCCGGCTTTATCCGGGGACGAACTGGGCCGTGCAGGTGCGGGCGACAACGGATGTTTCGTTGGACTACGACCGGTCCCTGGCGGACACCAGAGCCGAGCTGCTGCAGCGCTACTTCGCCCGCCAGGGGCTTGATATGGACCGCTTTGCATGGGTCGTCGCAGGCGAAGAGGGCCCGCCGCTCGAGCTGACGCTGAAGAGAGCAGAATAAACGCAGGACGACTGCATGGCGCCCTGCCAGGCCGGGTGAGCGCTCAGACGTTAAGAAGTTCCCGCAGATCCTCGCGGTCATAGCGGTACTGCTCGTTGCAGAACTCGCAGGTGACCTCGATCGTGCCGCCTTCTTTGAGCAGGATTTCAGCCAGCTCCGCCGACCCGAGGCCGGAGAGCATCCGGTAGACCTGGCGCCGGCTGCAGCTGCAGTGAAAGAGGATCGGCGTCTCTTCTTTGATCTCGAACGGAATCTGTGCAAAGATCCGCTCGAGAATCTGCGCCGGTCCCAGCCCCTCGCGCAGCAGCGCTGTCGGCGGTGCGAGGGTGCGCAGGCGCTCCTCGAGGAGGGCGATATTCTCCTCGTTTCCCGGCGGCATGACCTGCACCATGAAACCCCCCGCCGCGCTCACCCGTCCCTCGGCTTCGAGATAGGCACCCAGGGCGATGCTCGAGGGAATCTGCTCGGAGGTGGTCAGGTAGTAGGCAAGATCCGCAGCGATCTCGCTGGTGGCGAGCTGCACGGTGCTGCGATACGGCTCGCGCAGGCCGAGATCTTTTGTCACATGCAGAAAGCCCGCCCTGCCGACCGCGCCGGCCACATCGAAGCCCTCCGGTGTAACCGGCACTCCGCTCAGCGGATTTTTCACCGTGGCGCGCACATGTCCGGCGGCATCGGTTTCCGCATTCATGCGCGCCAGCGGCCGTTTGCTTCGATGCTCAGGGCCAGGCGCTGAGTCCCCTTGAGCAGGCTGCCCATGAGGGCGGCGCCGGTGGCCAGACGCCCGAGTGCCACGGTCGCGGTCGGGTCGGTGTGCTGGCGCCGGCGCACTTCTTCGACAAGCTCGGTGGTGACCGCTGCGACGGCCCGCAGGGTGCCGTCATTGGTCGTGGCACGTACGAGATGATCTTTCATAGGGGCTCCTTTTGCGATCCGCAAGCAGGCGGAAAGATTCGAAAACTTGAGGACCGGAGGGTTCCGGGGTATGCTTGAGTGGCGTTGCGCGGACGCAACAGACGTGCACCGCGGCATCGGCAATTCAACAGTACCGGATTTTTCTCTGCATTGACAAGTCGTACACGGAGGTATTGACCATGAAAATCGTTCTGCCCACCGCCGGCAAAGGAACCCGCCTGCGCCCGCACACCCATACCAAAGCCAAGTCCCTGATCAACGTGGCCGGCAAGACCGTTCTCGAGCATATCGTCTCGCGCCTGGCGCCGCTCGCGGCGGAGGAATACATCTTCATCAACGACGAAGAGAACGGACCCCAGGTCATGGGGTTCATGAACGAGACGTTTCCAGAGCTCAACTGCTGGGCGACCGTTCAGCAGGAGCGTCTCGGACCGGCACACGCGGTGAGCCTTGCGGCGCCGCGCATCCAGCCGGGCGATGATGTGCTGGTCGTCTTCAACGACACCATTTTCGTCGCCGACCTGGAGCGCATCCCGCAGCTGACTGCCGACTGCGACGGGCTGATCTACTCGAAGGAGGTGGAGGATTACCAGCGCTTCGGCGTCAACGTGGTCGAGAACGGGTTTATCGTCGATATGGTCGAAAAGCCCGACACGCCCGTTTCGCGTCTGGCCCAGGTCGGCCTTTACTACCTGAAGGACGGCCGCGGCTTCATGGACCATCTGGAAAAGACCATTACGGCGGGCGAGACGGTCAAGGGAGAGTACTATCTGCCGGCCGTCTTCATGAACATGATTCGCGAGGGTCTCAAGTTCAAAGCGCCCGAGATCGATGCCTGGCTCGATTGCGGCAAGCCCGAGACCCTGCTCGAAACCAATCGCTACCTGCTGCGCGGGCGCCATCATGCGCACGGCGAAGTGGTCAATTCGGTGCTGATCGAGCCGGTGCATATCGAAAAGAGCGCGGTGGTGCGCAACTCCATTGTCGGCCCGAACGTCTCCCTGGCCGCTGGCAGCCGCGTCGAGGAGAGCATCGTCCGGGACGCCATCATCAACGCCAACACCTCGGTGCGTGACCTGAATCTGGAGTCTTCCATCATCGGCGAATCGGTGCAGCTTGCCGGTGCGCCGCGAAAGATGAATATCGGGGATCATTCGCTGATCGAAATGGAAGGCTAGGGGCAAAACCCTCGTTTACTGGGCCGCCGGCGGTTTGAAACGAACAGGGCGCAGCACGCTGCGCCCCTACGGTTATGTTCCCGCGATTTCTTTGCGTAAAAACGTTCGTGTAGGGGCACAGCGTGCTGTGCCCTCTCCTGCTTTATTTCCATCCTGCCCAGATCGAGCCGGACATCCTGCGCGGATCTCCGGCGAGTTTCACGTAAAGCCGAGACAGATGGCGGCGTAGATCTGGGCGGCGGCTGTGACCTGATCGAAGTAGGTCTGCTCCTCGGGGGTGTGGGCGACCTCCAGCGAGCCCGGGCCGAGGATCAGCGGTTTGACCCCGGCCTCGAAAAAAAGGTTCCCGTCGGAGTGGGAGCGGAAAGGGTCGATGCGCAGCGGCCTCCCGAGCTGCGGGTAAACCTGCTTCAGCAACCCCGCCAGCAGATTGTCCTGCCCCAGGTCATAGCCGCGCGAAGCGAAGTCGAAGCTCACCTCGAGATCCAGTCCGGGAACCAGGCTTTTTGCGCTGGCGGCACGCTCGTGGATCGCAGCCTCGATCTCGGCAGGGTCGCAGGGGGGCGGCAGGTGCAGATCGATCCATGCCTCGCAGCGGTCAGGAACGACGAATCCGGCCCGCGAGGATCTCATTTCGCGAATCGAATAGACGACTTGGGTCTGCTCCCGGTCAAAGAGCGGATCGCGGCCCAGGTGCAGCAGGACGCGCAGCATCGATTCGACCGCGTTGTGCCCCAGTTCGGGCAGAGAGGAATGAATGCGCCGCCCGCAGGAGACAAATCCGGCCTCGAGATAGCCGTAATGGGAGAAACAGGCTGAAAGCCCGGTCGGCTCGCCGATCACCACCCAGTGCGGATGGCGCTCCGCGAGGAAGCGGCTGCTGCCGTCGCCGTTCTCCTCTTCGCCAACGACCAGCAACAGCCCGACACGCGGCTGCTCGTCCGGTTCCAGCGCGGCGCGCAGGGCGAGAAAGGTTTCGACCATGGCGGCGCAGCCGCCTTTCATGTCTGCGCTGCCGAGGCCGTAAATGATGCCGTTCTCCTCGCGGGCCCCGTACTCCTCGAGATCCCAGGCGTGAACGGTGTCCACATGGCCGACCAGGTAGAGATCGGGCTCGGCGGTGCCGAGGGTGACCCGCAGGTTGTAGCGCTCCGGCTCGTCCTCGGCAATGATCTGCCGCTCACATCGATATCCGGCACGAGAAAGAATGTCCTCGAGGTAGAGTTGCACGTCCTCCTCCTTGCCGGCAGGAGAGTAGATGTCGATCATCTCCATCAGCATTTTCTGCAGCCGTTGGGGATCGAGGGCATGCCAGGTGCGCTCCAGGCGATCGGTCATGATTTCTTATCCTTTTTTTCTTGCGCTTTGGATCGAGGTTGAGCGTCATGTAGACATGCTTCTGGATGTTGCCGAAGCCATGCTTCTTGAAAAAACGAATCGCCGGTTCGTTCTCGGCATCCGTATCGACGATGATGATGCGCACCCCCTGCTCCTTCATGCGGCGCTTGATCTCGCGGAACAGTTTGAGTCCGACCTTGCCTTTCTGCACTTCAGGGCGCACCCCGAGCCAGACCAGGTAGCCGTATTTCCAGGCCGAATGATGTTTTTCGACCGTGGTGCCGAGGGCGAAGCCGACTGTCGACTGATCTTCGGTCTCGGCCACCAGGCACAACTCGTTGTCCGAGTTGAACATCGTGGTGATTTCATACTCGTCCCAGGTCCGGTAAAGCGCGGGAGAATATTCAGCGGTAAAAATTTCTTCGCCGATATGAAAGACCTCGGAGAGATCATCGATGGACATGCTGCGGATGCGGATCCTGTCCTCACTCGGCGCGACGGATTTTTCAGTTTCAGGATTTTCTTCGGACATGGTCTCCTCGTCACAGGTGGATGAATTTCTCTGAAATTATAACATGTTCTCATCGTTTGCCAGAAATATCCGGGGGGCCTCCGGCCATCAATGTGCCGGGCCGCACCGGCGCAGGCAGCGCCACCGGAGAGCGGATCCAGGGGTGGATGCCGCAGGTGCTGGACAAATGGGCCAAAATCCCTAAAATGGCCGGGATGCCGTCTTATTCGCCTGCAACGGCCGAACCGCACGGAGAGAAACGAGGGAGAGATGACACCCGAACAGCTGCTTTTTTACGCCGCTCCGCCGCTGGTGGGGGCGTTTATCGGTTATCTGACCAACACCATCGCCATCCGCATGCTCTTTCGGCCGTTACGCCCCTGGCGCCTGCTCGGCGTACGCCTGCCCCTGACCCCCGGAGTGATTCCCTCCAAGCGCGAAGAGCTGGCGCGCAACATCGGCCATATGGTCGGCAGCCACCTGCTGACCTCCGAAGATGTCGGGCGCGCGCTGGAGCGCGAGCGCTTCCGCGATGAGCTGCGCCAGGCGGTGGGCGAGAAGCTGAGGCGCTTTCTCGATCGCGATCTGGGCAGCCTCGAGAGTCTGCTTCCGGATGAATTTCGCAGCCGGTTCCGCGATCTGGTGATGCTGCTGAACTGGAAGCTGACCTTCACCCTGTTCACGTACCTGGAGAGCGCCGGGTTCGAGGCCCTGGTTCGCGAAAAAATCTACAATAAAAGCGAGGAGGTGCTCGCCCGCGATCTGGAGAGTTTTCTTTCCCCTGAGCGCTATGAGGCGATGCGCGGGCATGTCGAGGAGCGCATCAATACCTTTTTACGCTCGGAGGATCTCGGCCGCGCGGTCGCCGTCTTCATCGACAGCAAGTTCGAAGACCTGCTCACCTCGCAGAAGCCGCTACGCGAGATTCTGCCTGCCGATCTGGTGGAAGT
>JAGXHK010000066.1 GCA_024636255.1 Desulfuromonadales bacterium | reverse complement strand
GTTCAAACCGAATCGCTGGCAGATCTTCGCCGCACTTTCCGGCATGTATCTTCTGGCCTATTTCTACAGAGTCTCCGCCGCCGTCATCGCCGGCGACCTGAGTCGCGATCTCGATCTCTCCGCAAGTCAGCTGGGGAATGCGTCGGCCGCGCTCTTTTACGCCTTCGCCTTCGCCCAGCTGCCCCTGGGGCCCCTTCTCGATCGCCTCGGGCCGCGCCGGGTCGTCAGCTTTCTCGGCCTCGTCACGGCAGGGGGTGCGCTGCTTTTCGCCACGGCCGAGAGTTTTCCGGAAGCCATGGGCGGGCGGCTGCTGATCGGGCTCGGCACCTCATGCGTCCTGATGGGATCGCTCAAGGTCTATACCCGCTGGTTTTCCGCAGCGCAGTTCGGGACTCTTTCGGGGCTCCAGGTCGGCCTCGGCAATCTCGGCAACCTGCTGGCCACCGCGCCGCTCGCCTGGGTCGCCGCCACCTTCGGCTGGCGCGACGCCTTCGCTGGTATGGCACTGCTTACTCTGCTCGGCGCCCTGGCCGTCTGGCTGCTGGTGCGCGATGCGCCACAGGCGCAGCGGGTCGAGCCGCCCCCCGGATGGCTGGCGGGATGGAGAGAGGTTTTTGCCCGGCCGCGGTTCTGGGCGCTGGCGCTGCTGGCTTTTTTCTGGTATGGAACCTACATGGCGGTGCAGGGGCTCTGGGGCGGCCCCTACCTGATGCAGGTGGTCGGGCTGGACAGCGTCGAAGCCGGCCAGCTTCTCTTTCTTTCCGCTCTGGGATTCATCATCGGCTGTCCGCTCGCCGGCAGGCTCTCGGACCGGGTCTTCGGCTCACGTAAAAAGGTTCTCGTCGGCGGCCAGCTCGGTCTGCTTTTGACTGCGGCGCTGTTTCTCGGGCCACTGGCGCAGCTGCCGGGAATCTTTCGCCCGCTGGTCTTTTTCGTCTTCGGGCTGTGCGTCTCGACCGGCCCGCTTCTTTTCGCGCAGGTCAAAGAGTTCTTTCCCGGCGCGGTCGCGGCGACCGCCATGACCGCGGTCAACTTCTTCGTGGTCCTCGGCGCAGCGGTTATGCAGCAGGTCATGGGTGCGATTCTGCAGGGAGGAAGCGGGGCAGGGGCTGAGGATTTCAGCCGGGCTTTTCTTGTGCCGGTCGCAGGACTGGCCATCGGCTGGATTATCTATCTCTCCTGCCCGGACAGCGGCTTGAAAAAAAAGTAGTATAGTCAGAACGTTCTTTTCAGGGAGGAAGATATGCGCATTGTGCTCGCATTTTTGCTGACAGCAGGCTTGCTCGGTTGCACGGCCGGGACTTTTCAGGTGCCACAAGACGAGTTCAGGCAACAGGTTCGTACCCTGGGAGTTGCGCCGGTCATGGTCGATGCCCGCTCCACCATCACCCATCCCGAGCGCAGCGAGGTCGTTGCGTTGCTGCGCCGGCATAGCAGCGCCCGGGAGGAGAGGCTGATCGATATGCTTAAGGAGGAGCGAGGGTTTTTCGATATCCGCCGGATCCCGGAAAGACCTCGAGAATTATTTGATGACCTGGTGAAGGGCCGTTCTCTGGCGGATGAGGCAGAGGGCGCGCAATACACCTACAGCTTCGATCGGCAGGCGGTGCAGCGTATCTCCGAACAGTATCGGATCGATGGCCTGCTGATGGTTATTCTAAATGGCGTCGAGCGCCAGGAAAAACGCTGGGACCGCACCCGCATGAACTATCTCGAGGCCCCGTACAACAGCATCGTCGCCACCGCCATGGTCGTCGGCCGCAGTGGTGAAATCCTCTGGGAATTCGCGCCCGAAGAGGTTTTTCTGTCTCTGCAGTATCCCGATTTCGACGAGGCTTACCACAATAAGATGGAGGCGGTGCGCCTGAAGTATATCACCCTCGATGGCCTCGAGCGCACTCTTGCCGAGCCGCGCGGCGGGATTGTCGGCCACAGCGCCTTTCCGCGCGTTTATTATGATCTGTTCAAAAAAATCTCTGAAGGGCTCAAGCCCGGGTTTATCAACCCCTTGAGAAAAAGCGGCGGCAGCGAGACATCGGCGGATACGAAAGACTGACTTACCGGAGCGGGCGTTGTTTTCGCGCAACGCCCGCCTCTTTTTCGGATTTTGCACTGCAGGGCAATTTTGTATAAATATTCAGTTGACATCCCCGGGAAAAGGGATTAAATATTCAACTTGAGACACCATTAATCCCCAGCCAGATTTTTCCCTTTCCATTCGATAATTCAAAAAATCGTCGCAAATCGAATAAATTATAGTAGATCTGAAAATAAAAATACGGATAAGGCAGAGCGGCCGATCAAACAGTGTGCAGAGTCCTTTTTCCGCACACCACCGAAGAGGACATCCCTACCGCGCAATCCATTCAATCTTTCGCCGGGCAATTCATCCAGAAGCAGATGCATGCAGGTCGAAGTTCTTACGAACGGGCTTTGGGCCGTGTGGATTTGAAAAAAATACCATCCAGACAGGGAGAGGGGCTTGGAAAACTCAGGAAAAAACATGAATCTGAAGGAACTCAAAGAGAAGAAAATCCACGATCTGACCAGTATTGCCAAAGATCTGGGGATTGATGGTGTGGCGGGGCTGCGGAAGCAGGATCTGATTTTTTCGATCCTGAATGCTGCGGCCGAGAAATACGGCGCCATCTTCGGCGAAGGCGTATTGGAGATCCTCCCGGATGGGTTCGGTTTCCTGCGGGCTCCTGATGCGAACTACCTTCCTGGCCCTGACGACATCTATGTCTCTCCGTCACAGATCAGACGGTTTAATCTGAAAACGGGTGACACGGTGGCCGGGCAGATCCGCCCCCCCAAGGAGGGAGAGCGCTATTTCGCGCTGCTCAAGGTGGCGGAGGTTAATTTCGAAACGCCCTCCGTCGCCCGCGACAAGACTTTGTTCGACAATCTGACGCCTCTCTATCCGGAGGAGCGTCTCAATCTTGAAACCACACCGGATAATCTTCCTGCCCGGATCATCGACCTGGCCACCCCCATCGGCAAGGGACAGCGCGCCCTGATCGTTGCTCCGCCGCGGACCGGCAAGACGATGCTGCTGCAGAACATCGCCAACTCGATCACCACCAACCATCCCGAGGCTTACCTGATCGTGCTGCTTATCGACGAGCGGCCCGAAGAGGTGACCGATATGCAGCGCAATGTCAAAGGCGAGGTGATCTCCTCAACGTTTGACGAACCGGCCACCCGTCACGTCCAGGTCGCCGAGATGGTCATCGAGAAGGCGAAACGCCTGGTGGAGCACAAGCGCGATGTGGTGATTTTGCTCGATTCCATCACACGCCTGGCGCGCGCCTACAATACGGTGGTTCCGCCATCCGGCAAAATTCTTTCCGGCGGCGTCGATTCCAACGCCCTGCACAAGCCCAAGCGGTTTTTCGGCGCGGCGCGCAACATCGAAGAGGGGGGCAGCCTGACCATTATCGCCACCGCGCTGATCGATACCGGCAGCAAGATGGACGAAGTTATCTTCGAAGAATTCAAAGGCACAGGCAATATGGAGCTGCAGCTTGACCGGCGCCTGGTTGATCGCAGGGTCTTTCCGGCCATCGACGTCAACAAATCCGGAACCCGCCGCGAGGAGCTGCTGATCGAACCGACCAGCCTGCAGCGCATATGGCTGCTGCGCAAGGTGCTCTCGAGCATGAACGTGATCGACAGCATGGAGTTTTTGCTCGAAAAGCTCTCCGAAACCAAAGATAATCAGGGCTTCATCGACTCGATGAACAGGTGAGGCGGGTCGCAGGGAAAAGACCTTGCAAATATTGCCGCGAAGTGATAGGAATTTCTGTTTGTCGTTGAACAATAAGCCTGTACCTGCCAGGCCCTTAAGGAGAACATCATGAAAGAAGGCATTCATCCCAAGTACGGCGATGTCAAGATCAAGTGCAGCTGCGGTAATGAGGTGGAAACCCGCTCCACCCACTCGGGGGATATCCAGACCGAGGTCTGCTCGGCCTGCCATCCCTTTTTTACCGGTAAGCAGAAGCTTCTGGATACCGCCGGGCGCATCGAGCGCTTCCGCCGCAAGTACGAAGCTAAAAAATAGTCTTTCAGCCGTCTGTCGGCGGCAGCCTTTCAAAAGGGCTGCCGCTGGCCCGCCCTTTCGCGCCTGCCGCCAGCTCTGGTGGCAGGCGGGCGTATTTAAGGGGTCGACGGATGTGACCTCTTTTCCCCCATCTGAGAACGGCTGCCGAGGACTATGATCGTCCAGCTTCTGACCCATACTTCCGAACCGGAAATGACGGTGGCCGCCGCCGCCCGGTTGTGTTACTCCGATGCGTCCATTGCCCGATTGATGGAGCGCGGGCGCGGGGACCAGAGCGCCTTTCTGCAGAAGATTCTCTCTCTTGGACATCTCTCGGTGCTTGAGCACGCCGCGTTCACCTTCGGTATCGAAGGGATCAGCCGCGCCTGCTCACACCAGCTCGTGCGTCATCGCATCGCCTCCTTTTCGCAACAAAGCCAGCGCTACGTTTCGCACAAGGAGCGTTTTGCCGCAGTGACGCCGCCCACCATCGCCGCGCGCCCCGACCTGAGTGCGCGCTTCGAGGCGCTTCTGGGCGAGATGCACAAAACGTACGGCGAACTGCTCGAGGCGGGGATTCCCGCCGAAGATGCGCGTTTTGTTCTTCCCAGCGCCGCCCAGACCAAGATCGTCGTGACCATGAACGCCCGAGAACTGAGACATTTCTTCGCCCTGCGCTGCTGTCGGCGTGCTCAGTGGGAAATTCGTGACATGGCGGTCGAAATGCTGCGCACCGCGCGCTCTGCTGCTCCGCTGCTCTTCGCCGACGCCGGCCCCGGATGTCTTGCCGGGCGTTGTCCCGAAGGGGCCATGACCTGCGGTGAAATGGCGGCTTTGCGCGAGGAATTTCAAAACCTTTGAATCCCCGATGGCCGGGGAAAGGGCCATTGAAGCTGAATGTTCAATAAACTTGAAGAGGTCGTCGATCGCTTTCGCGAGGTGGAGGGGCTGCTCTCTGACCCGGCGGTTGTCGGTGACCAGCAGAAATTTCGCTCCTTGACCAAGGAGCACGCCGATCTTTCCGAGGTGGTCGAGATTTACCGGCGCTATCGCAGGGTCTGCGATGAACTCGAGGGTAACCGCGAGTTGATGCGCGATTCCGATCCCGAGCTCAAGGAGATGGCGCGTGCCGAAGCCTCAGGGCTTGAGGAGCGGAAGGAAAACTACGAGAAGGAACTGCAGCGACTTCTGCTCCCAAAAGATCCCCGCGACAAAAAAAATATCATCCTCGAGATCCGCGCCGGAACCGGCGGAGACGAAGCGGCTCTGTTTGCGGGCGACCTGTTTCGGATGTACGCCCGCTATGCCGACCGGCGCGGCTGGAAGGTCGATCTGCTGAGTGCCTCCGAGTCCGGTGGGGGCGGATTCAAGGAAGTCATCGCCATGATCAGCGGTGCCTGGGTCTACTCGCGCCTCAAGTTCGAAAGCGGCACCCACCGTGTCCAGCGTGTTCCGGAAACCGAAACCCAGGGCCGCATTCACACCTCGGCATGCACCGTGGCCGTTTTGCCTGAGGCCGAGGATGTCGACGTCGAGATCGATCCTTCCGAACTGCGCATCGATGTCTATCGCGCCTCTGGCGCCGGTGGCCAGCACGTGAACAAGACCGAATCGGCGGTGCGCGTTACGCATGTCCCGACTGGCGTGGTTGTGGCGTGTCAGGACGAAAAGTCCCAGCACAAGAACAAGGCCAAGGCGATGAAGATCCTCAAATCACGCATCCTTGATGCCATGCTCGCCGAGCAGCATGAACAACAGGCTGCCGATCGCAAAAATCAGGTCGGCAGCGGCGATCGCAGCGAGCGCATCCGGACCTATAACTTTCCTCAGGGCCGCTGTACGGATCACCGCATCGGCCTGACGCTTTATAAGCTCGATGCCATTATGGCAGGTGATCTGGACGAGATTGCCGACGCGCTCTCCATGCACCAGCAGAGCGAGGCGCTCAGCGGCCAGGAGGCGTGAATTGGGTGAGGTCTGGACGGTTCTGAAGCTTCTCGACTGGACGGCCGCCTACTTTCGCGAGAAGGGGATTGCGGGTTCCAGGCTGGAGGCCGAGCTGCTGCTTTCCAATACCCTGGGTTGTGACCGGGTTGGACTCTATCTGCGCTTCGATCAGCCCCTGGAACCGGGAGAACTGACCGACTTCCGCCACAAGGTCGCGCGGCGGGGGCGGCGCGAGCCGGTCCAGTATATTCTCGGGTGGACCGAATTCTGGTCCCTTCCGATCAAAGTCACTCCGGACGTTCTTATTCCGCGCGCAGATACCGAGGTGCTGGTCGAAGAAGCCCTGACGCGCGGATCCCGGGCCGAGCGCATTCTCGATGTCGGAACCGGCAGCGGCGCTGTGGCCGTCGCTTTGGCGCACGAATTGCCGGGAGCGCGGATAACCGCCATCGATCTCTCGCCCGCCGCGTTGGCCGTGGCCGAAGAGAATGCCTGCGAAAACCAGGTCGAAGAGCGGATCCGCTTTCTCGAGAAGGACCTTGCACGCTTGCCGCGGGACGCATATGACCTGATCGTCTCCAATCCGCCCTACATCCGGCAGGATGAGCTGCCGGGGCTCATGCCCGAGGTGCGCGATTACGAGCCGCTGCAGGCTCTCGACGGGGGCCCCGACGGACTCGAAAACTATCGCCACCTGGCCCGCCAGGCAGCCGCCTGTCTTCTTGCCGGCGGCTGGCTGCTCGTCGAGATCGGCCAGGGGCAGGAAGAGCAGGTCAAAAAGTTGTTCACCGATTCGGGCCTGAGCGAAGTCTATCTTCGCTGCGATTATGCGGGCATCCCCCGGGTCGTTGGCGGGAAGAAAACCTAGGCGCATGACAGGGAATTTTCTTGGATAAAATAATTATTCACGGCGGGAAGCGCCTCAAGGGCGAAGTCAGGGTCAGCGGCGCGAAAAATTCAGCCCTGCCGCTGCTCTTCGCCACGTTGTTGGCGCCCGGTCCCCACAGGGTCAGCAACGTTCCCCATTTGCGCGACATCGATACGGCGGAAAAACTTCTGACGATCCTGGGCGCGAAGGTGATACGCGAAAACGGCAGTTTTCTGGTCGATGCGAGCCAGATCCAGAGCATCGAGGCGCCCTACGATCTGGTCCGCACCATGCGGGCTTCTGTATTGGTTCTCGGTCCGCTGCTTGCACGCTGCGGACATGCCCGGGTCAGCCTGCCGGGCGGCTGCGCCATCGGCGCCCGGCCCATTGATCAGCACCTCAAGGGTCTCGAGGCGCTGGGCGCCAAAATCACACTCGATCAGGGCTATGTCGAGGCTCGCGCCAAACGCCTGAAAGGGGCCCGTATTTATTTCGACATACCCACCGTCGGCGGCACCGAGAACCTCATGATGGCGGCCTGTCTTGCCCAGGGGAAAACGGTCATCGAAAATGCCGCCTGCGAGCCGGAAATTGTCGATCTGGCCGAGGCCTTGCAGAAAATGGGAGTCCCGATCAAAGGGGCGGGTACCGACACCATTACCATCGAAGGGGTCAGCGAGCTGCGGCCCTTCGACCATACTGTCATGCCTGATCGCATCGAAGCCGGCACCTTTCTGATCGCTGCCGCGACTGTCTCTTATACACATCTGACGCTGCCGACGATATG
>JAGXHK010000004.1 GCA_024636255.1 Desulfuromonadales bacterium | reverse complement strand
CGCTTGAAGAGAGCTTTGCCCGGCTGTTGTCCGAGACCGACGGCCGGAGTTCGCCGCGCGAGATCTTCGCCGGCGCGATCGGGCGAAGTGAGGGGGAAGGGCTGGTGGAATTTGCGGTCGGGGAAGGGTTTCTGCTGCCGGTGCAAGAGGCAGGCGGCGACGTATTCATCGAGCACGACACGGAAAAGGCCCTCCGGTAGCAGGCTGCCGGACTATCCATGAGCCGGCTGCAAATCCGGCTGTTTGGCCCATATTTCAGCTCCTTTTTGATCCATAGCTACGGCTATGAACCTGCAAATGAGCTAAAATCTGTTCTCAAACATCCAAATTTTCGCTTCGGCCCACATAGTCCGACACCCTGCTTGCAGAGGGCCTTTTCTGTGGGTCTGTTTTTTACTATGCGGATTCTGGTTAGGCTAAGCCACCTGTTGCTGCATCCGCTTCTGGTATCGGGGCCGCTCACGTAGCATCCGCTCGATCTCCTCAACTGTCGGGATACGTCCTGCAACCCGCACGGTGTCGTCGATCAGCAGAGCCGGGGAGACATACACCCGGTTGTCGATCATCTTGCGCCGATCGCGAAACAGATGGACTTCAGCCTCAATGCCCATATTATCCAAGGCGGTCCGGACATTCTCAAGGGTTCTCTCGCAACGCTTGCCGCCTTCCGGTTTGCAGATGACATCGATTCGCATGAATAACCTCCCTTCCAGGCTTGCGTGCAATTCCTTACTTTTTTTGTAATATTATACACAAGACGCAATCCGGCACAAGAAAAATAGCCCGGAAAAGAAATTTTCTCACCGTTTTTCGGCGCCTTTCATCGCTGCCGGCGTCAGGAGGCGGAGTGCCCTTCTGACTGTTCATCACGGGTCGGATTGCGATGATCGACGACCAGTTCGCCATCGCGCGCCTCGACGATGATCGTGGCCCCATCATGAATTTCGCCTCCGAGCAGAGCCCGGCCGATGCGCGTCTCCAGCGTATGCTGCAGGTAGCGTTTGAGCGGGCGCGCCCCGTAGACCGGATCATAGGCCGTCTCTGCGACGAACGTGCGTGCGGCGTCGGTGAGTTCGAGCCGAAGATGGCGGCTATCGAGGCGCCGCCGCAGATCCTCGATCAGCAGATCGACGATCTGCTTGATCTCCTCGACCGTCAATGGCGTGAAGAGAACGATATCGTCCACGCGGTTGAGAAACTCGGGGCGGAAATTGGCCCGCAGCTCTTTCATCACCAGATCGCGGGCGCCCCCCTCGATCTCGCCGCGCTCATTCAGGCCATCGAGGAGAAACTGGCTGCCGATATTGCTGGTCATGATGATGACCGTATTCTTGAAATCGACGGTCCGTCCCTGGGCATCGGTGGCCCGGCCGTCATCGAGAATCTGCAGCAGCACGTTGAAGACGTCATGATGCGCTTTCTCGATCTCATCGAAGAGAATGACGCTGTAGGGCTTTCTGCGTACCGCCTCGGTAAGCTGCCCGCCCTCCTCGTAGCCGACATAGCCGGGCGGGGCGCCGATCAGCCGGCTTACGGTATGCTTCTCCATGTATTCGGACATATCGAGACGCACGATGTTCTCTTCCGAGTCGAAAAGCGCCTGCGCCAGAGTGCGGGCCAACTCGGTTTTGCCAACGCCCGTCGGTCCCAGGAAAATGAAGGAGCCGATGGGCCGGCGCGGGTCCTTGATGCCCGAGCGGGCGCGGATTACCGCATCGGCGACCAGCTGTACCGCTTCGTCCTGGCCGATCACGCGCTCGTGCAGCACCTGGTCGAGCTTGAGCAGCTTTTCGCGCTCACCCTCCACCAGGCGCGTCATCGGAATGCCGGTCCAGCGTGAAATGATCTCGGCGACCTCCTCTTCGGTCACCTCTTCACGCAGCAGACGGGGCTCGTCCTGTTCGTTGCCGACCATTTCCTCCTGGGCGTGCAGCTCCTTCTCCAGCTCAGGGAGCCTGCCGTGCTTGAGCTCGGCCGCCCGGTTCAGGTTGTACTCGCGCTCGGCGACCTCGATCTCCTGGCGGACTTTGTCGATCTGCTGGCGCAGGCCCTGCACCTTTTTGATCTCCTCTTTTTCGGCGTCCCAGCGGGCACGCAGGGCGTCTGCCTGGTGGCGCAGCTCGGCCAGTTCACGGCGCAAGGTCTCGAGCCGCTCCCGGCTGGCGCGATCCTTTTCCTTCTTCAGGGCCGCCTCCTCGATCTCGAGTTGCATCACGCGCCGGGTCACCTCGTCAAGCTCCTGCGGCATCGAATCGATTTCGGTGCGGATCATGGCACAGGCCTCGTCGATGAGGTCGATCGCCTTATCCGGCAGGAACCGATCGGAGATGTAGCGATGGCTCAGTGCCGAGGCCGCCACCAGGGCGTTATCGTGGATCGCCACGCCGTGATGAACCTCGTAGCGCTCTTTGAGCCCGCGCAGAATCGAGATCGTATCCTCGACCGTCGGCTGATCGACCACCACCGGCTGGAAGCGCCGCTCGAGGGCGGCATCCTTTTCGATGTACTTGCGGTATTCATCGAGCGTGGTGGCGCCGATGCAGTGCAGCTCACCACGGGCGAGCATCGGCTTGAGCATGTTGCCGGCATCCATCGATCCCTCGGTCTTGCCCGCACCAACAATAGTGTGCAGCTCGTCGATGAAGAGCAGAATGCGCCCTTCGCTCTCGCGCACCTCGTTGAGCACCGCCTTGAGGCGCTCTTCGAATTCGCCGCGAAACTTGGCGCCCGCGATCAGCGACCCCATATCGAGGGCGTAAATGGTCTTTTCCTTGAGTCCTTCCGGCACGTCGCCGCGCACAATGCGGTGGGCCAGTCCCTCCACAATGGCCGTCTTGCCCACTCCAGGCTCGCCGATCAGCACCGGGTTGTTTTTGGTCTTGCGCGACAGGATGCGGATCACCCGCCGGATCTCGCCATCGCGTCCGATGACCGGATCGAGTTTGCCTTTCTGCACCTCTTTGACCAGGTCGCGGCCGTACTTTTCCAGAGCCTCGTAAGTCCCCTCGGGGTCTGCGCTGGTGACGCGCTGATGACCACGGATCGATGTCAGGGCGGCCAGCATCCGTTCGCGGGTCACATCGAACTGCCGGAAGATCTTTCCCGCCGGAGTCGATGCGCCCTCTTCCGCCATCGCCAGCGCGATGTGCTCGACGCTGACGTAATCGTCCTTCAGGCGCCCGGCCTCCTCTTCAGCTTTGACCAGAATGCGGTTGAAGCGCTGGGTCACATAAATCTTGCCGGCCTCCACCCCGCCTCCGGAGACGCTGGGGCGGCGCTCCAGCTCTTGTCGGAGCGCGGCGGCGAAACTCTCCACCGGCACATCCATTTTCTGCAGCAGGCGATGAACCAGCCCATCCGGCTGCTCGATGAGCGCCGCGAGCAGGTGCTCGCCATCGACCTCCACATGACCGTATTTGAGGGCCTTTTTCTGGGCCTGCTGCAAAGCTTCCTGGGTCTTGGTCGTCAGTTTGTTGATATCCATATCTCGTCCTTTTTTCCCTTGCTGCGCTCAGCCGCGGCTCTCGAGATCGTCCGCGGCGCTGCGGCATTGCGAATTCTTTTGTTTTCGCCCACACAGGCAACTTATCTGCAGGATTGATCAAAGTCCGTGCCAATGGACGAAAAACGGAAATCCTCGTGATTTCGACATTTTAAACCGGACCACAGGCCAGGCTCCGTCAGCCTGCGACGTCGCTGCGCGACGACCCTGTCCTCTTGCAACGTCGCAGCTATGCCTCGAGCTCTTCCCGGGAGAGCCCGAGCTTGTGCATATACCGATAGAGCGTGGCGCGATGGACGCCGAGCAATCGGGCGGCGCCGGCCAGATTGCCCTGGGCGGCCTTGAAGGCACGCCGGATCTCGTCGGCATCGAGTTCTGCGGGCCGGGTGGAGTGCCGGCGTCCCTGACCGAGAATTTCGGCATCGAAGACAGGTGGGGCCACAACCGGGGACAAGGCCCCGGCCGAGCCGCCGGCGGGATATCCGGTAATGATCCGGGAGTTCCCCTGGTAGCGGCGCTCGGCGGCTTCCAGGTCCCAGTTGCCGGGGGCGAAGTCCCGGCGCTCGCGGACCCACTCCGTAAAAGCGCGCGCGCCGACCACCTCGGCGCGCGACTCGACGTAGACACGTTCGAGCACATTGCGCAGTTCGCGGATATTTCCCGGCCACAGATACGACTGCAGCAGAGCCAGCGCTTCGGGCGTCAGGCGCTTGACCTGGCGCCCGTACTTGCGGTTGAACAGGGTGAGAAAATGATCGACCAGGTGGGGGATATCTTCGCTGCGCTCGCGCAGGGGCGGAATATGGATACGCAGCACGGCCAGGCGGTGGTAGAGATCGCTGCGAAAACGCCCCTGCCCGACTGCCCGCTCCAGCGGGATGTTGGTTGCGCACAGCACACGCACATCGACCGTGCGTTCGTGCTCGCCCCCTACCCGCTCGAGGCGCCCCTCTTCAAGCACGCGCAGCAGCTTCGACTGCGTATGCAGGGGCATATCGCCGATTTCGTCAAGAAACAGACTGCCGCCGTCGGCGCGCTCGAAGCGGCCGCGGTGGGTGCGCAGCGCGCCGGTAAAGGCGCCCTTTTCGTGCCCGAAAAGCTCCGATTCGAGCAGATCCTCGGCCACCGCGGCACAGTTCATTGCGACATAAGGTCCGCCCCGCCTCGCGCTCTCATCGTGCAGAGCCCGCGCAACCAGCTCTTTACCGCTTCCGGTTTCCCCGGTCACGACAACTGGTGCGTCCGACTGGCCATAGATGTGGATCTTGCGAAAGACCTCGCGCATCCCGGGGCTGGCGCCCACCATTCCGTACGCATATCGCGGCTCTTGTTCCTGGGCGGTGCGCAGGGGACGAAAGAAAAACAGCACTCGGCGACCGGAATCATCCGCGCTGAGTCCCCCGGGACGAACAACGGCCGCCAGAGTCGTTGCGCCCTCTTCGCGACCGATGCGCACATGAATATCCTCGATTCCCTGGCCGTCAAGAGCCTCGGCGGCCAGATCGAAGAGAGAGGGGAGAGCGGGAGGCAGGACCTGCAGAGACTGGCCGCGCAAGGACTCAGCCGAATATCCCAACAGAGCGGCGAGTTCGCTTGAGATTCTTTCGATGTGCCATTGCCCCTCATGCTCCACGATGGCCAGATCAGGCAGGGGAACCGGAAGATGCAGGTTTTTTCGGGCGGACGCTCTGGTCTGAGTCAAAGTTTTCACCTATATGAAGTCACTTCTAATTTAATCACCCTGAACGCACAGCGCAAGCCGTGCACGCCCGAAAAAACCAAGGCCGCCTGAGCGGCGGCCTTGGAAAGACAGATTCATTTTGTAGCCATTCAACACATCGGCCCCTCCTCCACCAGGGGTGCTGTGCTGCTCAGATGCTCATATGACCATTTTTTGCTCCGCGTCTGCGCAGGCGGCCAGAGCCGCGGCACACATGGCTTGCGCCTGAGTCGATCCGCGTCCGCTGGCCCGGACCTGCCCCTCACGAGAATCAAGCACCAGGTATTCCAGGCACCCGTCGGGAGCCTTCCCCGCGTACCTGTAGGGAACCCCGAGGCGCGCGAGCACCTTCCAGGCGCAGATGACATCCGTTGCCGGATCCCCTGCATCGTTCTCCTCCCACAACCGCATTTCGATCAGTTTTTGGCGCATACCGTCCTCCTCTGTTTTTCCCCTCGTACTGGATGGATGTGAGCAGGAACAAGGCTTATGAGGTATTTTTTCCCACTTGTGTTCTTTTATACCTCGATTTCACCCGAGTGCAAGCGCCAAATTGTAAAATTTGCGAGAAATGATTCGAATATTGTCAACCCTCAGCCTTCCTTGACGCGTTCGGCCAGCGTCCCGACGGCAACCGCAAAGGCCTGCGAGCGGTTCCAGATCATCAGGACCCGGAAATTCTGGTACACAAGAAAGGCTTGAGCGTTCGGCCCATCCGGAAGAATAAGCGAGGGACGCAGGTCGGGCCGGATCGGCAGGGCGCGCCCGTTGACTCTGCGCACGCCGAGGGCGTTCCAGCTGCGCAGGCTTTTGCGCTGATCGAGTCCGGCCAGCTGAGGGTCGAAATCTGCGGGGAGACTGACCGGCCGCCCCCAGGTGTGGTCGTCTTTCCACCCGTTGCGGGCCAGGTAGTTGGCCGCCGAAGCAAGAACATCGGGGATCGAATTCCAGATATCGATGCGCCCGTCGCCGTCATAATCGACCGCATAGCCGCGAAAGGTCGAGGGCATGAACTGGCATTGGCCCATCGCTCCCGCCCAGGAACCCTTCATCTGCTCCAAAGCGATATGCCCCTGATCGGCGATGTGCAGCGCATGCAGCAGTTCGCGCCGAAAATAGGCGGCGCGCCGCTCATCGAAGGCCATGGTGACAAGCGCCTGTATCACCGGGATGTTTCCCGTGTGCCGGCCGTAATTGCTCTCGATTCCCCATAAGGCGACGATGAAGCGGGGCTGAACGCCGTATCGCCGGCCGATCTCGCGAAGCAGCGATCCATGCTCGGCCAGCATCTGCCGTCCGCGCTCGATACGCTGGGACGATACCCGGCTGGCGACATACTGCTCAAGAGTCTGGGTGAACTCGGGCTGCTGACGGTCGTATTTGATAATCCGCGGCAATGGCTCGATCCCCTCCAGCGCGGCATCGAGAGTGGCGGCCGAGATTCCCGCGGCGGCCGCCTCCTCTCTGAGGTCCTCGAGCCAGACCGAGAAATCGGGAGCGGCTTCAGCGCCCGGAGCGAATAGAAAGACGATGAGCAGCACCAGGGCGCTGCCTGCGACGGTGATGCGCTTTTTCATAGGAAAACCTCTGCAGAAAATGGGAAAAGATCAGCGGTTTCGGAGGTAGCTGGGGGAATCAGTCGGCGCGGGCGGTAGACAGGATGCTGGCCCGAACCATCATGTAGAGGAATTTGTAGATCTCGAAATCAAGCATGGTCGATTCCATGCAGACATCTTTTATGGTGCGGCGGCCGTCGATGAGCGAAAGCACCAGCTTCTGGTGCGCCGTCATACGGGCACTGGCGAGTTTTTCACTCCCCTGCGGGTCGAATTCGAGGACCGCGTCGAGGGTCGGGATGTCGCGCCGCAGGCCGGCCCACTCCTCTTCGTGGCGATCGGCCTCGGCGAGCAGACTCTCGACCTCGAGATCCAGATCATCTTCGCTCGAGAGCGCCAGCTCTTCGCAGAGCAGTTCGAACTCCCCTTCCGGGAAGAGAAAAAGCGAAAAAACGATTCCCTCGGCCTGGACCTGCAGGGCTTTATGCAGATCTCTGCGGGCGAGCGAGCCGCTCTCCACCAGAACCTCGCCCAGGCGCCGCTCGGGAGACCGCGCGCAGACATCAAGCGCCCGGTCACGCTCCGCTTCATTTATATGCCCCATGCGGATGAGCAGATACCCGAGCTTGTTCATGAGAAAACCAGCCTGGCTGCGGTTGGCGCGGTTGATCGAAACGGCCGAGCAGAGGCGCCCCTGGCGAAAATGCAGGCGCTTTTCATCGTGCGGGCTGCTGACGACAAGAGTCACCGGCCGGCCGGATGAAGTCATCTGCCGCAGCAGAGAGCGGGTTTTTTCAAGATCAAGGCGGCCGCGCTGCAGCACATCGGCAGGCGCCCGGGTGGGGGCAGGGGGGTTTTTCGCGGCAGGCGGCACCTTCTGCGCTTCGGCATCGCCCTCTTGCTTATCCGCCCTCTGCTTCTTGACCTGTTGCGGAAGCAGGGCCGCTCTCTCCCCCACCTCGACTGGAACCGGCCGCGAAGTCGCAAGGGGCGCGACCCGTGCGCCGTCGGCCAGAGACTCGATCGTAATGTAATCATCGGCATCACGTTGATCCTGATGCTTTTTCCTGCCCACGTATTCGGCCAGCCGGCGGCGGCGGGAGACCAGAAACCAGCCGGCCAGGGAAAATGCGGCGACCAGAATCAGCG
>JAGXHK010000003.1 GCA_024636255.1 Desulfuromonadales bacterium | reverse complement strand
GTGCCGTACCGCGAGACGATCAAGGGGCGCACCCGGGTCCAGGGGAAATACAAGAAGCAGTCGGGCGGCCGCGGCCAGTTCGGCGATGTCTGGATTGAGATAGAACCGCTGCCGCGCGGGGATGGATACGCGTTTCTCGATAAGATTGTCGGCGGCGTGGTACCCCGGCAGTATATCCCCGCCGTCGATAAGGGGATTCAGGATGCTGCGCAGCACGGCGTGCTGGCCGGCTACCCGGTGGTCGATTTTCAGGTCAAGCTGGTCGACGGATCGCACCACTCGGTGGATTCCTCCGAGATGGCGTTCAAGGTGGCCGGTTCCATGGCTTTCAAAAAAGCGATGGAAGAGGCCAAACCGACGCTTCTCGAGCCGGTGATGCTCATGGAAATCAGCGTTCCGGATGACTGCATGGGGGAGGTGATCGGCGATATGAATTCGCGTCGCGGCAAGGTCCTGGGTGTTGAACCCAAGGCCGGCAGTCAGCTGATCAAGGTACAGGTTCCCATGTCCGAGGTGTTGCGCTATGCGCCGGATCTGCGCTCCATGACATCGGATCGCGGACTGTTCACCATGGAGTTCTCACACTACGAAGACGTTCCGCCGCACATGTCGGCCAAGATTGTGGCCGAGCAGCAGGCGGAGAGGCAAAACTCGAAATAGCCTGTACAACTGACCACGGATGGAGGATGTAGACGGATGGGCGACAAGGACGATTTCAAGCTGGATAACGTCGAGGAAAAAGAGGACAGAGCCGGAACTGGGGCGCCTGAAAATTCTGCAGCACCATCAGAAAATCCTGCTGCTGCGGATGCATCTGCGCCAACCGCCCCCCCGCAGAAGAGCCGCGGCTCCCGACTCCTGCTGCTGGCGCTGTTGCTGGTCGTCCTTGTCGCCGCCGGGTACTTCTATCTTGGCGGCGGCATGATTGCGCCATCCTCCCAACCTGAGCCGCAAGCCGAAACAGAGCCCAAGGCTATGCCCGTTCCGCAGCGCGACCAGACCAAACCGGAGGAGAAAGAAGCGCGGACGAGCGTTGTCCGTGCGCAGCAAAGCGAGAAACCGCACGCTCAGCCTGTTCCGCCGCGACCCACGGCGCAGAAGGAGGCGGCTGAAAAGGCCGATCCTCAGGACAACTCGGCCACCAACAAACCCGCAAAGACTGAGATTGCAAAGTCAGAGAAGGTCGACATCGGCCAAAAAGCAGCGCCAGGGGTTGCATTCGCTGCGCCTGTCGTGCAGGAATCGCCTCCGAAGGAAGCGGCAGCAACGAATGTCGAAATGGCGACAGACAAGGGCCCTGCGCTGACGAAAAAGGCAAACGAGCCGGTCAAAACACCGACTGTGCAGACCCCCGCAGGCAATCCGAAGGGTCGCTACACTCTGCAGGCCGGTGCTTTTGTCATCATTCCGAATCTTGTCACCGCCCAGGAAAAGATTCGTCGTCTCGGATACGAGCCGAGAGTGACAAAGGCGATCAAGAAAACCGAAGTGACCCGCTTGCGGGTCGGAACCTTTTTCCCCAACCAGGGAGAGGCGAAAGTCGCCGATCTGAAGGCGATCGGCGCTGAGCCGTTCTTTATCATCGACGGGGATCTGATGGTGGTCTATGCCGGAACCTTCTATCGTGGGTCCCAGGCCCGACGGTTTGCCGAGCACCTTGCGGAGAAGGGGATTCATGTGGAGGAGGAGAAGGTGCCCGCAAAGCTGCCTCTTTCCATTCTGCGCTTCGGCGATTTCGCCAGCCGGGAAGAGGCACGTGCGGCGGCCGAAAAAGCCGAAGCCGCCGATCTTGACATTCTGCTGGTAAAACGAAGCTGACCCATACGGATATGAGCGCTGCCTCGAAGAGCGTGCGCCTGCGGGTCTCGCCCGCCGTCGCCCGGATCGTTTCCGCAAAAGCCCCCCGTGACCTGCAGCTTGCTGCCGCGCAGGGGGCGATTTCTATGCGCGCCGACGATCTGGTGACGACTTTGATGTTTCTTTGCCAGGGAGCGGACCAACTCGTGCGCTCTCGGGCCCTGCGCACTCTCAAAGACCTTCCGGCGCATGATCTCAGGTCCCTGGCCAAGGATCGCGAAACCCAGCCGCAACTGCTGCACTTTCTCGCCCGGGCACGATTGCACGATGTCGAGCTCATGCAGACCCTGTTGGCCAACCCCGGGGTCGGGGAGCAAACGCTGGCCCTCGCGGCGCGTTACGCAAACAGGGAGGTGCTGTCTCTACTGGCAGACAATGAGCAACACCTGGCGATGCGGCCGCAGCTTGCCGATCTGATCTGTGCGAACCCGGCGGCCGATCAGGCTCTCAGAATACGGCTCGGGCAGGGTGAAAAGCGAACGTCTGCCTGCGCCGAGCCGAAACAGGAACAGGGACAGGAACGCGCCGGCGATGATGATCAGGAAGAGGCACGGGCGGCAGTCTCTTCCCTCGATGAAGCGCAGGAAGAGCCGTTGGAGGACGACGAGATCGAGGAGCTGAGCCGAAGCAAATATCAGTTGGCTCTCGAGATGCCTGTCTCCGAAAAAATCAAAATGGCAATGACCGGCGATAAGGAGTGGCGCACCATTTTGCTGCGCGAGGCGAACAAAATGATCTCCTCGGCAGTTCTCAAAAACCTGCGGATTACCGAAGGCGAGGTGCTCTCTGTCGCCAGAAATCGCAGCGCCAACGACGAGTTGATCCGCACCATCACTCTGAATAATGAATGGCTCAAGAATTTAGAGATAAAAAAGGCCCTCATCGTTCATCCGCGCACCCCGTTGCCCAAGGCTCTGCGCTACATGAGCGTCCTGACCCAAAAGGACCTCAGATACATTGCCAAAAGCCGCAACGTGTCCCGCGTTATTGTCAATAACGCCCGACGGATGCTGGCGGCCAAAGAGAAAAAGAGCTAAGATAGGCCTTTCAGGGAAGGATGATAAGAATGAATCAGGCTAAAGTGATCGCTGTCTGCACCAGTGCCGGCAAGGGCGAGCGCAAAAAAGACATAGGCCGGGGGAGAATGGTTGAAAACTTCGGCCTGGAAGGCGACGGCCACGGCGGTGACTGGCACCGTCAGGTCAGCTTGCTGGCAATCGAGAGCATCGATAAAATGCGGGCCGCAGGACTCGATGTCGGACCGGGTGATTTTGCAGAGAATCTGACCACCCGTGGAATCAATCTCTACGCGCTCCCCATTGGAACAGAGCTGGAAGTCGGCGAAGCCGTGCTCGAAATCACTCAGATCGGCAAAGTCTGTCATGAGCGCTGCGCTATTTTCCACCAGGCAGGCGACTGCGTCATGCCGAAAGAGGGGATATTTGCCATTGTGCGGCGGGGCGGTGATGTGAAGTCAGGCGATCCGATCATTCGCCGTCCGGCAACCGCAGGCGTGAAGGAGAAGGCATGAGCGACGGCGCGTTCACGATCGGAGTGCTGACGTTATCCGATAAGGGCGCGCGCGGCGAACGCGAAGACCTGAGCGGGCGCATTATTCACGAGATGGTGGCCGGACTCGGCGAAGTACGACGCTACGACGTTATCCCTGACGATGAGGAGGGGATCGTCGCCAGGCTGGTCGACTGGGTCGACAGGGAAAAGCTGGCCCTGATCCTGACCACGGGCGGCACAGGGCTGACGCCGCGCGATCTCGCCCCGCAGGCCACCGCACGCATACTTGACTATGAAGTCCCCGGTATGGCCGAGGCGATGCGCAGCGAGAGCCTGAAAAAGACCCCCCATGCCATGCTCTCCCGGGCTTTGGTAGGCGTGCGCCGGCAGAGTCTGATCATCAATCTGCCCGGCAGCCCCAAAGGGGTCCGGGAAAATCTTGAAGTCGTCCTTCCCGCCCTGGGCCACGCTCTTGCCAAACTCCAGGGCGATCCCTCGGAGTGCGCTCGATAGGCGGGCAGCTCAACTCCTCCCAGGCGGAGGCCGACATGAGCAGGAAAAAAATTCTCATCGCTGAGTCCGACCCGGGAACCCTTCGCAGGATCTGCGGTTTTTTCCATCAGGAGAATTCGGAGCTTATCACCGCACAAGACGGTGCGCAGGTCTTTGACCTCATCGAAGCCCGGGACCCTGAGCTTGTCCTCCTTTCCCAGAACCTTCCGGTTGTCTCCGGTATCGATATCTGCCGCCGGATCAAATCCGATTTCCTGCTCAGGCGCACGCGGGTCGTGCTGGTCACCGCAGAGGAGTCTTCGCACGCCGCAGCTCTCTGCCGGGCGGCCGGATGCGATATCTGTCTGACCGGTCCCCTGAACCGCCAGTGTTTTATTGAAGCCATGCGGCAATTGCTGGGCATTCCCGAGCCGGGGCGGATCGAGCTCCGCACTGCTGTTCGCCTGCCGGTTCATTTCAATGGTCCGGACGGGCAGTCCGGGCGCGGCCTGACGGTGAATCTCAGTCCATCGGGACTCTATCTCGAGACAGCGCAACTCTTCCCCCGCGAAAACCGCCTGCGCCTGAATCTACGCCTCCTGGATGCGGAAACCGACATCTCCCTTTTGGCTCGGGTCGCATGGGTCAATCATCCCGAATGGGTGAAAAACCCTTTCATGCCGACAGGGATGGGGCTCGATCTGCTCGAGAGGCAGAGCAATGATGCGTGCGAATATTCACATTTCGTCGCAGGCTTGCTGGCTCAGACCTGAGAATCCTGCTGGACGTGCGAACCGCTCTTGCGCTTGCGCGTCGCGAAGGTCTGAGGAGCAATGCAGGAACCTTCCGGACACGTTATAATGTGACCGTATCCGAGATCTTTCCAGGAGGTTCGCTATGAGCGAGAAGCGCTGCAGCGATTGCTGCATGCTTTACCCCGAAGAGGAACTCCTCGTTCGCGAGGATAACGGCCAGTATGTCTGCCCCGACTGCTCGGGATTGCTCGCAGGAGAGGACCTCTGCTGTGTTCATGACGCGCAGGATTGAGGTGACCGGTTCGCGCTTGTTCGGCGGGAATGGCCGATAGGCGGCTCCCCCGGATGTTTTTTTCTGTTCCTCGCCTCGTGCCGATTTCCCGCAGATGCGGTTCTGACCCTGTATGGGGCGCTCGCAACGCAGGTATTCCTCATGACGAAAGATCCGCCTAGAACACCTGGAATCAGCAGCCGGCTTATCAACCACCTCAAGGGGAAGCTGGCGGCCGGGTTACTGGTCGTCATCCCTGTCGGGGTCACCATCTTCATCCTGCGCTTTTTGTTCAATCTGGCCGACGGGGTGCTGGCTCCTTATATTCAGGATGCCGCCGAGTTTCTTTTCGGCGAAGAAGGGCGCTACATCCCGGGGCTCGGCATGATTGTCGGCCTGCTGGCGATTTATTTTTCGGGGCTGGTCGCTTCCAACGTATTTGGGCGGCGCATGGTCGATACCTGGGATCGCCTGCTGGCCCGGATTCCCCTTGTCAAATCGATCTATACCTCATCCAAGCAGCTCATGCAGGTCTTTTCGAAGAGTGGTCGGGATTCCTTTCGCAAAGCTGTTTACGTCGAATTTCCGAAAAGCGGCAGCTACTCCCTGGCCTTTATCACCAACACGGTTCTCGCAGCATCGGGAAAGCGCTATTACACCTGTTTTATTCCCACCTCGCCGAATCCGACCTCCGGGTATGTCTTGATCCTCGAGGAGAATAGTGTCTATCCGACCTCTTTCAGCGTCGAGGAAGCCATGAAAGTGATCATGTCCGGCGGCATGGTCGTCCCTGAGCAGATTCTTTCGGAAAAGCTCCAATAGCGGGTATTGCGTTAACCGCGCGTGAAATGCGGGCACGCTTTTCACAGCCGCTGTGGATAGTGCTGTGAAAAAAGCGGGCGAGTCCAGAGCGAGGTCCATGAGAATGGGCCCCCTGGCGTTTTGCATAAAATTTCAGCAGAGTTGGTTGCAGATTTTCCTGCGGAATGCCTTGGGGGGTTGTGGAAGCGGCCAGGGTTTTAAATTAGGTCTTTCCCACGCCGAACTCTACCTTTCAAGAATTTCGCAAGGAGGCCTTTACATGGCTGAGCAGCTTGATTTCACCATGGGCCAGCTCTTAGAGGACACCGCCAAAGCGATTGATGCTGAGGGCTGGCTGCACACAGGCGACCTTGCGGTCATGGATGAGAACGGCTACTGCAAAATTACCGGGCGTATCAAAAACATGATTATCCGCGGCGGAGAAAACATTTATCCGCGCGAGATCGAAGAATTTCTCTACACGCATTCAAGCGTCAGCGATGTGCAGGTCTATGGTGTGCCCGACCGCAAGTACGGCGAGCAGGTCATGGCCGCCATCAAGCTCAAGGACGGTGCCGACTGCACTGAAGAGGAGATCCGGGACTTCTGCCGGGGTCGCATCGCCAATTACAAAGTTCCGCATTACGTCCGGTTCGTGGATGAATATCCGATGACCGCCAGCGGTAAGATCCAGAAATTCAAGCTGCGCGAGATGGCCATGCGGGAACTGCTCTTACAGGAGGCGGAAACGGCGCGGACGGCATGACGCTCTGATAGAGCCACTTCTCACGCACAGGCAAACGGCAACCTATCTGTGATTTTTTTCCAGGGAATCGCGGGAGTTGCCGTTTTTTCGTTTGCAGGAGCGAGGCTTCTCAGCTCGCGAAGTAGCTTCTGTAGAGCCGCAGGGTGTTGCGCATGCACATGGCTACCGTGACCGGACCGACACGGGGGATGAAAATTCCCGCCTTCGTCTCCGCGTCAGGTTCGAAATTCTTGATGGTTGCGAAATTCAGGCAGGTCGCATGGGAAGAAATCTCTCCCGCACGAATCTTCGGGAAATTCTTGGAGGGGACTCCGGTGATGACGACATCCGATGCTGCGAGGGCCTCAGATCGGCTGATATTTGTCTCGCTGGACTGCCCGTCGCGATAGAGCAGGGGCCCGAATTCGTCAAAAGAGTAAACGTTCGCACCGTCATTTGACATCATCACCGCCAGAGGACGGCCGACAACCTCGCTGCGGTTGAAGATGGTCGCTGTCTTGTGTTCGGCCGGCCGGGTACCGCTGGAGCCGTATGCGCCATTGGCCTCGAGGATTTTGATGATCGCCAGGGCGGTGCAGGGGACGATTGCTTTGCCGGACCGGCTGGCCCCCTCGATGGTGCGCTCATTCTCATACAGTTTGCGCAGCCAGAACGAATTCAGCCCCTCGATATCTTTGCGGTAATCGACCAGATCCTTTATGAAATTGTCCCTCTCGTTGCCGAAGATAGGATAATAGACCATGATCCCGTGTACGCCGGGGTCCTGATTCGCCTCGATAATGGCGTCTTCGAGCTGCAGTCTGGGGACATCGCGCAGTTCATAAGCGATCCCCAGGTCTTCGCAGGCCTTCCGCGTGTATTCCGCATATGTATGAGAGGGGCCGTAGTCTCCGGAGAGCAGGCCGACAACTTTGAGTTGTGTCTGTAGAGCGCGAATTTCCTGCCGTATTTCAGACCGGTAACGTTCGGCGACGGTGGAGGGTGAAACCAGCACTATCAGGGTCTCCTTGTCTGTAATTTCAGCCGGCGCACATCAGAAAAGTGCCGTTTCGCCGGAATGAATAAAAAAACCTGCCATGCAACGCAATGGCAGTAAAAATAGAATAAAAGAAAATTATCATACTGTTCCCCATCAGGCAATGCTGTTTACCGAGACTGCATGTAGGCGAAACGGCAGGCAAGGCAGGGGGAGGCAGTCGGATATCTCAGCTCAGATTCTCTTGAAGCTGGCGCTGGTAGCGCCGCTCCTGGTGCTTGGCTTCGAGATATTCCTGGCGGTCCATTTCGTGGAGCTGTTCAGGGTACTTCTCGGTCAGCCGGTACCAGGTTTTCAGCCGCTCCGAGAAGCGCTGCCCTTCGGGGACCTCGAAGGTGTCGATAAATGCCTGGAGGGCAAGGTAATAGCGCATGGCGTTGCGTTCGACGATTCCGTTTACCCCCTTGACGTAGACCGGGCCCTGCTCATCATACCCTTGAATCGAAAAGCCGACCTTTTCGCTGCCGGTTGTCGAGAGGTAGATCCGGGTCGCCAATCGGCTGCGCAGGCTCGGCCGAAAAGATGAATGCATGTGAATGTGAGTGCGGCCGGCCGGGGCTGAACGGGCCTGCAG
>JAGXHK010000065.1 GCA_024636255.1 Desulfuromonadales bacterium | reverse complement strand
GCACGGGTTGGAGCCCAGCCGCATCCGCCGGGAGTTCGCCAGGCAGACGTTCGGACTCGATTTGTTTCCCCAGCAGATCGAAAGCTTCGCCCGTCAGAAGCAGAACGCCCATCGCTTTGATCTTGTCACCCTGTGGGATGTCATCGAGCACGTCAATTTTCCGGTGGAAACCATGGCGGCAGTGCGGGGTGTTCTCAAGCCGGGCGGTTTCCTCTTTGTCGATACCCCCTCGAGGGATGCGGCCTCTTACCGCGTGAGCGAGAAGGCTTATCGCCTCTCAGGTGGGCAGATCTCCCTGTATCTGGAGAACTTCTATTCGGCCGCTCCGTTCGGCCACAAACAGATTTTTCGCCCCGTTCATCTCATGCAGCTGGCGGAAAAGGCCGGCCTGGAAGTGGTGAGCCTGAAAAACAGCTATGAGGACGTCGCTGGACTTGCCTCCCTTATCCGTCCGCGCAGCCGGCTCGTCATGGTCTGCCGCGCGTGAGGACCGCTGAATCAAACCGTGCGCCAATAGAGCTGCCAGCGACGTGTGCCCTCATCGCGGCTGAACGCCTCCGGCAATCGGCAGAGACTGCCTTGGCGCTGGCTGAGGGTGGCCTCGGCCGGAATCAGCGCCAGACACTGGCAAGGCCTCTCCGCGACGGGGAAACCACAGCCGTTATCAGCAAGAAAAGCGCAGCCGGAGGTCAATGAGCGCGGAGCAGGAATCGGCACACCGGCCTTTTCCCATAGCACCATCCCCAGTCCAGGCAGTCGCTCGCGCAACTGCCCCAGGGTTAAACGCCGCCCCGCGAAAAAGAGGGCGAAAAACCGCTCGGGATCGATCCAAATTCCGGGACTCCCCTGGCAGCACCGCCCGCCACATGCCCGGCAGAGCGGCAAATCAAGGCAGATATTTTCTTTATCCGGCATTTCCCTGTACACTTGGGTCTTCCATGCGCGTGAGGTCGTATGTGCAGATCATCATCCCTGCCACAGGAGCAATGCTTGCTTGGCCGGCGTCGCGGGGAATTTTTTTCTGCTTATCATGAGGATGCCGACGTGGCTCAAAAGAAGAAGCGCTCCAGCCCGAGACCCCGGAACAACAAACAAGGACAACAGGAAGGCATCCTGAAAGAGGCCTGGGCGCACATGTCCCGGGATTTCGAGAAATGGATGCCTGAGAAACTCCGGGAGCGCAAGGATAAAAAGAAGTTCGCGCTCTGGGTGTTGATCTTGGAGCTGGTGATTCTAGCCGCGATCGGCTATATCGTCGCAAAGTTTGTCTAAAGCCTGAATCCATCGCCGGCGTACTGAATATTGGCGGCGTCGGAGGCGCGCGGCGGGGAGACTGCGTGAACGCCGCCGCATGCCGGGCAGCTGCCGACAAAGGTCGTCAATACAAAAGGGGCGCTGCATCCCTGGCAGGTTGTGGCCAATCCCCCCTCAGGGATCGCCCGCTGCCGCAGGCTGCCGCCATGGGCGTTCGCCACGAACTCGACCAGGTCCCGACCCTCAGCAAAGGGGCCGCCACCGCCATGCCCCTGTCCGTTACCGCATGCGCAATCTGACATCTCGAATTCTCCTTGGATAAGAGTCATTGGTTTTTGATCCGCCAAGCCTACACAGAATCAGCGGGGCGTTCTCTGACTCAGGTCAAAAAAATCAAGAAAAGCGCCTGTACGGATTCCGAATCCCCGGTGTCTCTTACTCCATCTTCTTATCCGGCTTCCCGCCATCAGAGAACCGCTGTAACCGTATACGTCTTGCGTCCCGCACCCTGACCGACATCAATCTCATCGTCACAGGTTTTGCCGAGAAGCGCCCGCCCGAGGGGCGACTCCGGGGTGATGACAATGCACTCGGTTTCGCCAACACTCACCTTCAAGCCCCCTGCATCCGGTCCCATAAACACAAGCCTGGATCGGCCGTTCTCGGGCTCGAGCGTAATCAGAGCGCTCAGGCGGATCGGCGTCGCTTCGTCAAAGGGGCGAAGGCTCAGAGAGCGGTAGCGCTCCAGTGCACGACGGATTTCGGCGGCGCGATTTGCCTGCCCCTGCGCCACGTAGGACGCCTCGAGGGCGGTGGTGTCGTACTTGTTGTCGGGGATGCATTCCTCGTGGGTGGCCGCGGCATGGGCGCCTCTGGCCGCCGCGGTGAGAGTGGCGAGGTCGGCGGTGAGGGCAGCGATGATGCTGCGCCGCAGATCTTCTTTGGTCATGGGTAGCTTATCAGCGCAGGTTCATGATCGGGTGGATTTTCATGGTTTCTTCTGCTCACTTTCCGCAGCACTTCTTGTACTTGCGTCCGCTGCCGCAGATGCAGGGATCATTGCGTCCGATCTTGGTCGAACTCAGCGGCTGCGGTTTGACCATGATCCCCTCGGTGAACAGCCAGCGCTTATCCTTGCGCCTGAACTGCCCGCGCTCATGGTGGCTGCGCATGCCGTCTTTGTCGCGAAAGCGGGCGACGAATTCCACCTCACCCTCTTCGTCCGCGGGGCCGCCCTGAGCGGTGTTGAGGATCTCCAGACCCTGCCACTCGGAATTTGCGGCCCAGGTCCGGGTCCCTTTGTGATCGTATCCTTCGCGGTAATCGGGATGGGTGCTGTCGAAGAGAAAGTCGATTTCGACCTTCACGTGGGCCGCATAGCGCGCCCGCATCAATTCTTCGGCGGTCTCGGCCGGTTTCTCGCCGGTGATGATCGGTTCGCAGCAGGCAGCGTAATCCTTACCGCTTCCGCAGGGACAGTTATTCATCGCGTTTCTCCTTCACGTCTGGGCAGACTGGCTTGAGTATTTCGTCTGAACCGGGGTTCGTCCTGTCCCCGGGCAGATTTTAGGTAACATAACGATCCGTCTGTGTCATCATAATATATGGCTGTTGTCTCCCGAGCCGGGGAGGCGCCAATACAAATACGCAGGAGAATAGATTCAATGGAGCAAATCGACCTGGACGAGCTGCAGACCCTGATCACCAAGCGAACCGATGCGATTGAACAGAGCGTAGCCGGGACCGGCTATCTGGCAAGAACCGTCATCGGCGTCGGCACATTTTTACTCGATCACGATGGCCATGTCGATCTGCTGACCGCCAAACAGCAGGTGACCTTCGAGCGTTTTCTTAAACCGCTGCTCGAGGCGCCCCCCAGACGACCGGGGGCCGGCGGTTGATCTTTTCCCCGGGGCCATCGGAAATAGATCTGTCCCCCTTTGTGCAGGAATGACCATGAAAGGACGCACCGTCAAAGAGTTTCCCTGCCCGGATGATCTCTGGCCCCAAGTCGAGGCCTGGGCGGCAGAGACCGGATTCACACTGGATCGCCAGGAGAAGGATCGCCGGGTGTACCACAAGGGGCACTGGCTGGTGATGGCGCCGGCCTTTGTGGAGATTCGCCGGGAAGAGGCGCGGGTGATCCTTGAGGCCTGGGTCAAAGCGGATCTTTACCTGATTATCAGCCTGCTTTCAGGGAAAAAATCCGAGACGGGCATCGAAGCGGGCGGATTGACCGCCCTGATACCGCGCCGGCGTGCCCGTGAGGCGGTCAACAGGCTGCTCGCCCGTTTCGGTCAGCAACCGGTCGCATGACGGTGCCCTTGTTTTGGACAATAACCGACGCAAGCTGCGCCAGCGTATGCTCAAGCTGCAGGTGAGCCGTTTTGACCCGGCGAGTCGGGTTGAACAATCCTTGCGCTAAAGCGGTTCGCCCACGACGGTTTCCAGGGCTGTTTCGTGCATCTGCCCGGCGCTGGTCAGATAAAGCGAGCCGCCGGTAATCGTCAGATCCCAGGAAATGGTGCGCGCCAACCCGGCAGCCACCTGGCTGATAAACCCGTAATCCAGACCTACGACCTGCACATTTCCCACCTCGGCCAGTTTGCTGCGATATTGTTCGTCCCAGCGAAACCGGTTCGGCGCGGCGGTCAGCAGCACCACCCGGGCGGCGTGACGACATGCTTTGCGAACCCGCTCGGGCTCGGGCGTGCCGACCTCAATCCAGAGCGATACGCGCTCATCCGGCCCCTTGGTCCACAAATCCGGATCGTCCCCGGCACAGATCCCTTTGGTGAAGCTCAGGTCGGGCTCATAGAAGAGGGCGTAGGCCAGCAAGCGCAGCACGAGGCGCTGTCCCGTCTCCGAGGGGTGGCGGGCAAGAGTGGTCTGGAGGGTCTGGTAAATACCGCGGTCCACGTGGGAGAGATCGACGACGGCGCGGTGAATGGTGGAGGGGAGGGCCATGGTAAGTCGGATATCCTTTATTTTATGAAAGCTGTCCGGATGTCGCGACCCGGTTAGCGGCCGGCGTTGCGCTCACCCCGGCCAGGTAGCCTGTGGACCAGCAGACCTGCAGGTTGAATCCGCCGGTCGGCCCGTCGAGATCGAGAACTTCTCCGGCGAAGTAGAGATTGGCGATCTTCTTCGAGCGCAGGGTGCGCATATCCACCTCTTTGAGATCGATGCCGCCGCTTGTGACGATCGCTTTGTCAAATCCCCCGCAGGTCTGCACCTGCAATGGCAGCTCCTTGAACAGCCCGAGCAGTCTCTGGCGCTCCTCGCGGGTGACCGAATGGCATTTCTTGCCCGGCTCGATGCCGGAGAGGCGGATAAAGAGGGGGATCATCGCCTTCGGAAGAAGGTTTCCAAGGGCATTGCCGAAATCCTTGTTGGCGTGCTCGGCCAGTTCGCGCTGCAGGCGCTTGTCGAACAGCTGTCTCTCGACCGCCGGTTTGAAATCGAGCTGCAGCGCCACTTTTCCCCGCCCGAGCGCCTCTCGCACCCGGTTGCTCAGATCAAGCACGATCGGACCGCCGATGCCGTCCTGGGTAAAAAAGGCTTCCCCGAAGCGGCTCTCGAGCACTCGGCCATCCTGCAGCGCCCGCAATTCGACGTTTTTGAGATTGAGCTCGCTGACCTCATCGGTCCAGCTCTCGGCCAGGGTGATGGACGTAAGAGCCGGCTTCGGCTCAACCACCGTGTGGCCGAGCTCCCGCGCCCAGTTATAGCCATCCCCGGTACAGCCGGTCCCAGGATAGGAGAGGCCACCGGTCGCCACCAGCACCGCGCTGCCGAAAAGCTCGCCCGCTGAAGTCTGTACGCCCGAGACGGATTCTCCGTCCCAGAGCAGCCGCTGCACCTCGCTGCCGCAGCGCACCTCGACCCCGGTGTCGCTCAGAAAGCGCTCCAGGACGCGCTGCACATCCTTTGCATCGCCGCGGGTCGGGAAGACCCGCCCGCCCCGCTCTACGGTCAACGACAGTCCGCGCTGGTCGAAAAACTCGATCACCTCCGGCGCCCCGAAGGCGTAAAGGGCCGTCAGAAGAGCTCTTCCGTTGGGACCGAACCAAGCCGCAAACCTTCGCGGATCCGGCTCGCTGTTGGTGATATTGCAGCGCCCCTTGCCGGTGATCAGCAGCTTGGCGCCGCAGCGCTTCTTCTTCTCCAGCAGCACGACCCGGGCGCCGTTCTGTGCCGCGTGGCCGGCGGCAAAGATACCGGCCGGACCGCCGCCGATGACAATCAGGTCATAGGGTTTCATTCACATACGTCCTTTAAAAATAGTGCGATTATCTTCCCCCTGGACGTGAGAGTCCACAATGCTGGCGCATCCGGGAATCAGGTGCTGTGCTTTTGCTCCAGATCCTCGAGCTCGATCTTAATGGCATCGGTGCTTATTGTAATCTCGTAGAGGGAATAGACCAGCGACAAAACGAGCACAAAAAGACTCAGGCCGAATGCAACTTTGGCAATCCCTGCCTGATTCACAAAGATGAAGAACATGGCCAGCGAACACAGAATAAAGCTGGTGACCCCATAGGCCTGCATCGTTTTGATCAAGCCGATTCTCTTTCGCAGGTTGGCGATCTGGCGAGCGCTCACATCCTGCAACTCGCCTTGCCGCTGTTTGTGCAATTGCCTGATCAGCTGCGCCAGAACAAGAAAGCGGTTGGTATAGGCGAGCAGCAGCAGCGAAATCGCCGGAAACAGCAAGGCGGGCGTGGTCAGGTCGATCTCACCCATGGGCAACTCCTTTCTCAAGAAATACAGAGCAGGCTTTGCGCGCGGCTCTGCCCCTTCAAAACGGATGTCATCCTCTGCCCCGTGTCGAGGTACATTCGCACCTTCAACATCGGCATGGCCTGTGATACGCTCGCCGGCAGGAGAATGTCAACAGCTCTCGCCATCCGGGGAAGATTATGCCGCGAAATGATATGCCGTTCATCAAAGGCCTCGCCCTATTCAGCGGCCTGGCTTCTTTTGTTTTCGTTTACTTCGCCATGGGCATCCTGACAGCGCCCGATGTCCCTGAGTGGGACAGGGTTTTTGCGTATGTGACGGCCGGGTACGGGTTGGGCAACGTTTATATTCTCAGCGCGGCCTGGCGTGGCGGCGGGACGTGGCCCATATGGGTTTACAAGCTCATTGCCCTGTGCTTTTTCGGGGTTTTTCTCATGGATATGTGGGAAACCGGCGTTGAGAGCGGTCTCGAGTATCTCGGCGCCGTCGCAGTTGCCTGCGTGCTGTGGATCAACTGGCTTGCTGCAAAGAAAATCACAGAGATGAAAATGCGGGAAAAGTGACCGCGCGCTGTTGCGAAGGCGCCGTTTAAAAAATCTCAATGCCCGGAGGGAATCCATGGAAAACCGTCAGGAAGTCGTCGTAACCGATATCAGAATGCCTTTCATGTCGATGGTCGTGTTCATGATCAAGTGGGCCGTCGCCTCGATCCCGGCCTTTCTCATCCTCTCGATTCTGTTCGGTCTCATGACGCTGGTGTTTGGCGGCTTCATGGGCGGGATGCACCATATGGGTCGGGGGTTTTAGCGGCCGTGCGGAGACTTTGAAGCGGTCCTGACCTGCAAAAATATTCCCTGATACCTGCACCGGATTCGATCTCTGCTATCGTGTAAATAGTTCCTATCATTTTTTGGAGCTGTCGCGAAACGGTCCTCGTGCGCACCCTTGCCTGCCGCTTCGCCCCGGCTCGATTCGGGGGAGGCATTTATGAAACAGCGGATTTCGCGTCTTATCCTCACCTTCATCCTGGTTCTCATGCCCGCGCTGCCGGCTCTTGCCGGGGACAATGGGGCACCGCAGGCCCCGCTACTGGACGGACTCGGCACGCACCACCATCCGGTCACGACGGATTCTCCAGAAGCCCAGCGCTTCTTCGACCAGGGGCTGATCCTGGCGTTCGGCTTCAATCATGGCGAAGCCTACCGCTCGTTCAAAGAGGCAGCGCGGATCGACCCGGAGTGTGCCATGTGCTACTGGGGCGCGGCGCTTGTTCTCGGACCGAACATCAACGCCGCGATGAACCCTGAGGATGTCCCCGAAGCCTGGCGTCTCACGCAGAAGGCGCGCGAGTCCGCCGCTCAGGCGAGCGAACGCGAGCAGGACTATATCGCGGCGCTGGCCGAGCGGTACGGCCCCGAGCCGCTTGAAGACCGCAGGCCGCGCGACAAAGCGTATGCAGAGGCGATGGCGGACCTCGCCGAGCGCTATCCCGACGATCTCGATGCGCAGGTACTCTATGCCGAAGCGCTGATGGATACCACCCCCTGGGACTACTGGCAGCCAGACGGGAAGCCGAAGCCGGTGACGCAAACCGTACTGGCGACGCTGGAGCTGTCTCTTATACACATC
>JAGXHK010000064.1 GCA_024636255.1 Desulfuromonadales bacterium | reverse complement strand
AGCACGCTCTCAGCGCCGCGCTCGCGCAATGTGCGCACGACCGTCTCCAATCGCTCCGCGTGCAATGACGTCGCCATGCTCAGATTCCCCCCGGGGAGAAAAGCCACCAGCGCCCCCGATTCCGCGGATGGCATGCCATCCGCAGCTTCTGCCCCGTGCCGCCGACCGTGCGCTCTCAGCGCAGCAGCAGCAAAGGAACGGCGGACTTGCGCAGCATTTCCGTTGTGGTGCTGCCGATCAGCAGCTGGCGGATGCGCGAGTGGCCGTAGGCCCCCATGATCATCAGATCGATGTCGTTTTCCTGTTGATACTGACTCAGCACCGCTTCAGGTTCGCCGGGGAGAATCGTCGAAGGGACGTCGAAACCCGCCGCCTCCAGGGTTTGCCGGGCGTTTGCAACCTGAGCGCGGGTGTCGGCCGTGGCGGCCCCCGCCATGACCAGATGACAGGGCAGGCCGCGAAACAGGGGACTGCCCGCCACCATCTCCAGCCCCTTGCGGGCGGTGGCGCTGCCGTCAAAGGCGAGCATCACCGTTTGCGGAGCGCGAAATTCGCTTGTGGTCACCAGCATGGGGCGATGCAGGGAGCGTATGACCCGCTCCAGATGACTCCCCAGGTGCTCGGCGGCCACTTCAGCCGCTTCGCCGCGCTTACCCAGAACCAGCAGGCGGATCCCTTCTGCCAGCTCCGACAGGGTTTCCACCAGCCCGCCATGGCGCTGCAGGCCCTCGGCCTCAGCGACACCGGCAGTCCGGGCGCGCTGCTTTGCCGCTGCAAGCATCTGGCGTCCGCGCTCGAGGGCCAGTTTGCTGCGCTTCTCATCCAGAGCGGCCAGCTCTTCCAGCAGCGATTCCCGGGCGCCCAGGCCGATGCTGCCGCTCAGATCGGTGGGCGGCTTGTTTTTCTCCCTGTGCAGAACGTGAAGAAATTTCAGCGGGGCATCCAGCCGCAGGGCCGCCCAGGCGGCGGCGTCGCACACGGCGGGCGAGTAGGGCGATCCATCGATGCAGGCGAGTACGCGTTTTTCCATGGCAAGGCTCCTTTAGTGTCCCATCAGACGTTCGACCGCATCCGGTTTGTCGTGGACCGCAAAACGATCGACCATTGTCTCGCTGGCTTCGTTAAGACCGATGATCTCGACCTCCGTGCCTTCCCGGCGGAATTTAAGGATCACTTTATCGAGAGCGCCGATGGCAGTGATGTCCCAGAAATGAGCGCGACTGACGTCGATCTGCACCTTCTCCACCGCTTCTTTCAAATCGAAGGAGTCGATGAAGCGCTCGGCTGATGTGAAAAAGACCTGACCGATCACGGTGTAGGTACGCATCCGGCCGTCTTCAGCCAGAGTTGAACTAACATAAAGGATTTTGCCGATCTTGTAAGCAAAGAACAGTGAGCTGAGCAGGACCCCGACAAGAACGCCGAGCGCGAGATTGTGGGTGGCCACGACCACGATGACGGTGGACGTCATCACGATGCTCGAGCTTTTCGGGTTTTTGCGCAGGTTGCGCACGGACTCCCAGCTGAAGGTGCCGATAGAGACCATGATCATCACGGCGACCAGCGCCGCCATGGGAATGCGCGCCACCCAGTCGCCGAGAAAGACCACCATCAGCAGCAAAAAGACGCCCGAGAGCAGGGTGGAGAGCCGTCCACGCCCGCCCGATTTGATGTTGATGACCGACTGGCCGATCATCGCGCAGCCGGCCATGCCGCCAAGAAATCCCGCGGCGATATTCGCCACCCCCTGGCCGACGCATTCGCGATTCTTGTTGCTGGGCGAATCGGTCAGGTCATCGATGATGGTGGCGGTCATCATCGATTCGGGCAGGCCGACGACGGCCAGGGTTACGGCTGTGGGGAAGATGATCGCCAGGGTTTCGAAATTAAGCGGAATATCGGGAAACAGAAAAATCGGCAGGCTGTCGGGTAAAGAGCCCATATCGCCCACGGTGCGCACATCCACGCCGAAGAGCAGGGTAAAGGCGGTCAGCGCCACGATGCAGACCAGCGGTGAAGGGATTGCCCGGGTAATATAAGGAAAGAGATAGATCAAGCCGAGACCGGCGATCACCAGAGCGTACACCTGCCAGCCGACATGGGTGAGTTCGGGAATCTGCGCCAAAAAAATCAAAATGGCCAGGGCATTGACGAACCCGATCACCACCGAGCGCGAAACGAAGCGCATCAATGAGCCGAGTCGGAGGGCGCCGGTCAGAATCTGCAGCACGCCGGTCAGCAGGGTCGCCGCCAGAAGATACTGCAGGCCATGGGTTTTCACCAGGACAACCATCAGCAGCGCCATGGCGCCGGTGGCGGCCGAGATCATTCCCGGCCGGCCGCCGGCAAAGGCGGTGACCACGGCGATGCAAAAAGAGGCAAAGAGCCCCACCTTGGGGTCGACTCCGGCGATGATCGAGAAGGCGATCGCCTCGGGGATCAGCGCCAGAGCCACGACGAGCCCGGCCAGGGAGTCGCCGCGCAGGTTGGAGAACCAGTCATTGCGAATGGTGCGGAAATCAATGGTCATCAAATGCAATCCTTACGCACGCACAGCCTGGCCGACAGCATGCCTGGGTAGGGCATGTCGCGGCTTTTGCATGAGGCGGCGGTTTGAAATAGATGGGAGTCGAGCGTCGCAGTCTGGTTAGACGGGGTCAACAAGAACGGCGGGGACGAACGCAAAGGGCGTGATCATAGGCGCAAATTTTTAAAATGACAAGTTCAAAATGATTGTAGAGAGATTGACGCCCGGTTTTTCAGCAGATGCGCGGCAACTGTTCGCCGGCCAGCATCTCGATGGCGCGCAGACCGCCGATGGCGGTGCGCATAAATACCTTGCCCGCTGATTCGCCGGTGATCTCGCCGATGATGGTGGCCTGCCGGCCTGCCGGGTGGGTTCGCATCGCGGTGCGCACGGCCTCGGCTTTTTCCGGCCCGACGATGGCGAGCAGTTTCCCCTCGTTGGCGACAAACAGCGGATCGAGGCCGAGAATCGCGCAGGCTCCGCCGACCGCGGGTGTGACCGGCAGTCCTTCTTCGCTCAGGGTGATATCGACCCCCGACTGCAGGGCGATCTCCTTGAGGGTGGTGGCGACGCCGCCGCGCGTGGGATCGCGCAGCACATGCACTTGTTCGCTACCGGTTTTGAGAATCGTTTCGACCAGCCCGTTGAGGGCGGCGCTGTCCGAGCGGATGTCCGACTCGAGATCGAGCCCCTCGCGACTGGCGAGGATCGCCATGCCGTGATCGCCGATCGTGCCGTTGATGATCACCTTGTCGCCGACTCGGGCGCCGCTGCCGAGAATCTCCAGCTCATGGTCGAAGATGCCGATCCCCGAGGTATTGATGAAGATTTTATCCGCCTTGCCGCGCGGCACCACCTTGGTATCGCCGGCCACAATGCGCACCTCGGCGATATTCGCCGCGTGCTGCATGCTGTCGAGGATTTTTATCAGATCGATAATCGGCAGCCCCTCCTCGAGGATCAGCCCGACGCTGATGGCCAAGGGGCGAGCCCCGCTCATGGCCAGATCGTTGACCGTGCCGTTGATGGCCAGATCGCCGATGTTGCCGCCGGGAAAAAAGATCGGATCGACCACGTAGGAGTCGGTCGTGAAGGCCAGGCGCTCACCGCCGTGCCGCAGCACCGCCGCATCGTTCTGGTCGCGCTGTGAGAGCCCCGAGATGCGCGGGAGGATGACTTCGTCGAGCAGCTGATGGCTGAGCTTGCCGCCGCTGCCGTGGCCGAGAAGGATGATGTCGGATTTCATGTGTCACTTGTCCTTGGTTACTTGTCATTTGTAAAACCTGGTCTTTAAACAAGTGACCAGGGACAAAGGACAAATAACAGGTTTTTCAGGTCCCGTACTTGTACTCCGCCGCACACGTCCCCTCGCTAGAGACCATGCAGGCGCCGACCGGATCTTCGGGTGTGCAGAGAGTGCGGAACAGCGGGCACTGCTTCGGGGTGACTTTCCCTTTGAGGATTTCGCCGCACAGGCAGCCCGTGTGCTCCATAGGCTCTTCGACCTGGACCGGGATCTGGCGCGCGGCGTCAAAGAGCGCGAACTCTTCACGGAAGCACAGGCCGCTCTCGGGGATCACCCCGATGCCGCGCCAGGCGGTATCGCAGGGTGCGAAAACCTGGGAAAGAATAGTGCGCGCCCGGGGGTTGCCGTCTTCACGTACGATGCGGCTGTACTGGGTTTCGACCCGAGGTGTGCCGGCGCTCAGCTGACGGGCGAGCATCAATACGCCCTGCAGCATATCCAGCGGCTCGAAGCCGGTGATCACGCAGGGGACTTTCTGCTGTTCCACCAGCGGCGCATAGGCCCGCGGCCCGATAATCGCGCTGACGTGCGCCGGGCAGAGATAGCCGCTGACCTGCAGATCCGGATCGGAGGCCAGCGCGGCCATCGGAACGGGTATGGTTTTATTGGCGCTGAGCACGAAATAGTTGGCGAGGCGTTTCTGTCTGGCGGTGAGCACCGAAGCGGCAATGGTCGGGGCGGTCGTTTCGAAGCCGACGCCGAGAAAAACGATTTTCTTCTCCGGGTGCTTCTGCGCCAGAGCGACCGCGTCGAGGGGCGAGTAGACGATGCGCACATCCGCGCCCCGTGCTTTTTCCTGCTGCAGGCTGCTCGAGGAGCCGGGCACGCGCACCATGTCGCCGAAAGTGGCGATGATGACCTCCGGCAGGCGGGCCAGAGCGATTGCATGATCCACATAGCCGACAGGGGTGACGCAGACCGGGCAGCCGGGACCTGAGATGAGGCGGATCTGCTCGGGGAGCAGGGCACGGATGCCGTGCTGGTAGATGGCCATGGTGTGGGTGCCGCAGACCTCCATGAAGGTCATCGTCCCCTGGTAGCCCGCCGCTGCTTCGCGGATCTGGGCCACCAGCCTGCCGGCCACCGCGCCGTCGCGAAAGGCGTCCAGGTATCTCATTCCACCCCTCCGCCTTCGGCCAGAATCTGGCGGAACAGGGCGAGGGTTTCTTCGGCGTCCTGTTCGTCGAGCCTGCTGATGGCGAATCCGGCGTGGATGAGTACGAAGTCGCCGATCTCAACCGCCTCGGAGAGCAGCATCAGGCTCGCCTCACGTTTGACGCCGTCGATCTCGCAGACGGCCAGATCGCCGTCGATCGTCTGAACCTGCATGGGAATGCCAAGGCACATAAAAATTGTCCTTTGTCATTTGTCCCTGGTCATTGGTTGTGCCAGCAAAAAAGCAGGGAACGGGGACCAGCGACAGCACTACTGATGGACTTGTCCTTTTCAGGCCTTTGGTCTTCGTCTTTAACAAATGACAAGTGACCAATTGATAGCTTTTAGACCGCTTTTTTCTTTTTTGCCCCCGCCGCCAACCAATCGTACCACTGCTCCATCCCCTCGCCGGTTTTGCACGAGAGTTCGAAGATGCGCATATCCGGCTTGACCCGCCGCGCGTAGGCTTTGCACTTCTCCACATCGAAGTCGAGATAGGGAAGCAGGTCGATCTTGTTGATGATCATCAGGTCGGCTGCCTGGAACATGCCCGGGTATTTAACCGGTTTGTCTTCCCCTTCGGTCACCGAGAGGACCGCAACCTTATGGTCTTCGCCCAGGTCGAAGGAGGCGGGACAGACCAGGTTGCCGACGTTCTCGATCATCAGGATATCGAGAGCCGCCAGATCGAAGTTCTCGATGCCGTGGCCGACCATGTAGGCGTCAAGATGGCAGCCGGCGCCGGTGTTGATCTGTTTGACAGGCACTCCGGTCGCGGCGATGCGCTCGGCGTCGTTGGCGGTCTGCTGGTCGCCTTCAAGGACCGCGAACCCGTGGCGTTCTTTCAGGTCGCCCAGAGTCCGCTCGAGGATCGAGGTCTTGCCCGAGCCGGGCGAACTGACCAGGTTGAGCACGAAAACGCCCCGCTCGATAAACAGGGCCCGGTTGTTGCCGGCCAGGCGATTGTTCTTGGCCAGGATATCCTCTTCGATGCGCAGGGTTTTGGCCTCGTGCGGGT
>JAGXHK010000063.1 GCA_024636255.1 Desulfuromonadales bacterium | reverse complement strand
GCAGAACGCCTCAGCCAGCGAAGAGATGGCCAGCACTGCCGAGGAACTCTCCTCCCAGGCTGAGCAGCTGCAACAGGCCATCGGTTACTTCCGCCTGGGCAACGACGGTTCAGCACTGTCCCCGACACGGGCAATTTCCGCGCCGCCGAAATCCAAACAGGCCACGATCAGCCATGCATCCGCCCCCCGCAAAACAGCGGCAAAAACCCCGGCCGCGAAAAAGGGCAACACATCTGCCGCTTCAAGCGTACATCTCGAGATGGGTAGCGGCAGCGACACACTCGACACCAAATTTGAAAAATATTAAGTCTGAGTTCGGCCGTTAAACCAAAATAGAAGGCGGTCACATGAAGTGGCCGCCTTTTTTATTCTCCGGCACCGACTTTAAGTCAATCCTGACTAGGCAGCGGCTGAAGAACCTTATATCGACCCGCGATCCTGCACATGAGACTTTGCAAGTACCGGGCTGCTGCCTATACGAGGCTTGGGCAGCCGCGCCTCAGACGTAATCCTCCCGCCGGATGTCATACTTCTTGATCTTGCGATAGATGGTTGCCATGTTCATGCCGGCCTGGCGGGCGGCGGCCTCGACGTTTCCGTCGCTCTTGCGCAGCAGCTCTTTCAGGTAGTCGATCTCGAAATGGGCCAGGGCGCTTGAATAATCGCTGTCGAGGCCTCTGACTTCCGCCTCCCCCGTGCCCTGCTCCACCTCGATGAACTGGGCGAGCACCGGCAGAGTGATGTAGTCGCCGTTCTCCATGGCCATCGAGGCTTCGATGACGTTGCGCAGCTGGCGGATGTTGCCGGGCCAGGAGAATTCGCATAAGGCATCCTGGGCTTCGGCGGAGAGGCCTTGGATCCGGGTGCCGAACTTCTCGTTCTGCTCCTGGATGAAGTGGCCGGCGAGCAGCGGGATGTCGCTTCTGCGCTCGCGCAGGGGCGGCAGGTGGATATTGACCACATTGAGCCGGTAGAAGAGATCTTCACGAAAAGCGCTCGTCTGCACGGCGTCTTTAAGATCGGCGTTGGTGGCCGAGATCACCCGCACATCGACCTTGGTGGGCGCCGTGTCGCCGATGCGGCGGAATTCCTGCTCCTGCAAGAAGCGCAGAAGCGTTTTCTGCACATTATGCGGCAGGTTCCCGACCTCGTCGAGAAACAGGGTGCCGCCGTCGGCAGCCATGAGCAGCCCCTGTCTGTCTTCGATCGCGCCGGTGAAGGCGCCCTTTTTGTAGCCGAAGAGTTCGCTTTCGAGCACCGACTCGGGGAGCGCCCCGCAGTTGATGGCCACAAAACGCTTCTCCTTGCGCGGCGAATTGTAGTGGATCGCCTGGGCGACCAGCTCCTTGCCGGTGCCGGACTCGCCGGTGATCAGGACCGAGGTATCGCGAATTGCGATCTTCTCGACCTTGGTCAGGACACCCTGCAGTTTTTCGGAGCCGCCGATGATCTTCTCGAAGCGAAAGCGCCCGACCAGCTCCTCGCGCAGGGATTTGTTCTCTTCGAGCAGCTGCACCCGGGCCAGGGCGTTGCGCACCCGGAAAAGCAGCTCGTCGGGCTCGAACGGCTTGGTGACCATATCGTAGGCCCCCTTGCGCATGGCCTGAATCGACATATCGACCGTGGCATGGGCGGTGATGATAATCACCGGCAGTGCGGGATCCTTTCCCTTGACCCGCTCGAGCACCTCGATGCCGCTCAGGCCGGGCATCTTGATGTCGGTGATCACCAAATCGTAGCTGCCGGCGCGAAAATGCTCCATCGCCGCCAGCGGATCGTTAAAGGCGCGTACCGCGTATCCCTCGTCGGTGAGCACCGCATCGATCATGCGGCACATCCCCTCTTCGTCATCGATCAGCAGAATCCGCTGTTTTTTGCTCATTCGCTTCCCTCCTGACCGGAAACAGGAAGGTGCACGGTCACCACGGTGCCCTTTCCGGTCTCGCTGTCGATATCGATGCCCCCCTGATGCTGCTCGATGATCTGGCGGGTGATGGCGAGGCCGAGGCCGGTCCCCTTTGCGCGCGTGGTAAAGAACGGCTCGAAGATCTTTTCGATGTACTCCTGCGGGATGCCGCCCCCGGTATCGGCGAAACTCATCTCCACCTGCCCCGCCCCGCCCCTGGCGGTGCGCACCACCAGATCGCCGCCCTCGGGCATCGCCGCCCCGGCGTTGAGAATGAGATTGATCGCCACCTGGCGGATCTGATCGCCGTCAATCAGCGCCGGCGGCAGGTCGGCGGCGAACTCCCGTGTGACGTTCACGTTGTGCATATCGGTGTGATTGGCGGCGAAATCAACGATCTGGGCAAGCAGATCGTTCAGGTCGGTCGGTGCGACTTCGGGCTTGGGGGTGCGCGCATAGTTGAGCAGATCCTGCACGATCTTCTTGCAGCGCTTGCTCTCGCGCTTGATCTCGTGCACGTATTTGTAATGCGGATCGTCTGCGCCGAGTTTTCCTTCGAGGTAGCCGGCATAGCCGAGAATCACGCCGAGCGGATTGTTGATCTCGTGCGCCACACCTGAGGAGAGCACGCCGAGCGAGGCCATCTTGCCCTGCTGGGCCAGGTTCGCCTCCATCTCCTGATTGCGCTGGATGATCTCGATCATGCGGTTAAAGGCGCCGGCCAGTTCGCCGAGTTCGTCGTTGCCAGCGACGTCCATCCGCTCGTCGAAGCGCCCCTTGCGCACCCGGCGGATGACCGCAATCATGTGGTGGATCGGCTCGGTGAGGACCCTGCTGGCCAGGGAAACCATAAAGGTGGCGACCAGACCGACGAAAAAGACGATCACCACCAGGCTCTGCACGATCTGCGTCTTGAGCAGGGTGGCCTCACGGTAGAATTCGTTCTCATTGGAGCCGACGGCGACGATCCAGTCCCAGGGTTCATAGTAGCGGTAGCGCACGATCTTCATGCGCGGCTGCTCCTCGCCGATGTTGCGCCAGGGATAGCGGATCCACCCGGTTTTTTTCTGGATCATCTCACGGATGAAGGGGTGTCCGGAGAAATCGACCGAACCGTAGATATTGGCGCCCTCCTCGTCGGGATGCACGGTGAGGTTGCCGTCCGAGTCCATGCAGTAGATATAGCCGGTGCGGCCGACGCGCTTGCTCTTGATCTTGTCCTTGAGATCGGCAAAGGCGCGGCGCTCGTAGTCACGATTTTCGTAAGTCTCTTCCAGATAGCCGCTGGCGGCGATCACCCAATCCCATTCGGGAAAATAGCGGTAGGCGGCCATTTTCTGCCGCGCCCGCTCGTCGCCCAGGGCCTCGTTGCGCCAGGGATAGACGATGTAGAGCACCTCGTTCGGCTGCGACCGCACGGCGGCCTTCGCCATCGCGCGGATGAAGTAGCGCCCCGCTTCATCGGTTTCGTCCCAGATGTTCTCACCCTCGCGGGCGATATGCACCTCGAGATCGCCTTGGCCGGTCATGGCGAACAGATAGCCGGTCTCGCCGACACTGACCTTCTTGAGCGCTTTGCCCGCCTCTCGCCTGGCGGTCGCGAGATCGACCTTGCCTTCGGTGTAGAGATTATGCTGGGCCTCGACGAAGCTGTAGGCCAGATCGACCAGAGCATGCAGCTCCTGCCGGATGGTTTCCTTTTTATCCTGCTGGTAAACCTGGAACTGCTGATGATGGGAGTCGAGCAGATCGATGGTGAAGTGCGCCATATGATCGAGGTCGTCCTTACTGGTCTGAGTGATTCCCCGGTAGGCACGATCATAGGCGATATAGCCGACAACTCCGCCCACCACGAGAATCGGAACCAGCACCAGCGGCAGCACCACCGCCAGCATCTTCCAGCGCAGTTTGAGATTGGAGATGAATTTAAAAAAGAAAGGTTCCATGGCCCCCCGGATATGGGGGGAATATTAGGTAAACGGCATACCGAAGTCAAGAACAGCCTGCCTGCGGCCAGCGCCGGCAAGCCGTCTGAATTGAAGAGAAAAACGCTATGTCAGCGCAAGTCGGGAAAGCCTGGCATCACCGCCCCGGCAGAAACCGGCCGAACCCCGAGCGCCGCTCCCCCGCCTCTTCAGACTCGACGAGAATGGCCCGCACCCTTTTCGCGGCGACGATCTCTTTTTCCGCAGCGTAGCGCTCGTGGTTCTTCTCGATCTCCTCGAGTTTGTAGAGGTAGTTGACCATCAGTCCGCAGGCTTGGCGCATGCCGTTCTCTGAGGTATCGCCGAGCCAGTTGATGCGCTCGATGCGGGCGCCGTTGCCGAGGTGGAACCGCTCCACCGGGTCGATGGGCGCGCCGTTTGAGCGGCGCTGATGCAGATACCGGACGCACAACTCGATCAGCGGTTGCTGCAGACTTTGGGCAACCTCTTCGTCCTGCCACCACCCCTTAACGCCTGTGACCTCTTCGATCAGCGGGGGCACTTGCAGGCGTTCGGCCGCATCGGTCACCGCCTGCCGCGCCCGCTCTTCGAGAGGGTCATCGCCGTCGGCGGCGAGTACCGGCGTGAGCCAGCGCATGAATCCGGGAATCGGCGAGAGCGTGGAGAAGGTCTTGAGCCCGGGAAATTCGCGGCGCAGATCATCCACCACCCACTTGATGAGGAACGAGCCGAAACTGATGCCGCGCAGACCTTTCTGCGTATTCGAGATGGAATAAAAAATAGCGGTATCGGCTTTTCCCGGATCCATCTCGGGCGCGGATTGATCGAGCAGATCCTGGATGCTCCCCGATAATCCCTCGACCAGCGCCACCTCGATGAAAATCAGCGGTTCCTCGGGCATGGCCGGGTGGAAGAAGGCATAGCAGCGCCGATCGGACTCGAGCCGGTTGCGCAGATCCTCCCAGGAATGGATCGCATGCACCGCCTCGTAGGCGATAAGTTTCTCGAGCAGCGCGGCCGGGGAGTCCCAGGTGATGCGGCGCAGCTCGAGAAAACCGACGTCGAACCAGGTGGCGAGCAGGCGCTGGAACTCCCGGTCGAGACTCTCCAGGCGCGCATCCTCGCTCTTCCAGTCGAGTAGATCGGCGCGCATCTCGATGAGAAACTTCACCCCCTGGCGCAGCGCGTTGAACTGGCTGAGAAGCCGCTGGCGCGGCGCCACCAGAGCATCGCGCAACTGCTGGCGGGCAAGCTGAAAGGCCTCTTCGCTTCTGGCCGCCTGGACCTCAAGAGCGGCATCGCGCAAAGCCTCGCGATCGACTTCGAAATCGCCGGCCAGCAGCTCAAGAAAACGCCGGCGGCCGGTCTCGTCCAGCGTCAGGTAGACCTGTCCCACCGCTGCGGCGCGCATGCGGGCCGAGACTTCGCCGCCGCGGGCCTCAAGACAGGTACGCATCAGCTTGTGCACCCGGCGGCGGTCCTCGTCGGGCAGGCCGGGGTCGACCTTCGGGGGTTTTTCGCTGTCGCGCAGCGAGTCGGCCAGCCCCGACCAGAGCCGGCGCAGGTTTCCCAGGGTGTCCAGAAATCCGGTTCCGTTCATGCATCCTTCTCGTTGGTCGATTCGTTTTTTTCCGCAGGGTGAGTTCTTCGGTGAATGTTATTTTCAATTATCCCGAAAAGATAATCATTGTCAACGGGCGCACCTTCACGGGCGCACCTTCAGGGGCCTCTCTCTTCGTTCAGAACGACCAGATAGCCGTCGGGGTCGTGCAGCCACAGCTCGCGCCGGCCGAATTCCTCATCGTCGAGTTCATAAAGCGTGTGCAGCTCTCGTTGCGCGATGTTGCGTCGGATTGGCGCAAGATCACCCAGGGTGAACTCCAGAACCACGCCGACTCCGTGCGGGTGCCGATCGAGGTTCTGGAACAGCGCCGGGTGGAGAGCGCTGAGCGCCAGGCTCTCGCGCAGGATAATCGGCACCGGCGCGTCACACAGCAACAGTAGGGGCGGATGACTGGGAGCCGGTTGAAAGCGTTCGGTGGCGCGCAGAAGCACATCTCGATAGAAGGTCGCGCTGCGCTCCAGGTCATCGACCGCCAGGGTCAGGGAAAACTGCATAACATGTGGCCTCCGCCTTATTCTCCGACATTAAGGGCCCTGTCGGATCTGCATGAATCGACTGCCTGGGCCCATCTGAGCATACTGTCTTGAAAATCTATCCCTCAGACCGGCTCGCTGTCCGCTCGCAAGCCTGCAAGAAATCTGTACGCGATTCGCCGAATTTTCGCAACACGTTCTCAACGTTTCCGCCCAGCACCTCTGGCGATTTTCGAAATGAATGGCCTCGCGGCACGTTGACCACTCTGCGCAATGTATGGTTTAATTCCCATTCGTTTCTGAACAGGAAAATCGACCTTATGCAAAGCACCTTTCTTGCGCTTGGCGCCAATCTCGGCGATCGTGAAGAGACCCTGCGAGCCGCACGCGACAAGCTGCAGCGCACACCGGGGCTCAACCTGCTGGCCTGCTCGCCGCTCTATGAGAGTGATGCGGTCGGTGGCCCGCAGGAGCAGCCGGCCTATCTGAACGCCGTTGTTGCCGCGACCACGACATGTTCCCCACGCGAGCTCCTGGCCCTGTGTCAGCGGCTCGAGACCGAGTTCGGGCGCGAGCGCGTGGAAAGATGGGGGCCGCGCACCCTGGATATCGACCTGCTGCTGTATGGCAGCGAAATCCTTGAGGACCCCGATCTGGTGGTGCCGCATCCGCGTCTCCACGAGCGCCGCTTCGTACTCGCGCCGCTCTGCGATCTGGCTCCCGAGCTTGTTCACCCCTTGCTGCGCAAACCGGCTCACCGACTGCTCGCCGAGCTTGACCCGGCGCAGCAGATCCGGTGCCTTGACATCTCATGGTAATCTGATGACGCGCTTGCTGATTCTCGCCCTGCTCATTTTCCTCGGCTACACCCTGGTCAGCGCAGTTCTGCGCTCACTGCCGGGACGCCGGCCGCAACAGCCTGAAAAACGAACAGGCAAGCGATCGGCGCACGGCGAAGAGATGGTCAAGGATCCGCATTGCGGCACCTATGTGCCGCGTGGGGAGGCGATCGAGGGCACAAAGCACGGCAAGAGGCTCTATTTCTGCAGCCGTGCGTGCCGCGACGCGTATCGGCACGGATCGTCGTAAATTCGAAGGAGTTTTTCGCCTAATTTCTCATCAACCGAGTCGAAAGGAGACCATCCGTGAAATTTTTCATCGACACCGCCGATGTGGAGGAAATCCGCAAGGCACATGACCTGGGGCTGGTCGATGGGGTGACCACCAACCCCTCGCTGATCGCCAAAAGCGGACGCGCCTTCAAGGATGTCCTCAACGAGATCACAGCGCTTGTCCAGGGGCCGATCTCGGCAGAGGTTATCGCCACCGATGCCGAAGGCATGGTTCGCGAGGGCCAGGAGCTGGCCAAAATCAATCCGAAGAACATCGTCATCAAGGTGCCCATGACCGAGGAAGGTCTGAAGGCCACCCGGATCTTCTCTTCCGAGGGGATCAAAACCAACGTCACTCTGGTCTTTTCGCCGCTGCAGGCGCTGCTCGCCGCCAAGGCCGGGGCCGCTTTCGTTTCGCCGTTCGTGGGACGCCTCGACGATGTCGGTCATGACGGCATGGAAGGGATCGAGGAGATCCGTACGATTTTCGATAATTACGGCTACGAATCGGAGATCATTGTCGCCTCGGTGCGCAGCCCTTTGCATGTGCTGCGCGCGGCCCTGACCGGCGCCGATATCTGCACCATCCCCTACAGCGTCATCACCCAGCTCAGCAAACATCCCCTCACGGATATCGGCATCAAGAAGTTTCTTGCCGACTGGGGGAAAAACGAGATCTGATCACCGCATCCTCTTCCGGTCGCACTGGCCAGCCCGATCCTTTTTGCTAAACTTAAAAAACGGCAAGAAGGACCGGGCTCATTTTTTATCCTCCCGCAGGCATGCTTTCCGAATTCAGAAAAGAGGCAGAAATTGGTCAGTCCTATTGACAAGCTTCTCGACAAACAGGTAATTGTGTATACGGCAGTGGCCACCTACCAGGGGATTCTCAAGGAAATCAGCGAAGAAGCGATTTGCCTGCGCGGCAAAACGAGCTGGCATGAAATTCCCGTCGATCGGATCAAAGAGATACGGCCAAAAGACCAGTAGCCCGTTTTCCGCCGCTCGTGGCGATCCTCTGCCGCAAAAATCCACAGAAAGGATGATTTCATTTTCCCTAAAACTGCGGCCTGGCCCTGTATACGCTTCTGGCATCTGTCTTGCTATGCTTCTCTGGTGGCTTTGATGGCGCAGTCCGCCGGGGCGTCACCTTTTCAAGAGGCCCTCTTTTCTTTTTCATTCACTTAACCCTTGCAAGCGAGGTCGGAATGAACATTCACGAGTATCAAGCGAAGGAGATTCTGAGGAATTTCGGAGTCGCCGTCCCCGACGGACATGTCTGCTACAACAGCAATTCGGCCCGCGACTGGGCGAAGCGCCTGGGAGAGGGGCCTTGGGTGGTCAAAGCCCAGATCCACGCAGGCGGACGCGGCAAGGGCGGCGGGGTCAGGCTTGCCAAAACCCCCGATGAGGTCAAACAGATCGCCCGCGAGATGCTCGGCATGACCCTGGTGACGCCCCAGACCGGACCGGGAGGAAAGGTGGTCAAGCGCGTCATGGTCGAGAAGGGATGCGATATCGCCAACGAACTCTATCTCTCGATGCTGGTCGACCGGGCGACCTCGAAGGTGACCCTGATGGCTTCGGCCGAGGGGGGCGTGGACATCGAGGAGGTCGCCGCCACGACCCCGGAGAAGCTTTTTTTCGAGCCGATCGAGCCGGTCGCCGGCCTGGCCGCTTTCCAGGCGCGCAAGATCGCGTTCAAGCTCGGCCTCAAAGGGGCCCAGGTCAAGCAGGCGGTCACCATGTTCCAGGGGCTCTACAAGGCGTTTGTCCAGTCGGACTGCTCTCTGCTCGAGATCAACCCGCTGGTGGTGACCGGAGCGGGAGACCTGCTCTGCCTGGACGCCAAGTTCAACTTCGATGACAACGCGCTCTTCAGGCACCGCAATATTCGCGACCTGCGCGATTACGACGAAGAGGATCCGCACGAGATCGAAGCCTCCCAGTACGATCTCTCCTACATCGCTCTCGACGGCAATATCGGCTGCCTCGTCAACGGCGCCGGCCTGGCCATGGCGACCATGGATATCATCAAGCATTTCGGCGGGGATCCGGCAAACTTTCTCGATGTCGGCGGCGGCGCCACCATCGAGCGCGTGACCGAGGCCTTCAAGATCATTCTCTCCGATGCCAATGTGAAGGGAATTCTGGTCAACATCTTCGGCGGGATCATGAAGTGCGACATCATCGCCACGGGAATCATCGAGGCCGCCAAGCAAATCGGCGTCAAAGTCCCGCTGGTGGTCCGGCTCGAGGGGACCAACGTGGAGAAGGGCAAGCAGATGCTGGCCGAATCGGGGCTGAACATCATCGCCGCCGACGGCATGTCGGACGCCGCCCGCAAGATTGTCAAAGCCGTTGCCGCCTAAGGAGAGAGCAAAATGAGTATACTGGTCGACAAGAACACCAAAGTCATTACCCAGGGGATTACCGGATCCACCGGCCTGTTTCATGCCCAGAAAGCCCGCGAATACGGCACGCAGATGGTGGGTGGAGTCACTCCAGGCAAAGGCGGAACCGAGATCGACGGCTTCCCGGTCTTTGATACGGTTGAAGAGGCGGTCGAGAAGACCGGCGCCAATGCCTCGGTCATCTATGTGCCGCCGGTCGGCACGGCCGATGCCATCATGGAGGCGGTCGAGGCCGGCCTCGATCTGGTCTGCTGCATCACCGAGGGGGTCCCGGTGCTCGACATGATCACCGTCAAGAGCTTCATGTGCGGGAAAAAAACCCGCCTGGTCGGCCCCAACTGCCCGGGAGTGATCACCCCCGAGCAGTGCAAGATCGGCATCATGCCCGGCTACATACACCAACCCGGCCCGATCGGCATCGTGTCGCGCTCGGGAACCCTGACCTACGAAGCCGTCTGGCAGCTCAGCACCCAAGGGATCGGTCAGTCCACCTGCGTCGGCATCGGCGGCGACCCGGTCAACGGCACCGATTTCGTCGACTGCCTGCGGTTGTTCGAGGAAGATCCCGACACCAAGGCCGTCATCATGATCGGCGAGATCGGCGGCGCCGCAGAGGAAGAGGCGGCCCAGTTCGTCAAGGAGAATATGAGCAAGCCGGTCGCCGCCTTCATTGCCGGCGCCACTGCGCCCAAAGGCAAGCGCATGGGACACGCCGGCGCCATCATCTCCGGTGGCCAGGGAGGCGCGGAAGAGAAGAAAGCCGCTCTGCGCGACTGCGGAATATCGGTGGCCGACAGCCCGGCGGAAATGGCCGAAGCCCTGCTCAAAGTCTGGAAACCCTGACGTTCTCTTTCTTTCAGCGCAAACAAACTACGGCCGGAGCTCAGACTCCGGCCTTTTTTCTGATAAACTGGGCCGCAAAGAACTTTACCCATGATCGAAGACAGGACAGAAGAAATGGCCGAACAACCCAAAATTCTGATCGCCGCCTCCGAAGCGGCACCTTTTGTCAAAACGGGTGGTCTCGGCGACGTGGTCGGCGCCCTGCCCCGCTATCTGGAGCGCGCCGGAGCAGAGGTGCGCGTGGTCCTGCCGCGCTACGCGAGCATCGATCGGGAGGCGCTCGGACTGCGCCGCCTGCCCGGGGAGCTCACTGTGCCCATGGGGATTATGGGCGAGCAGCGGGCGATCGTCTACGAAGGGACCATGCCCGAGACGCAGATACCGATCTACTTCATCGACCATGCGCCCTATTTCGGCCGCACGGGGATCTACGAGGAGGACGGTGAAGGCTACCCCGACAACGATCTGCGCTTTACCTTTTTCTCACGCGGGGCGCTCGAGCTGTGCCGAATGATCGAGTTTCGCCCCGACGTGGTTCATGTGCACGACTGGCAGACAGCAGTCATTCCCGTGCTGCTCAACACCGTCTGCCGCCACGACCCCTGGGTGGGGCAGGCGGCCAGCGTACTCACCTTGCACAATATGCAGCACCAGGGTTGGGCCTTCAAAGGGCTCATGGATGTGCTTGGAATCGGCTGGGGTCATTTCAATCCCCTCGAACTCGAAATGCACGACCAGGTCAACCTGCTCAAGGGCGGTCTCTACCATGCCACCCAACTCAACACGGTCAGTGAAGGGTATGCCCGCGAGATTCAGACCCCGGCCTACGGCTTCGGCCTCGAGGGGGTCGTGCACGACTGCGCCTGGAAGCTGCGCGGCATTCTCAACGGCGTTGATTACGAGGAATGGAATCCGGAGATCGATCCCCACCTGGCCGCCAATTACTCGGCCGACGATCTGTCCGGCAAGGCGCTGTGCAAAAGCGATCTGCAGCGCACCTTCAGACTGCCCGAACGCGACGATGTCCCCCTGATCGGCCTGGTTTCGCGCCTGGTCAAACAAAAAGGCGTCGACGTGCTGGCCGAGGCGATTCATCGCATTCTCACGCTCGATCTGCAGTTCGTCCTCGTCGGCAACGGCGAACCCTGGTCGCATTTTTACTTCGGCGACATCGCCGCCGCATATCCGGAGAAATTCGCCGCCTTTATCGGCTACGACAACACCCGGGCGCACCAGGTCGAGGCGGGCGCCGATTTTTTCCTGATGCCCTCGCGCTTCGAGCCGTGCGGCTTAAACCAGATGTACAGCCTGCGCTACGGCACCCCGCCCATCGTTCGCGCAACCGGCGGCCTCGACGACAGCGTGGTCAATTTCGCACCGCGCAGCCGTACCGGTACCGGTTTCAAGCTCACCGATCTGAGCGCCGACGCACTCTTCGATACAATCGGTTGGGCGACACACACCTGGTACAACGACAAAGAGGGGCTCGCCGCCCTGATTCAAAACGGCATGGCTCAGCGATTCACCTGGGAGCGAAGCGCTCAGCGCTACCTCAACCTCTTTCGCGAGGCGATGCGCCTGCGCAGCATCTGAATCCTGCCCCATCTCTCCGGACGCAAAAAAGCCAGGCTGATCAGGCCTGGCTTTTTTGCTGCAGAGCGCTTGGGTGCTTTTTCAATCCTCGGCAAGGGGAGGCAGGACCTTCATTCCGCCCTTCTGCGTGCCGGGGAGGCCCGAACTCCCCCGAGCGGGCAACTCGACAGGCCGCCCCTCGCGATCGAGGACCGTCTCGTCATCGAGAATCACCATTCCGGTGCGCTCCATGACGTCGCGCCGGTATTCATAGCTCAGGGCCAGCTTTTTCTTGCGCAGATGATAACTCAGCAGCAGCCAGGTCAGGATCAGCACCGCCGCCACGGCCAGCAGAACTCCGCCGGAGATGAGCAGATAGCGGGTCGCCCGCTCTCCGGTCTGGGCAATAAACAGGGTGATCGCATCCATCTTGTAGACCACGCCCAGCATCAGCATCAGCATCAGCATGCTGAGCAGAAAAGGAACGCGATGGATCACGTCGAAAAAGGTCTGCAGCTTACTGCCGCTGGCCGGCCCTGCCTTGAACACTTTGCTGTCCACGCCGTCGTGCGCGGGCGGGGTCTGCAGAAAGTATTGATTGAACGCCAGTGTGATCAGGCCGAAAACGAAGGTGATCGCCACCGGGGTCAGTAAAGCGGCAAACATATAGGGCTTCCAGGGAAAGACGCCGACCTCCCCCGCCAGGTGGCTGACAAAACTGACGAAAAAAATCAGACCTTCGATCACCATCATGATGATCAGGTAGTTGATGAAAAAGGTCTTCCTTTCGGTGCGGCTGAACATCCCGGCGATACCGGGAGTCTTCTCGTCTTTCTCCTCGTTTTCCCCAGCCTGCGGGGAAACCTGAGGCGCTTCATGTACGGCTTCATGCATCTTTATAAATTCCCCGGCAAAACCGCCTATGATGGTTTTCGTGGAAAAATTCCGACAACTCCGATATCTACGATATTAGCCCGGACGCCCCGCAGATACAACCCCTGCGGGAACGATTTCGATCATTCAGGGATGGATTTCGATCGGGATGGTATCGGCGACCATGCGCCAGATTTCGTCCATCGCCTGATTGCTGACCGCGATGCATCCCTCAGTCCAGTCCAGGTCCGCGAATAGTTCCGGAGCTTCGGCGTATTTGTTCGGCAGGCCGTGAATCATAATCGCCCCGCCCGGAGAAAATCCCTGTGCGCGGGCCCGCTCAAGGTCCTGCTGATTGGGATAGCTGATGCGAATCGAGCGATAGAAGCGACTTTCAGGGTTGCGCCAGTCGAGCAGGTAGCGTCCCTCGGGGGTGCGCTGATCTCCCTGGCGCAGTTTGTGGCCGACGGGATTGCCGCCCAGAGAAATGCGATAGCTGCGCAGCACCTTATCTCCACGGTAGAGATAGAGCCGGCGCTCCTGCTTGATTACCACCACGCGATCAGCCGTATTCAGGCTGGCCTCAGCGGAGGGCGGCAAGGACAGGGCCAGAGTCGCAATGATGAGAAAAAACCGGGTAAAAAGAAACATTCGCAACACCTCACTGTGATCGGGGTGGGAAGTTTCCTCCTGAAGAGCGCTGCACTGAAAAGCCGAAAAAGCCAAAGCCCGCATCGGAAATGAAGATAAAATAATGGTTAGCAATTCCTGTGCCCTGCCCCGAAGGAGCAGCGAAAAGGAATTGCCCTTTAATCTTTTCAGCGGTTTTCATGAACGACCAGGCACAGAGAAGTCAGATTCCCGACCCGATAGCGCGCACAGCGCAGCCGTGTTGACGGGCAGACCCTGGCTGAACCGGTATTAACGGCGATTATTTTCCCGTTGCATTGCGCTTGTCTCCGTCCCGGCGGCTGTGCTATTTATCCTTTCCATGCCAAAAATCCGTTACTACATCAGCGGCCATGGCCTTGGCCATGCCAGCCGCTCCTGCCAGATCATCAACACCCTGCGGCAGCGGCATCCGCGCATCGAGGTCGATGTGGTCTCCAACGCCCACGCCTGGTTCCTGCGCGGTTTTCTCGACCCGGCGGTGCCGATCCGCCATGCTGTTCTTGATCTTGGCGTTCTGCAGCGCGACAGCCTGCGCATGCGCGAAGAAGAAACCCTGCGGGCCTACCGCGCGTTTCTGCCCGAAAAAAAACGGCGGGTCGAGGATGAGAGCGCTTTGCTGCGCCGCGACGGCATCAGCCTGGCCGTAGCCGATATCCCGCCTGCGGCTTTCGCCGCGGCCGCGCGGGCCGAGATACCCGCGGTGGGGGTGAGCAACTTTACCTGGGATTGGATCTATCAGGATCTGGCCGAACGCCACCCGGGCTACCAGGACGTCCTCGACGCGGTCGCCGCCGATTACCGGCATGCCTCCCTACTGCTGCGCCTGCCCTTTTACGGTGATTTCCCCAATATCGCTCAGGTCGAGGACCTGCCTCTGGTGGCGCGCCGCGGGCGCCGCGACCCCTTCGCCGTGCGCGCCCTGCTGCAGATCCCTCCCGGCAAGCGGGTCGGGTTGGTCTCCTTCGGCGGCTTCGGGCTCGACACGTTCGATTTCGCCCCTCTCGAGAAACTGCGCGACTGGGTCTTTCTGACCGAGCAGGGACTCGAAGGCAT
>JAGXHK010000062.1 GCA_024636255.1 Desulfuromonadales bacterium | reverse complement strand
GCGATGCACGCATCGCCCCTACGGAACAATGACGTCAACGGCGAAAACAGCATCGCCCCGCCGATAAAGCACGATCACCCATGTAGGGGCACGGCGTGCCGTGCCCAGGGCGATGCACGCATCGCCCCTACGAGTCAAAAAACGCACCGAAAATCAATCCGGAAATTGTCGCCATGACGACCACCAGCGTAACGAAAACCAGAGTCTTCTTGGTTCCCATGACGCTGCGGATCACCAGCATGTTGGGCAGGCTCAATGCCGGTCCGGCCAGCAGCAGCGCCAGCGCCGGTCCTTTCCCCATCCCCGCGCCCATCAAGCCCTGCAGAATCGGCACCTCGGTCAGAGTGGCGAAATACATGAACGCCCCGACCACCGACGCGAAGAGATTGGCCCATAGAGAGTTGCCGCCGACCAACCCGGCAACCCAGCCGGATGGGATCAGCCCCTCGTGATCGGGCCGGCCGAGCAGCGCGCCGGCGATCAGCACGCCGAAGAACAGCAGAGGCAGAATCTTTTTCGCGAAATCCCAGGTGGTGTCGAACCACTCGCTCAGCTCCCCGCCTTCCTCCTGGGCCGTGGCCGTTAATACGGAAAGCCCGACGGCGCCGGCGACAAAGGCCAGAGACGGATGCTGCGGCACGGCGAAGGCAAGCACCGCAATCGGCAGGCCGGCAACCAACATCCGCCATTTGCCGACATTGAACCAGGCGACCAGAATGACCGCCAGCGCCAGGGCGAGCAACCCGGTGAGAGTCCATTTTGCCTGATAGATGGCATGCCACAACCCGCTCGGATCCTCCGACCTGCCCCAGTTGGCAAAAACCAGGATGCCGACCATGCTTCCGAAGTAGAGCACGTTCTGCCACAGCGGTCGGCTCACCTCCGGTTCGGGCATGGCCGCTGCCGCTTCCATCTTGTCCATCTCCTCTCTGCGGAAGAAAAAATGCATGAGCAGACCGATGACCACGGCGAAAACGACCGCCCCCACCGCTCGCGCAATCCCCATCTGAGGACCGAGAACGGCGGCGGTAAGAACAATGGCCAGAATGTTGATGGCCGGCCCGGAGTAAAGAAACGCGCTTGCCGGCCCCAGCCCCGCCCCCATGCGGTAGATGCCGGCAAAAAGAGGCAGAATGGTGCAGGAACAGACCGCAAGAATGCTCCCGGATACCGACGCCACCCCGTAGGCGAGGATCTTGTTCGCTTTGGGTCCCAGGTATTTCATGACCGCCGCCTGGCTGACGAAGACCCCCACCGCGCCGGCGATGAAGAAAGCCGGCACCAAGCAGAGCAGCACGTGCTCCTGAGCGTACCATTTCACCAGATGCAACGATTCCCAAACGGCATTTTCCAGTCGCTGCGACTGCCGCAGCCATTCAATCGGCAGAAAATAGCAGGTGATGAAAACGGCAATAATCGCCGCCAGCGGCTTCCACTCTCGGGACCAATTCATAAAAAGGCGACTCCGGATATAATTTTCTTATTTGGCCTATTTGCCAAATTACCAGGCAAAAAAACAGGGATTAAGCCCCGACGTTCTCCAAAAAGGCAGCCTGCTCCTGAAACTGTGACTCCAGCACGGATTCGACGCAGCCGAAAAAGTTCAGAATGCAGGGGACGCGCAGACGATAGAACACCTGATTTCCGCGCTTATCGGCGGCAACGATACCGGCCTGCCTGAGAACCGAGAGATGTTTCGAAATGGTCGAAACATCGGCGCCTACCATTCCCGTCAGATCGCAGACACAGCGCTCTTCTTTATCCAATTCCTCGATGATGAACAGCCGCGTCGGATGGGACATGGCCTTGAGCACCCGGGCACGGGCTTCGAGATGTCTTTTGCGGTCCTGGTACATGTTTGTCTCCCTATGCTATTTGGCAATATAGCCAAAAAGCCAAAAAGCCAAAAATATGCACCCCCTGCCCTTCTGAAGGGAGTCCAAATGCTGAAAGTTAAACCAGGGAGATCAGTTGCGCCTCAGACCCTTCGGCCAGCTCCGCAACCTGCCGGTGATGTGTGAACAGGATCACCTGGTTCTTTACCGCCAGCCGTGCCAGGGCTTTGAGAGTCGCCTCCGAGCGCGCCTCATCGAAATTGATCAGGATATCGTCGACGATAAACGGCATCGCCTCGCCCTGCTCCTGCCGATGCTCCAGCGAGGCCAGGCGCAAGGCGAGAAAAAGCTGATCACGAGTGCCCGAACTCATCGCATCGACCACGACCCTCTCTCCGCCCTCGCCGCGAAGGCCGACGATCACCTGCTCGCCCTTTTCGTCGACATCGGTTCGCAGCCCCTCGAAGGAACCGAGGGTCAGCTCGGCAAAATACCCGCTGGCAAGCTTCAATACCGGATCCTGGTTCTCGGCCCGGTAGCGTTCGATCTCATCCTCGAGCACCTTGGCCGCGATCTGCAGGCAGGTGTAATGATTGGCCAGTCTGCGAATCTCGGCCAGTTTCTCTTCGGCCTGCTCGGCTTTTTGCGCCGCCTCTGCGCTGCCGTTCATGCGGGCCCGTTCTCCGCGCTCGATCCCGATGCTTTCGGAGAGTTCGCTGATGCGCTGATTGACCAGTTCTAAGTCCTCGGTGAGCGTGCGCAACTGATCTGGAAGCGCGTCCGGGTCAATCCCGGCCACCTGGTCTTCGAATTCGGTCAGCGGCTGCCCGCCGGCCAGTTCGAGCAGTCGCTCATCTTCCGCCGCGATGCGCTCTTCGAGGCGCTGGCTCTCCTGCCAGCGCCGCTCGGCCTCTTCCAGACCCTCCTGGTGCGCGCAGCCGGCCAGAGCGCAGAGTTCGGCGAGATGAGCTGCGGATTTTTGCTGGTCAGCTGTGGCGCAGCGGATCTCATTTTCGGTTTGGGCAATGCCGTCGCGGTAGGACAGCAGGGTGGCTTCCTGCTCGCGGGTGCGTGAGAGCAGCCCCCCGACCTGTTCCACCGCCTGATCAAGGGGCAGTGAGACCAGCTCGGGGGCGACGCGCTGCAACAAGGCCTGCACTTCTCTGGTCAGTTGGCCGGAATCGCGCCGGATGCCGGCGCTGCGCTTGTGGTACTCATCGGCTTTTTCGAGCTGGTTCAGGCAGGCCAGAAGCCCCTCGAAAAAATCCTCGACGTCCTCGGGCGACTCTTTTTTGCCAAGGCCCAGTTCTTCGCGCACCTCTCTCCATTCCCCCTGCCAATCGGCGAGGGACTGCTGCGCCTGTTCGGCATCACGCACAGCGCAGGCGATGACTTTATCCAGCTCTGCGAGCTGGTCCTGCAGGGACTGGCGCCTGCGTTCCGCTTTTTCCGCGTGCTCCTGGAACCCCAGGGCGACCTTGAGCACGGGTGCCAGCGCCTCGCCGCCGGGGATCGGTGCGTGCAGGGAAGCCAGGTTTTCGCGCAGATTCTCAAGAACTTCTCTGCGCTCTTTCTCCAGGGCCGCGACCCTGCCCTGCTCGTCCACGATCTGACCGGCCTTGATACGCAACTGCTCGATGCGCCCGAGCCATCCGGACATCTCTTCCGGCGACAGGGGCACGATACCGCACGTCTGCCATCCCTGCCGCCAGCGGTCCTGAAATTCTCTGGATCGTGCCTCAAGGGTCGTTTCCTGTTTGTCGATCTCCTGCAAAGTGGAAGCGATGCTTTCGGCGCGGGCGACCAGATGGGCATACTTGTGCACCCTTCCCGCCTCGCGGCGCAGGCGGTCAGCCGTCGCGTCCGCCTGGTTGACGGACTGCTCGTAAGCCTCCGGCAGAGTAAGATTCTCATGATAGGCGCGGCTCTCGAGGCTTATATCCTCTCCGTTCAGCCACTGCCGCCGCAGCATCTGCCACCCCCGGTCGCGGTGCGCGCGCAGATCTGCGAGCTCTTTTTCAGTCGGAACGTCGCCGGCTTTTTCGATGGCGCTGATCTCGAGAGTCAGACGCTTTTTCTCCTGACCCAACTCATGGCGCTCTTTCTGGATAATTTTGCGTTCGTCCTCCTGGCTGCGTGATTCTTTGACGAAGCGCTCGATCGTCTCTGCCAGAGGCAGGCCAAGGACGAGCAGCTCCTCGGCCGTCCCGCTCCAGAGTCCGGCGCGCTTGAGTTCGCTGGCAAAATTCGACTGGCGCGTATGCAGATCGCGATTGCAGGCGGCATGCTCCCGATCAATGTTCCCCAGAGCCTGGACTCTGGCGATGGCGGTCTTGAGAGGCGTTAAATCCCGGAGCGGGGGGAAGCCTTTCAGCTCCGCTCGGGCTGTCTCTTTCTCCCCCTGCAGGTCACTGAGCCTGCGGCGGGTGCTTTCGGCCTTCTCCTGCAGCAGAGGGAGCCTGCCGCCCAGATCTTTGATGCCTCGGCGCCTGCGCAAAAGGGGGCGCAGCGTATCGGCCTGTTCCAGAGAGAGGTCGGGGCGGATTCTGTCCAGGCTGTTGCCCGCCTCGGTTTTGGCCTGCACCCGCTTGCCTTCGAGAAGGGGAAGATCGGATAACCCCTTGCGGTATTCGCCCAGGCGCTGGGTCAGGTGCGCGATCGTTTTGCTCTGATCGAGAAGCGCGGTGTTGAGATCGATCGCGGCGCTCTTTTGCTTCAGATCCTCCAGTCGCTGCGTCGCGGCGGCGAGCGTCTGGCCGGCGGCGCGTAGTCGGTGCTGACTGTCTTTGCGCCGGTCGGAAAAATCATCCGGCAGAGGGCGCACTTCTCCGATCTCGCAAAGCTGCGCCCGCAGCTGCCTGCGCACGCCCAGAGGCTTGAGGGCCTGCCGGATGCGCTCGAGGCGGCGCTGCTCGCGCGAAAGTTCGCCGCGGCGTACCTGCGCCTGTTCGAGCTCTTTTTTGGCCTGACGCAGGGCCTTGTCGTGCCCCTGGTACTCGCGGCCGGAGAGCGAGGCCTTGTGGATCTCGCTCTTCAGTGCGTTCAGTTCGCGAAGCGCTGCGTTGAGATGCGGTTTCGAGGCCCGGCCCTTGAAGATCTCGTCGCTTTCGCTGCGTAGATCCGTGAGAATCTGGCGCAACGAGGCGATTCCCGTACCGGCGGAGAACAGTGTGGTTCCAGCGCTGCCCTTCTCCTGGAGGATCGCGGTGCCGCCATTGACAAGGGTTTCATGATCGAGTCCGAACAGGTGGAGAAACGCCTCTTGGCCGATGCCCTGCAGCAGGCTCGCGAGCTGCATGGGGTCCAGGGGATTGCCGGCGGCATCGAGCAGATCGGCCTTGCGCTTTTTGCGCCGGGCGAAATAGAGCTCTTCCCCGCGGCCATTTTCGAGAAGCCCGGCGACCAGAAGCTGATCGTTGGGATGGAGAAAGTTATCGCTCGTGCGCTCGGGAAACCCGTAAAGAAGCGCAGTCAGGGCGCGCAGAGTGCTGCTTTTGCCGGCCTCGTTCGGCCCGTAGATCACGTGCAGGCCGGGCGTATCGCCGGGAAACGCGAGTACCCGGTCGGTGAACGGCCCGAAGGCCTTGAGTTCGAGGCGCCTGATTCTCATTCATCCCTCCCCTGGCGCAAAAGCCTGCCAAGAAGAAGCGCGCGCACGTCTTCCTGCAGGCGGGCGCGCTCGTCGCCGCAGCTCAGAGCGATGGGCTCTTCTGCGCCAGCGAGCTCAGGGGGAAGCTTGGCCTGCAATTCGGCCAACTCGGGAATCCGCGCAAAGGTTTCATCGGCGAGGCGCAGATCCTGAACGGCGCGGGCGAGGCTGGACAGGGGCGAGTCCTGCGCAAGCAGGTCCTCAAGGTTCTGTTCGGGGCGGGTTTCGATACGTACCTTCTCGAGCCACACATCGCCCAGGTCGATGGCAAGATTGCGGCATTCCTGGGTCCAGCGGGGAACGTCCTGGTGCAGCCAGCCGTGCATCGAACATTCGCCGGCAAGGATCAGGCGCACGGCCAGCGGGCGGGCGTCTGCGAGATCCCGGGCCGTCTGCAGGCTCTGGCGCACCTGGCGGAAGAGAACGTCCTGACTGTCGCATCCACTCAGGTCGACCCGGCACTCCTGCCAGCGCAGCACGTCGATCTCGCGGTGCTCGACCCCGGTCACCCTCCCCTCATCGACCGTGACCAGAGTGCATCCTTTCGTGCCGGTCTCGCGAATGTGCCGGCCCTGAAGGTTGCCGGGAAAAACCACCCAGGGCGACTCGCAGACGACCTCGCGCTGATGCACGTGACCCAAGGCCCAGTAGTCGTATCCCTTCCCTTTGAGAACATCGAGGGTGGTCGGCGCGTAGGATTCATGCCCGACGCGCCCGGTGAGGGCGGTATGCAAAAGGCCGATGTTGAACAGGCCCGGCTCGGCCACCGGGTAGGCGGCCGCCAGATCGTCGCGGGTATCGCTTACCTGGTAGCCCTGGCCGTGAATAGCAACACCGAGCGTCTCCAGGCGCTGCGTCTCCGGATGTCTGGTGGAAAAAAGCCGGACGTTCTGCGGCGGGCGCAGCGCCCTTGTAATGACGCTGGCCGCGTCATGATTGCCGGAGATCACGAAAACCGGAATGCCGGCTTCATCCAATCTGGCCATGCATTGGGTGAAGAATAGGCCGGTGTTATAGTCCTTCCAGCTGACGTCATAGAGATCCCCGGCGATCAGAACGAAGGCCACCTGCTCTTCGATGGCCAGATCGACCAGGTTCTCAAGCGCACGCCGCGTCGCTCCGCGGATCTGTTCCACGGGCGCATCAGGATAGCTTTCCAGCCCCCTGAGGGGACTGTCGAGGTGCAGGTCGGCTGCGTGCAGGAATCGAAACATGGGACCTTCTGGAATGGAGCAGGGATCAAAAAATCTGTATCAGTCCGCCGCGGATCGACCCGAACAAGGCCGCCTCGCGGGATCAGATAAGGGAGCGGTAAATATATACTTTTCGGCGGTTCAGATCAATCGGGAAAACCTCAAAAGCAGAAGCCGCGGGCGCATCGTCATAAGGAGGCGCCCAGGTGGCCGCAGAATCCATGGTAGCCAGCCCGCCTACTGTACATTCCAGCGAAAATCAATTAAAATTAAAAAGATTGCGGATCTAGTGCCCCGTGCGGCTAGTTCCCTTTTCTAATTCTGGCCCTTTTGCCCGCTCTCGGCGTTGCGCCTCCTCGGCTTAGCTCTGGCTATGCCTACGTCGGCGCGCCTTGACAGCGACCAAAATGACTCAGAATTAATTGATGCTACTAACCGCACGGGACACTAGCAGTCGGTCGGACTATACGGGCCGATGCGAAAATTTGGATGTTTGAGAACAGATTTTAGCTCATTTGCAGGTTTATAGCCGTAGCTATGGACCAAAAAGGAGCTGAAATATGGGCCAAACAGCCGGATTTGCAGCCGGCTCATGGATAGTCCGACAGACTGCTGGGAGGTTGGCCCTCCCGGCGTGCCGTTATGAGAATTTTCAGATCACCTCAACTCCATTCGATTCAGTTGCGCACGCCGCAGGAAAGCCGCGATGACCACAGCAGAATCCCGCATATCTGTTCTTGAAGAGAAAATCCGCCGGCTTGAACAGGAGCGCGATGCGGCTCTGGCGCAGGTGCAGGAAAAGGAGAGCGAAAATCATTTCAGGGAGGCGTTTGCCCACGCTCCTGTCGGCATGACCATCACCGACCCCGAGGGGCACTTTCTCGAGGTGAACGCTGCCTACTGCCGCATGATCGGCTACGACGCCCGGGAACTTGTCCCTGACCTCACGTTCAAAGATATCACCCATCCTGATGACCTGGAAAAGAACCTGAATGAATGGCGCCGCCTGATGGCGGGCGAAATTCCCGCCTTTTTCTTCGAGAAGCGCTATGTGCGCAGGGATGGCAAGATCCTCTGGGTGCGGACCAGCGTCACCACGCGCCGGGACAGCTTGGGGAAGCCGCTTCAGGTCGTCGCCATTATCGAGGATTTCACCCAGCGCAAGCAGATGGAAGAGGCCGTGCGCATCGGTGAACAACGCCTTGAAATGGCTTTGGAATCAGCGCAGATGGGCGTCTGGGAACTCAAACTCGGCGATAAAAGCGACTGGCGCACTCTGGAGCACGATCGGATTTTCGGCTACGATTCTTTGCTGCCGGAGTGGACTTATGAAATTTTTCTCGACCATGTCCTGCCTGAGGATCGGGAAGAGGTGAACCAAAAATTTAAAGCGGCCATTTCCAGCAGCAAAGACTGGCATTTCAATTGCCGCATTCAGAGGGCGGACGGAGCTGTCCGCTGGATCGAGGCGCAGGGCCGGAAGTACCCGGGTGAAAAAGGACGCAAGGGCCGGATAATTGGGCTCGTTGCGGACATCACCGAGCGCCAGCGGACCGAGGCGGCGCTGCGCGAGAGCGAGGAGCGCTTCCGGGTCCTGATGGAAGCTTCTGCCCAGGCGGTCTGGGAAACCAATCCCGGTGGCGTCCCCGTGAAAGACCAGTCCGTATGGCGTGCCTATACCGGGCAGACGGAAGAGGACTTTTTTGGCGACGGCTGGGTAAACGCCGTTCACCCCGAAGACCGAGAGTTTGCCGAGCGAGAGTGGCGCGAAGCGGTGGCGGCTGAGCGCAACGTCGATCTCGAGTTTCGCCTTCGCAGCCCAGGCGGCCGGTGGCGGTGGACGCATGTGCATTCCGCACCGATCAGGGATGCTGCGGGTCACATCCTCAAGTGGGTCGGCATGAACATCGATATCACAGACCGCAAAGAGGCCGAGGAGGCGCTGCGCGCGAGCGAAGAAAAATTCCGCGCGGTCTTCGAGAAGGCGGCGACCGGCATGGGGCGGGTCAGATTCAGCGACGGGAGCTGGATCGATGTAAATGACGCGTTATGTCGCATGCTCGGCTACTCCCCCGAGCAGATGCGTGCCACGCCCTGGCCGCAGATAACCCATCCCGAAGACCTGGATCTCGACCTCATTCCTTTCCGGCGCATGGCGGCCGGCGAGTTGGACAACTATTCGGTAGAGAAACGTTTCGTTCACAAGGACGGCCACCACGCCTGGGCGCGACTGACTCTTTCGCTCGTACGCGACTCCCAGGGCCAGCCCGACTATGAAATCGCCGTCATCGAAAACATTGTCGAGCGCAAGCAGGCCGAACAGGCAATCCGGGATGCCAAAACCGCCGCCGAAGAGGCCAGCCGGGCCAAGGGGGAATTTCTGGCTACCATGAGCCACGAGATCCGCACGCCCATGACCATTTTCATGGCCGCTATCGAGCACTTACTTCAGATCGATCGTCACCCGGAGCGGCGCCACCTGCTGGGCATGGCTGATCAATCGGCCAGGCGCCTTCGCTGCCTGATCGACGATATCCTCGACTTTTCACGGATTGAATCGCGCAAAGTGGACATCGAGGACGAGCCGTTTGATCTTCGCAACTTCGTGCGCGAGGCGGTCCACCTTTTCGACCTGCCCGCCCGGGAGAAAAACCTGCGCCTCGAAATGGATGTGGCGCCCGATGTCCCGCAGATCGTGGTCGGCGACCCCGACCGGCTGGGCCAGGTATTCACGAATCTGATCGGCAACGCGGTGAAGTTCACCCGGGAAGGCGAGATTCGCGTCCGCGTGCAATTGCGCAAGCAGCTTGTGGAGTTTGCCGTGATCGATACCGGCATCGGTATCCCGGAGGAAAAACACGCGCGGCTCTTCGAGAGCTTCAGCCAGGTGGACGCCTCGTCAACCCGGCAGTACGGCGGGACCGGACTGGGCCTGGCCATCTCCAAAGGACTTGTGGAGCTTATGGGCGGGGAGATCTTTGTGCAGAACCGTCAAGGAGAAGGAAGCGTCTTCACCTTTACCCTGCCGCTGAAAACGAGGAAACACCTCCAAGCGGCCGAGACCGCGCAGGATGTCCCCATAGAGAAACCACCCGGAGCGCGCATCCTGGTGGCCGAAGACGACCCGATGATTCAGGAGTTGATCACGTTGATGCTGGCTTCGAAGGGCTGGCAGGTCGATATCGCCGAAACCGGCAGGGAAGCACTGCAAAAATGGGAGGGCGGCCGTTTTGATCTGATATTAATGGACATGCAGATGCCGGAGATGAGCGGCATGGAGGCGACCCGGATCATCCGCGAAAAGGAGTCCGAGAACGAAAAGCGCACCTGCATCATCGGCCTCACGGCCCATGCGCTTCGCGAAGTTAAGGAGGACTGCCTGAGAGCCGGGATGGATCGGGTACTGACAAAGCCTGTTCAGATAAAGGAGCTTTATTCGGCGCTGGATGCCTGCCTTTCAAAGTAAAAACTTCCTTTTTTTGAGCCTTTGCGCCCGACTTATCGCCTCGCCGGTCGCACCAGCGCGACCAGCGACGCGCAGAGCGCAACCAGCGCCGCCAGAACCAGCGCCACCACGGATGGGGACAGTTCGGCGTCGAGGAGCGCGCCGATGAGAAACGGGGACACGGCCGTGGAAAAGACCATCGCCGCCTGGGCCACGGAGCGAATGGCGCCGATGTACCGGGTTCCGTAACGCTCCGGCCAGAGGGCCCCTGAAGCGGCTCCCACGGCGCCGAGCGTCGCTCCGGTCAGCGCCAGATAAAGGTAGGGCGTCCAGAGCGCATCCGTCAGGCCCAGGACCAGCAGGCCGCTGAACAAGGGAGCCAGGGCCAGCGGCAGAGAGCGCTGCGCTCCCCAGCGGTCGATCAGCGGGCCGGCCAGGAAAAGGCTGGCAAAATGGCCCAGCGCAAAGCCGCTGAAGGCCAGGCCGACGACCTCCGTCGGCCAGTGGCGGATCTCGGCGATCGCAGCCTGATGAAAAATAATCGCGGTCACGGTGAACGGGGTGACCAGGGCGGCGGGCAGGATCAGATAGAACCCCGGGTCTCTGAGAGTCTGGCTGCGGGTCAGACTCGGCCTGCCGTCTGCGACAGATTCCCTCTCCGTCTCTGCCGGATGCGCCGCCTGTCGCGCCAGCGACAGCAGGACGGGCAAGGCGACCAGCAGCAGAAACCCGGCGGCCGCCAGCCACGGCAACCGCCAGCCCGAGTTGATCAGGATCAGGCTGGCCGCGGCCGGCAGCGTAGCCTCCGCCAGCGGAAAACCCGCGGCGGTCAGGGCCATGATCCGCCCCCGGCTCTGCAGAAAATACCGGCCGGCCACGGTCATTCCCAGATGAGACAGCATGGCCTGCCCGCCCAGGCGGATCAGCAGAAAGCCCGGAATCAGAAGACCCCAGTGCGGCGCCAGACCGAGTACCAGGCACCCCGCGCACAGCAGCAGAACGGCCAACAGGGTCACCCGCCACAGCGCCCAGCGATCCACCAGGCCTCCGAGTCTGAGCAGCAGCAGCGCCGAACAGAGTGTCGCCAGACCGTAATAGAGGCCGTACGCGCTGTTGGTCAACGAGAACTCAGCGCGGATCCCGGCGCCGAAAATAGAGACGAAAAACGTCTGGCCGAAGCCGGATGTCGCGGTCGCCAGCGGCGCATACAGAGCCAGCGGCGGATTTTCTCTGATAAATGCAGGGTATTTCATGTTCGCCAGGGCGGCCAGGGCGCTCAGACCCGGTTTTTCCGCAGTTTGGAGAGAGGATAAAAAGTGCCCCGCCAGGTGATGCCCCCTTTGGTCAGGTTGCAGGTCACGGTCCGCACGATAAGAAAGACGAAGAACCCTGCGGTGAGCGGAAACCCTAAAGCGTACCAGGGGCTGAAACCGTGAAGGCGCGCGCCGTCCGCGACGATCAGGCTGATCACCGCCACGCAGCCCGCGTAAACCGCCAACGTCGCGCCATCGGTAACGAAGAGCGCCATGTAGGGCCAGATGCAGGCGATCAGGTGAAACAGGACCCCGGCCGCGGCGAGCCAGAGGCGGTAGTCGGTGCCGGCGAAAAGATTCTTCTCGAGGCCACGGATCAGCTCGCGGATGCTGGCATACCACTCGACAGAGACGAGGCCGGTGCCGTAGACCAGCTGCTGGCGGAAGCCGGCCTTTTTTATGATCTTGCCGAGCTTGAGATCATCGTCCGGGCGAAGCGCGATGGTTTTGTGACCGCCAACCCTGCGGTAGGGTTCGGCCCGCACCAGGTTGAATGCGCCGATCCCGATATGACAGCGGCTGTTGGGATCGCCCGCTTTCCAGGGGCGGGTGAACATGCCGAAAAAGAGACCGAATGCGGCCCCAAACATATTAAGAAAGAGGCTGGGCATGCGTGCCTCGGGAGTGACCGCCAGGTGATCGATCCCCTCCTGCTGCAGGCAGCCCGCGGCTCGGGCCAGAGTGTCCGGGGCCATCACGACATCGGCGTCGGTAAAGAGCAGCAGCTCGCCTGTGGCCTTTTGGCTTGCCTGCCACAATGCATGATTTTTACCCAGCCAGTCGTCGGGAAGTTCGGCAATATGGACGATTTCAAGGCGCGGATCGGCAGCGCTCATCTCCTGGAGGATGGCGCCGGTCCTGTCTTCGGAGCGATCATTGACGACGATCACCTGGAGTTGGGGGTAATCCAGGGCCAACAGCGACTGCAGGGCTGCGCGGATGTTGCGCTCCTCGTTTCGCGCCGCGGCGATGAGCGAAATCCGCGGAGCCTGCCCAGGGTCGATCGGGGCAATATCGCGTAAAAATCGGATCTTTCGACTGCCGGTGAGGACCTCGAAACCGATCAGGATGTCAGCGAGAAGAATGAAGATTCCGAGCCAGAACAGCATAGTCATAAATTCATAGAACCGATATCGCGCTAAGTCAAGAGAAGACCGGCCCCTTTTTCACTTGACCTCCATAGACCGACCGGTCTACTCTTGCTGCATGCAGAAACGGGATGCCAAATCTGAGCTGATCCACGTCGGGATGGAGCTGTTCTCGACCCAAGGATACAACGCGACCGGAATCGGGGCCGTGCTGAAAAAAGCGGGAATTCCGAAGGGCTCTTTCTATCACCACTTCAGGAGTAAAGAGGAGTTCGGCCTTGCAGTCATTGAGGAGTTTGCGACCAGATTTCTGGCGCGGCTCGATGTCTTTCTCTCCGATGAGCAGACATCTCCTCTGAACCGCCTGAAAATCTTTTTCGAAAAAGGGTTGGAGCGGCTTGCCGACCATGAGTGTACCGTCGGCTGCCTTATCGGTGATTTGGGCCAGGAGTTGGCGGCCCGGGACGGGCAGCTCAGAAACCGGCTTGACGCGATCCTGCTCTCCTGGAGAGAGCGGTTCGCCGCCTGCATCCGGGAGGCACAGCAATCGGGAGAACTTGAAAAATCCTTAGACCCTCATAGGACTGCCGGTTTTATTCTCTCGGGTTGGGAGGGAGCGGTCCTCAGCGCCAAGGTGAGAAAATCGCCCCAACCGGTCCGTGAATTCCTCGACATTCTGTTTGCTACGGTTCTGAGAAAACCCTGAAGCGTTTCCACTGCCGGTAGCCCCCCCGTTTTTATCAGGCGAGCCGGCCACCTTGCCAAGATATTCGACAGGAGTGACTGCACATGTCAGAACATCAAATCAGCGACGAGATCCGCAGAAATTTTCACATCCTCTGCGACAACTTCCCCTTCCCGGTCATGCTGGTCCACAAAGACCGTACGATCATCGCGGTGAACAAAACAGCGGAAACAGAAGGCTACCCAACCGGTGTCCGCTGCGTGGACATGGGAAAAAAGGAGCAGCATAAAGGGTGTCTGGCCAACCACGCACTGGCAGAGCAGACCGCAAAGCGGGTTGTGAGCTATATCGATTTCCGCGCAGCGGTTCTCGACTCCTACTGGATACCGCTTGCTGGCAGCGACGATCTCTACCTGCATTTCGCAGCCGACATTACCGAATGGGCAAAGGAGAGCTTGATTCCGCAAGAATGCGAGGCCTCTGCCGCATGCTCGGCCTGCAACTGCAACGAATGAGACGCACGCTTCTTTTTCTTTTCCGGTGAACATTATGGCCACCCAATCAGCGACACCCTGGCAGCACCTTTCCGAACCGGCCCGCAAGCGCCTGATCTGGTGGTTCTGGCTGCTCACCTGGCTCTTTCTACTCGGCGGCCTTTTCACCCGCTCTTTCTACCATGGCGTGGTCCTCCTCTCGGCTATCCACGTTCTTCTTTTTCTCTGCCTGTTCCGGTTTCGCGTTGATCCCTTTCCGGTACAGGTCCGCCTTGCCTATCTTCTCTGGGTCGCGATCGGGACTTACGTCCCCGGCATGATTGTTCTGATGTATATCACCACAGTCGGCTTGGCGGCCAACCTGTTTTTGAATTACTGCCCGCTTGCACGACTGATGCTTTTGATGCCCTGGAACCGCGCCGAGCCTCTTTCGCCTGACTACTTCAAGCGTGTCTTCCTGAGTCCACCCTCTCAGGGCAGGTTCATTCCCCGGAAAGGCGGATAAAACGACCAGCTCCGATCTTACGCCGGTGTGTCCGAAATAAAGGGGAACCATCAGAAACGCCCACGATCTCGTCATCGTGGGCGTTTCGTTTTTCATGGGGTGATTCGCAGATATCACTAAGCTGCACGGAAGCATTAAAAAATCATGGCGCTTCCTCCACGTATGCTGCGCGCGGTTCGAAGCGGGTATCTTTACTGTCACGGCCTTCTTTGACGCCCTTCAACAACAAGGCGGCATTCAACACCACCAGCACGGAACTAACATTGTGCATCAGCGCCCCGCTGACCGGGCCGAGGATGCCGAGGGCGGCAAGAGCAATGGCGCCGAAATTCATGCTCAGCGAAAGGATGATATTCTGTTTTATCTTTTGCGAAACCGCGGTGGCCAGCGCCATGATGTAAGGGAGTTTGGCAAGCTCATCCTTGACCAGGATAATGTCCGCGGAATCAGCCGCGATGTCGCTGCCGATACCTGCCATGGCGATACCGATGCTCGCGGTTTTCAGCGCCGGCGCATCATTGATCCCGTCTCCCACCATGCAGACCCTCTCGCCTGAGTTCTCGTACTCTTCAATCGCCTTCATCTTGCCTTCAGGCAGAAGATTGGCGCGATAGTCGGCAATCCCCACCTTCTGCGATATCTTCCCTGCGATCGCCTGGGCATCGCCGGTCAAGAGAGTGAACTTCTTCCTGAACCCGGCCAGGCGCTCGACAATCTCTCTGGAGTCGGGCCGCAAAGTGTCGGCCAGAGCCAGGGCCCCGACGACCTTCTGGTTCATCGCCATCAGCACCACGCTACGGCCCTCTTCGTTCTGCCGGGTGACGAGATCGGCAAAGAAGGAATCCAGGGCGATGCCATGATCGTTCAGGATGGACCGGTTCCCGATGATGACTTCATTGCCCTCCACAACGGCATCCACGCCCTTACCGGGAAGGACGGTAAACTTCTCCGGTTCGCACACATCGATGCTCCGGTTTTTTGCGGCTTTGACGATCGCCACCCCCAGCGGGTGCTCGGAGTGCATTTCGACCGAAGCGCACAGGTGCAGGAACTCTTCTTCCGTCAGGGATGAGCCCTCGGCCAGAAATATCTCTTTGACCTTCGGTTCGCCATGGGTCAGGGTGCCCGTTTTATCGAAAACGATGCGCTTGACGTGAGTCAGCTGCTCCAGCGCTGCCCCCGACTTGATGATCACCCCATGCTTGGTCGCGTTACCGATGCCTGCCGCAATCGCGGTCGGAGTGGCCAGAACAAGCGCGCAGGGGCAGAAGACCACCAGTACGGTAATGGCGCGGATGATGTCGCCGGTGGCAAAGCCGATGACGACCGAGAGCAGCAGCGCCACAACGACCAGGTAGCTGGCCCACCGGTCCATGGTGCGCACAATGGGGGCCTTCTTGTCCTCGGCCTCACTGATCATAGCGATCATGCGGGCAATGGAGGAATCTTCCCCCACCTTGGTCGCCCGCACCAGGATGCTGCCATGGATGTTGGTCGTGGCGCTGTACACCTCATCGCCTGCGGTTTTATCGACGGGAACGGATTCCCCGGTCATGAGCGCCTGATCGACGTTGGTCGCCCCTTCGAGAACAACGCCGTCGACAGGAATCGTCTCACCGGCATTGATCCGAACAATATCGCCTGCACCCACATCCTTGGCGTCGATAAGGGCATATTCGCCGCCGCGTCGCACGCGCGCCGTGGCGGGCTTCATGTTCATCAGGGATTTAAGCCCGGCTTTGGAGCGCCTCACGGTGTAATCCTCAAGAAGTTCTCCAATGGCCATGATGAACACCACTTCGCCGGCCGCAAAAAACTCCCCCACCGCCACACAGGCGATGACGGCGATGGAGATGAGCAGACCGGCCCGGACATTTCCGTGAAAAATAAGTTTGCAAAAACTGTTGTAGATAACCGGTGCGCCGGAGATGAGAATGGCGCCCCATGCGGGGTCGATTCCCATTGGCGCGATGTCGGTGGCAATGCTCAACAACAGAAAGACACCGGAAATTGCGGTCAAAACGATCGTTCGTCTTTCTTCGGCCTCCATGACTGCCCTGAAAAACTTCATAAGATGCTCCTGTCCACGCCGGCCTGCCAAGATGCGGTGCCGGGAAAACGTTAATGGTTGTCGTTTTCAACCAGAGGGTACCGTATAAGGGGGATCTCGATCCATTCTCTTCCCGATAGAACGAATTAACCCTGATCCTTCCAGGTCAGAACCTTTGAACCAGACGCTCCAGATAATCTTTCAGCCTGTCCATTTCCTCATCGTCGAAGGATGCCGTGATCTCGGCTGTGAGCAGACAGTGCATCTGATGATGCTCTTCGAACTGTTCGCGCCCGTTCTCGGTCAGAACGATGACGTAGGAGCGGCGGTCCCTGGGATGCGGTTGCCGGGCGACCAGACCTTCCCTTTCCAGCCGATCCACCATAACCGTGAGGGTGCCGGTGGTAATCCCCATTTTTTCGGCCAGCTCTTTCATCCGCAGTTTTTCGTGGTGCCCGATGATTTCCACCGCATGCATCTGGGCTGGCGACAGGCCGCTCTTGCGCACCACGGCATGCTCCCAGGAGGAGATTTTGTCATACAGTTCAATGAGGATTTGAGAAAGTTCGATCTGTCTCTGATCTGCCATGAGCACCCTTCTGCGGATCATCAGTTTGAAAATCAAGCAATCCAAACATGATGTAGTTTGATTGTCAAACATTTTTTGAAATCGCCGAAGGACGATACTGGCAGCTGCCATTTTTTGGACCGGCCGGCTCATTTAGATGAACTGAAAAGGGAAAATCAGAGAGAGATGCGGGAATGGTTTAATACCGAAACCATGAGAAAGTAGCAGCCGACCGTGACCGCGAGGGAAAGAGCCATACTGAGGTAAAAATTGACACCTTGTTTCAGCAGTAACGGCAAGGCCACGAAAAACGCCAGGGACGGCAGGACAAGCCAGAATACGCTCGATGCAAGGGCGATGACCTTGTCGGCATCTTTGGTGTCGAGGTAAAGCCAGAAAATCGCCAGTACCGAAACGAGCGGGACTGAAGCCAGGAGCGCTCCAAGCAAAGAGCTGCGTTTTGCCACCTCGGAGATAACGACAATCAGAACCGCAGAAATGACGACCTTAAGAAGGTAATAGCCCAACGAATTTCTCCCCGCTTCATGTTTTTTTTTAAAAAGTGAAAACCCGATCTGCCGTGTTCGAAAGTTTATCCATTTTTCTAAAGTCCATCAAAACCGATTGACAATCGGCTTTTCCACGTGATAGACGGATAGCTCCCCTTGTAAGGAGTAGTCTATCATGTTCGTACGTCGCCCCTATCTGGGAGAGTTGGAGATCGCCGTCATGGAATCCCTGTGGACTTTTGGAGCCGCCACAGCCAAGGCGATGCACCAGCAACTCGGTACCTCGCGCAACATCTCCGCGAACACGGTCCAGTCCACGATGGAGCGACTTTACAAAAAAGGGTTGCTGAGCCGCGAGAAGGTCAGCCATGCCTATGTCTACGCCCCGGCCGTCACCCGGGAGAGCCTGCTGGCCGAGATGATCGACAATGTCGTAGGCAAGCTTTCGGGGGGATGCACAGAGGCCATGCTTTCGGCCTTTGTCGATGTGGCGGAAAGAGCGGATACTCACTCCCTGGACTTTCTCGAGCGACTCATCGAGAAACGGCGCCAATTCATGAAGCAGAACGGGGATGTCTGAAGATATGGATATGCTCGCCTTTGTGCTGCTGTCCACCTTGCTGATCGGCGCCCTGTGGGGCGCTGCGGCCGCCTTGCTTTATCCATGGCTCCGGCCCGGGATCCTCGCTGTACACCCGGCCCTGCGCTCCCGCATTCTGTGGGGCTGGTCCGTCG
>JAGXHK010000061.1 GCA_024636255.1 Desulfuromonadales bacterium | reverse complement strand
TAATGCAGCTCATTGCGGATACGCCACAGATAATCGAAGGCATCCATGAACTCTGCCATGTCGCGCTCGGTGAGAACCCCCTTGACGACCAGGTCCCTGATATTTTTCGCTTTGTATTTGACGCGCGCTATCCACAGGGCCGTATGCAGATCGCGCAGACCGCCTTCGCCTTCTTTGATATTCGGTTCGAGAAGATAGACGGAAGAGCCGTATTTTTCGCGTCGCTTGGCATTCTCCTCAAGCTTCTCCCGGATAAATCCCTGGCTGTTGCGGCCGAAAACGGGGCCGAGCACATTCTTCTCGTATTCCCGGTAGAGATCTCTATCGCCGGCCAGATAGCGTGAATCGAGCAGCGCCGTACGCGCCGTTATGTCGCGCTCGGCCATCTCCAGGCAGTCCTGGTCGCTGCGCACGCTGTAGCCCACATCCAGAGAAAGATCCCAGAGAAGATAAAGCAGTCGCTGCGAGACCTCTTTCGCGAAATCCTGATCCTGACCCTCATAATAGAACATGATGTCGATATCGGAGCGGGGGTTCAGCTCGTCGCGCCCGTAGCCGCCAAGAGGGATCAGCACGCAGCGCCCGTTGAGCAAGGCTCCCGGCGCGTCTGTCGCGGCATCGTAGAGAGTGCGGATAAGCAGGTCGAACATGCGGGTGGTGTCCAGAACGACCCGCCGTCCGCTGGCACCGGAACGGTGCAGATCGCGGATAATTCCCTGGTAGTGCGCGAGAAAGGCGTGGGATGCCTCAAGAAGCGCGCTTCGGCGCTGAGCGAAAGAGGTGCCGTCCTGGCCAAGGAGATTATCGAAAAAGGCGCCTGTTTGAATCTGTGTGCGGGGGGAAGTCATTTTCTGGCCATGAGATTCAGGGCTTTGGCGTAGCTCTCCACACCCTTGACGATGGCCAGTGCGGTTTTGTCCTGAAAGTGCGGATCACTCAGGCGCTTGCCCTCGCGATGATTGCTGATGAAGCCAACCTCCACCAGAATCGACGGCATCGTCGCTCCGAGCAGAACATAAAACGGCCCCTGATACACGCCCCGGTTCTTGATGTTTGAAAAACTGCGGCTGAGTTCATCAATCAGGGAATTCTGGATTTCCGCCGCAAGACGACTCGATTCGGTGATTTTCGAATTGGCCATCAGGTCCAGGAGAATCGCCTCGAGATCGCTCACCTCCTTGAGAGAGATGCCGTTCTCCCGGGCGGCGACAGAGGCTGCCTGATTGTTTTTCGAGAGGTTCAGATAATAGGTTTCGGTGCCGAAGACCGATCTGTTGGGACTGGCGTTGACGTGCAGAGAGATAAACAGATCGGCGCCGACCCGATTGGCAATGGCGGTACGCTCCTCCAGAGGCAGAAAAACATCCTTGTCGCGCGTCAAAATCACCTCGCAGCCAAGCTCTTTGCGCAGCTGACGGGCAAGTTTTTTAGCCAGGGCCAGTACGACATCCTTTTCATAGACGCCGTTGGGTCCTATGGCCCCCGGGTCTTTGCCGCCGTGTCCCGCATCGACCACGATCCGCCGCAGCTTCCCGTCGCCTGCGGGAATCTTCAGATGAATCTCGCGATCATCGCGCGGCGCCCGGTCGAGAATACCGGCAATGCCGTCGGATTTTGCGGCGGGTGAAGCCCGCAGTTCGGGAGCATGCGACTTGAGAGAGGGCGTATTCTCGTTGGCCACGTCGATCACGACGCGGTAAGGGTCTTTGAGAGTGAACACCTTGAAGGTGCCAAGACTCACCAGATCGAGAACGACACGGACTCTTCCCGGTTTCGGACGGCCGGTGCGCACCTGCTTGAGAAGACCATCGTCGACCTGGAGATTCGAAGCGACGCCCGGGGCGAAGTCGGAGGCGGCAAGATCGACGTAGATGCGCGGATCGATTCCTTTTTTCGCGTCGCCGGGCAACGTATTGGACCAGAACCGGGACTCCTCGCTGCAGTCGATGACCACCCGGGTGTAGCTGGGATTCGACCAGAAGCGCAGCTTTTCGATCTTGCCCACGGCACGCGCATCGGCCGCGGAAAAAAAGAGCGCGGCCAGCGCCATCGATAACATCACCAGATTCATGTGCAGTTTTCCAGGCATATTTTTAACTCACAGAAGTTTCTTCAAGCCATCGAGCATGTTGAGCGCCTCGAGAGGCGTGAGAACAGAGACATCGATTTCCTGAAGTTTTTCACGAAGCGGATCCGGTCCTGCGGCAAACAATGAGAGCTGCGGGTTCTCGGGCATCTGTGACCGATCGCGTTTTCCGGCCAGCCGCGGAGCGCCTTCCAGGGCGAGTTCCCCCGACTCCAGATTATGCAGCACCTCCTTGGCCCGCTCGATGACCTCAAGGGGAATTCCGGCCAGTCGGGCGACCTGAATTCCGTAGGAGTGGCTGGCGCTGCCCTTGACGACGCGGCGCAGAAAAATGATCTGATCGTTCCATTCCTTGACCGCGATGTTCCAGTTGCGCACCCGTTCGCGGGTGCGGGCCAGCTCGGCCAGCTCGTGATAATGGGTGGCGAAGAGAGTCTTTGCTGCCAGCTGCAGATTGTCATGCAAGTATTCGGCCACCGCCCAGGCGATGCTCAGGCCGTCGAATGTGGAGGTGCCGCGGCCGATTTCATCCAGAATGATCAGGCTCCGCGTGGTGGCGTGGTTCAGAATGTTGGCTGTCTCCGTCATCTCGACCATGAAGGTCGACTGACCCGAGGCCAGATCGTCACTGGCGCCCACCCTGGTGAAAATGCGATCGACCAATCCGATGCGCGCCCGGCGGGCCGGCACAAAACTGCCCATGTGCGCCAGCAGAGTGATCAGCGCGACCTGGCGCATATAGGTCGATTTGCCGGCCATGTTCGGCCCCGTAATGATTAGCAGCTGATTGTCCTCGGTGTCGAGAATGGTATCGTTGGGGACGAAGCGCTCGTCAAGACTCATCCGTTCGATCACGGGATGACGCCCGTCCTCAATGGTCAGAACGGTACTCTCGTCGATTTCAGGACAGATGTAGTTGCCGTCGTGAGCCACTTCGGCCAGGGTCAGCAGAGTGTCGAGGACGGCAAGCGATTCGGCGGTTTCCTGCAGACGGCGTCCCTGCAGGGCCACCTGCTGGCGCACCTGCTGAAAAAGGTCGTACTCGAGAGCGACCGTGCGCTCTTCGGCGCCCAGCACCTTGCTTTCATACTCTTTGAGCGCCGGGGTGATGAACCGCTCTGCATTGACCAGGGTCTGCTTGCGCTGGTAGTCCTCGGGGACGCGCGCCAGATGTGTCCTGGTGATCTCGATATAGTAGCCGAACACCTTGTTGAAACGCACCTTCAGGGATCCGATGCCGGTGCGTTCGCGCTCCTGCTGCTCAAGGCGCGCAATCCATCCTTTTCCCTCGCGGCTTATCGTGCGCAGCTCGTCGAGTTCAGTATTGTATCCCTCCCGGATCAGTCCCCCTTCGCGCAGCACGAAAGGCGGCTCGTCGGCGATGGCGCGCCCGATAAGTTCGCTCACATCGTCGAGGGGATCGAGGCCGGATGCGAGATCTTCAAGCAGCGGAGCCTGCAATGGGGCAAGCTGATCGAGAATGCCCGGCAGGCGAACCAGAGAGCTGCGCAGTGCGACCAGATCTTTGGCGTTCGCGTTGGCCATGGCGATCTTGCCCGCCAGACGCTCGAGGTCATACACGCCGTCGAGCGCTTCGCGCAGGTCCTGACGCAAGAGGCTTTTCTCTACAAGTTCGGCGACGGCCTGGTGGCGCTCGCGAATGCGCGGGACGGAGGCGAGCGGATAGTTGATCCAGTGCCGCAGCTTTCGCCCCCCCATGGCCGTCACCGTGCGATCGAGCACACCGAGCAAAGAGCCTTTCTTGCGACCTTCGGACAGGGTTCCGGTCAGCTCGAGATTGCGCCGGGTGGCTGCATCGAGAACCATATGGTCCTGGGTCAGGTAGGTGGTCAGGGGCCGGACGTGATCGAGACCTCCCCTGCGCGACTCCTCCAGGTAATGCAGTACGGCGCCGGCCGCCCGGGCAGCAGACGGAAGATGCGCGCACCCGAAGCTGTCGAGACTGTTGACCTTGAAAAAATCGAGCAGCAACCCGCGGGCCCGGTCGAATTCGTAGATCCAGGACGGCAGCGAATTGACCAGGCGGCCTTCCAGCTGAATGCGCAGTGCGGTGCGCAATGCCTGCCCGGCTTCATCATCGGCGATCAGAACCTCGCGGGGATTGATCGAGACCACTTCGCTGCCAAGCTCATCGCGTCCGCGGCATTGGGTGACCCGGAAATCGCCGGTGGTAATATCGATAAAAGCGGCGCCGCAATTCTCCCCATCCTCGCACAGTGCCATGAGGAAGTTGTTCTCCTTGGGCTGCAGCGTGTCGGTATCGATGACCAGGCCCGGCGTAATGACTTCGGTCACCTCGCGTTTGACGATCCCTTTCGCGGACCGCGGATCTTCCACCTGCTCGCAGACGGCGACCTTGAAGCCGTTCTCGACCAGGCGCGCAACATAGCCCTGGCTGCTGTGGTAGGGGATCCCGCACAGGGGAACCTGCTCGGCCGCCCCCTTATTGCGTGAGGTCAGCGTCAGTCCCAACACCCGCGATGCCGTGACGGCGTCCTCATGAAACATCTCGTAGAAGTCGCCCAGGCGAAAGAAGAGGATGGCGTCAGGATACGCCGCCTTGATTTCCAGATACTGGCGCATCATCGGGGTGGTGCTGGACATAAAAAGACGACCTCTCGCCAATGCAGATTTCGGTAGTTCCGGAATGTGGAAAAAGACATGAAAAAAAGGCTAAGTTATGTTAACAAAAGGCCTATCTTCTGTAAACATGGCAATGGAGGGTTCGGGGAAAGAATTCTTGACCCGCGGCCATGACTGAGATAAAAACCAGCGCCTGGAGGAGAGCCATGAGAGAAACATACCCACCGGATGCGCTTTTTGCGCCGGATGATTTCGATTTCTGCGACCTCGAAGAAGAAATCCGCGTCGATCGACTCTGCAGCCAGTTTCTGCGCCAGTTCTACCTGAACCTTGTCGAAGAACAGGAGCTCGAGCCCGAAGTCGCCGCAAGGCTGGCCTACGGCGCCGATTATTTTCTGCGTGAGTTTATTATCGGCGACCGTCAGGAGAACATATTGCGCATCCCGCCGCGCCGCGTCAACCAGTTCGCCGGGAACTGGTATATCATCAAGAATATGGAACCGAATATGGAAGAACTGGCGGTTCACCTCGAAGGCATCCGCCGATTCTACGCGTACTGCGCCGCTCTCGGCAAGGTCTCTGCGGATCTGGCCGGAGATATTGCGCACGAATGCGACCGGACGGCCTTTTACCGCCAGCGCATCGAGAGTTTCTGGGCGATCGAGGGGGGCGGCTATTTCGCCTGGGAGCGCGCGTGCACGCTCAAAAACTGATGGGGCGCTTCGTCAGTTCTCTGAAAAGGGCCGGATTGCCATGATATCGCAGAGTCAGCGCAAAATGCGCGCGGCCCGCTGGTCGGTGACCACCGCGGTCGGTCTCGCCGCACTCAAGCTTGTCGCCGGCCTGGCCACAGGATCGCTGGCCGTTCTTTCTTCCGCGGTGGATTCACTTCTCGATATCTTCATGTCCGGAATCAATTTCATCGCGATACGCAAAGCCGAAGAGCCGGCCGACCGGGCCCATCCTTTCGGCCACGGCAAGTACGAGACCCTGGCTACGGTGATCCAGAGTACTGTGGTCGCCTCTTCGGGCCTGTGGATTATCGTTGAATCTGTGCAGCGGCTCCGTGAAGGGGCGGCCCCCGGACGCCTCGAGGGCGGCATGGCGGTTCTGGCACTCAGCGCTCTGGCATCCTGGTTCATTGCCCGTCACCTGAAAAAGGTCGGTCGCGAAACCGATTCCTCGGCGCTTCAGGCCGACTCGCTTCACTTCGCGATGGATCTCTACACCAACCTTGTCCTGCTGGTCGGGCTGGCGGCCATTCAGGTGTTCGATCTTCCCTGGCTCGACCCGGTTCTCTCCCTGGTCGTGGCGCTGTATATTCTCTTCGAAGCGGCGCGTCTGCTGCGCCTGAGCTTGCGCGACATTCTTGATGAAGAGTTGCCGGCCTCCATCAAAAAGGAAATCACCCGGGTGATCGAGGCCCATGGTGACCTGCATCTCGATTTTCACAATCTGCGCACGCGGCGCGCCGGGTCACAAAAGATCATGGATTTTCACCTCACCGTCTGCAGTCACCTGACCGTGGCAGAGGCCCACCTGATTGCCGACCATCTTGAAAAACGGATCGAGGAGGAAATCCCCGGATCGGACGTGACCATTCACATCGAACCCTGCCCCTCCTGCGCGTGTCCGGAGAACCGCAAAGAGTGCGCCGATCTTGACAGGCTGCTGCAACAGCTGGAGTCAAGTCATACGCACTGACCCCCTTCAACGACAAAGGCCCTCTTCGGAGGGCCTTTGTCAGTTCATCGTTTTCCGTTTTCCAGCGCGTCAACTCCCCTCTCGGAGTTGCGCCAATCGTTTCACCACCGTCTGGCTTTCCTTGCGCCGGGCCTCCATCTCATTGAAAATGCGGTTGGCCATATCCTGCACGGAATCCACCCCGGACTCGATCTCGCGGGTTTCTTTCTCCTGCTTGGCCGTGGCCACTACCATATCCTCGGTCATGCTCCGGACCTCTTCGATCGACTGAACGATACTGTGGGTCCCCTGGGCCTGCTCGCGAAAGGCCGCAGAGACCTGTGAAGCCATCTCGCCGAGTTCTTCGATGGATTGGCTGACGTATTCGGCGCTGTGGGCCACCTCCTGCGTCGACTTGCGAATATCCCGGGTCATGTCCATCGCCTTGACGGAACTGTCGAGAATCTGCCGCAGCGAACGCTCGGTCCCCTGGCCCAGATCCAGCCCCTTGCCGACCCAGTCGCGGGTCTTGCCGATATGGCCGACGGCCTGCCGGGTATAATCCTTGATCTCCTGAATGATCTGAGTGATGGCGCCCGTGGAGCTGCTGGTCTCCTGCGAAAGCCCGCGGATCTCTTCGGCCACGACACCGAACGAGCGACCCTGCTCACCAGCCTGGGCAGCGATGATCGCGGCGTTGAGGGCGAGCAGGTTGGTCTTCTGGGTGATCTCGTTGATGACCGTGGTGATGCTGTCGATCTCTTCGCTTTTCTCCGAAAGAACTTCGATCACGGTGGCGGCATCGCCGACCGCCCGGGAGATACCGTTCAGGCCCTCCATGGTGTCGCCGACCGAGCGCACCCCTTCATCGGCCTGTGCTTTGACCGTCTCGGACATCTGATGCGAATGCTCGCCGCTGGCCTCCACGTTCTTGATGGTGGTGGATATCTGGGTCATGGCGGAGATGGAATTTTCCATGAAATCGGTCAGCAGCTTCATGTTCTGCGAGACCTGCTCGATGGATACGGAAATTTCGCTTGAAGCCGACTGCGTACTGTTAACCGAATCGCTGATCACATCGGCGCCGCTGGCGATTTCGGCGATCGATTCAGCCGTTGCAGCCGTGGCCCGCTTCAACGAGGAAATCATCTGGGAATAGCTCTGGCGATACTTGGCAAACTCGACGAACGTATGCTCGAGTTCGCGAATCAGGGTTTCGACTTCGCTCAGCAGATTGATCTTGGTCAGGGCAGAGGAGAGCTGGTCGGAAAACAGCTTGATCGTGTCGACATCGGTGTCGTCGAGCGCCTTTTTCTTGAATTTGTTATCGATCGCCAATAGACCCGCAACCTCATCGTTGACAAGAAAGGGAGCAAGGACGAAGTTCTTCGAGCGCAACGCCTTGATTTCGCTGAGCGGGGGCTGAAAGCGAAAATCGGCCGGCATGGCGGAGGACTCCCTGACATGGATCAGGCGATTGTCCTGCACCGCCCGAAACAGGGCGCCTGAGGAGGCGTCAAGGGGTATATGGCGATCCAGATCCTTTTGCGCGAGGTCGCCGCCGCGGTTTGCCACCCATTTGAGTCGATTCTCTTTTCTGTCGACCAAAAAGATATTGACACGGTCATAGCCGAGAATCTGATGCAGGCCATTGGCCGAGAGTTCGAGGACGTCTTCTGCGATGATCGATTTCTGGATATCGGCGTTGATGCCGTGAAATTTCTTGATGCTGGCATTGAGTTCGCGAAAGCGACGCTCAAAATCCTCTTTCTGATGGGCCACAGTGCGGTTGAGCTCATCGAGTCTCTGCGCCCGGGTATGAATCTGCTGGCTGGACCTGCCGATAAAAAAACCGAAGGCACTGAGCACAACAGCCGTTCCACCGCCCATGTAAATATAAAGCGCGATGTTTTCCGGATTCTGCTGCACCGCGTTTACGATCTGCTGCCAGAAGCTCTGACCGGGCGTCCAGAACAGAAGCGGTCGCAGAATAATCCATCCGACCGGGGCCAGAATGCCGAGCACGATCCCGCCCAAAGCATAGAGTATCTTGCGGTCGATCCCCTTTTTATGCGTTTCCTCTTCCATGTGGATTCCTCTGCGGTACTTTAGAAAATGAAAAAAGCACCGGAGAGTTCAGGCGCTTTCTCGTCATGTTCATTGCGGATCGGACATGCAGCCTCGCAAGAAATTGGGACAGGCTAATTATCTAAAACTACCCTTTTCCGCTCTTCCCGGTCAAGAGGAAATGAGCACCTTATCATCTTGGACCGTTCGTTTTGCACGTTTTTACCCGGTTCAGCGCCGCGAAATTCGCCGCCCCCAGAATGCCTGCCTGATCGCTGAGTTCACCGACCACGATCTGCAGGCGTTCAGCGCAGGTCTTGAAAGCGCGCTGCCCCAGTTCATCACGCAGATCATCTGCAAACAGATCGAAACTGCTGCTCACCCCGCCGCAGATGACCGCAGCTTCGAGGTTCAGCAGATTAGCGGCTCCGGCAAGCGCCTGACCGAGCCTTCGCCCCGCCTGGCGCAAAACCTCCAAGGCGAGAGTGTCGCCGGCGCGGGCCGCCTGCCCGATGCGCCTGGAACTCAGTTCGCGTTCGGAAAGAGCGGACAGATCGCTCTGGCGTCCCCGTGCGAGAGCTCTGTGAAGCGCCTTGCGAATACCGGTCGCCGATGCGTACTGCTCGATGCATCCCCGACTGCCGCAGCCGCATGGAGGGCCCTCGGGCTCGACCATGATATGGCCGAATTCGCCCGCCGCCCCATCGGCGCCGACCCACAGCTCACCGCCAAGCACGAGCCCGCCGCCGACACCGGTCCCCAGCGTGATGACCAGAAAGGAGCTGAAATCACGCGCGGCCCCCCAGGCACCTTCGCCCCAGGCGATGGCATTCGCGTCGTTGACAACGGTGACCGGCAGATCGAGTTCGGCCTGCAGATTGTCAGC
>JAGXHK010000060.1 GCA_024636255.1 Desulfuromonadales bacterium | reverse complement strand
TCTTCTAATTCTGGCCCTTTTGCCCGCTCTCGGCGTTGCGCCTCCTCGGCTTAGCTCTGGCTATGCCTGCGTCGGCGCGCCTTGACAGCGACCAAAATGACTCAGAATTAATTGATGCTACTAACCGCACGGGACACTAGCAGCCTGTCGGACTATGCGGGCCGAAGCGAAAATTTGGATGTTTGAGAACAGATTTTAGCTCATTTGCAGGTTCATAGCCGTAGCTCTGGACCAAAAAGGAGCTGAAATATGGACCAAACAGCCGGATTTGCAGCCGGCGCATGGATAGTCCGATAGACTGCTAGCACGACTTTCTGCGACAGGGCGTTTTCTTCCAGCGGGATTTCCGATATAATCCAGGGCTGCGTTTTGCAACTCACACCTTTATCCTCAGGGAGAAAAGTATGAAAGTCGGAATGATTGGATGGCGCGGCATGGTCGGCTCGGTTCTGCTCGGGCGCATGCATGAGGAGAATGATTTCGCGGGGATCGAACCGGTTTTCTTCTCGACCTCGCAGGTCGGACAGGCCGCCCCCATGGGGACCGGGGTCCTCGAGAATGCCTCCGATATCGATAAAATGAAACAGCTCGACGTGATCATCACCTGTCAGGGCGGCGACTACACCAAAGAAGTGCATCCCAAACTGCGCCAGGCCGGCTGGAAGGGCGTATGGATCGATGCCGCCTCGGCCCTGCGGATGGATAAGGACGCCGTCATCATTCTCGATCCGGTCAACCGCAAGGTAATCGACCGGGCCCTTGACAAGGGCGTCAAGGACTTCATCGGCGGCAACTGCACCGTGAGTCTGATGCTGATGGGCATCGGCGGGCTGTTCAACGCCGGGCTGGTCGAATGGGTTTCGACCATGACCTACCAGGCCGCCTCGGGTGCCGGGGCCCAGAACATGCGTGAACTTCTCGACCAGATGGGCTATCTGCACCGCGGCATCGGCGCGCTGCTGACCGACCCGGCCTCGGCCATTCTCGATATCGACCTCAAAGTCACCGATGCGCTGAAAGCGGCCGATCTGCCCCGGGCGCAGTTCGGCTATCCGCTGGCAGGCAACCTGCTTCCCTGGATTGACCGCGCCGTCGAGGACGGCCAGTCGCGCGAAGAGTGGAAGGGGCATGCGGAAACAAACAAGATCCTCGGTGCCGAGCCGGCGATTCCCATCGATGGCACCTGCGTGCGCATCGGTGCCATGCGCAGCCACAGCCAGGGGATGACCATCAAGCTCAAAAAAGATGTGCCGATCGATGAGATCGAGGAGATCATCCGCACCGCCAACCCTTGGGTGGACGTTGTCCCCAATACCAAGGAAGACACTCTCGCCCGGCTCACTCCGGCCGCCATCTCGGGAACTCTCAAAGTCCCGGTCGGGCGTCTGCGCAAGATGAAAATGGGCCCGCAGTTTCTCAACGCCTTCACAGTCGGCGATCAGCTGCTGTGGGGAGCGGCCGAGCCGCTGCGCCGCATGCTGCAGATTCTCAAGGAGCGCTAATCGCGCAGACGCAGCAGTCAAGGATAACCAAAGAGAAGGGCGGCCGAGGGCCGCCCTTCTCTTTGAGCGCATTCCAGCCGCTGTCGATAGGACCTATTTCTCGTCCACGTCAACGACAGCCGTCGGCAATCTCAGCAGGTAGGTGGTCAGCGTCAGACCGATCGCGAAGAGCAGAATCCGCACCCAGAACAGGGGAACCAGATAAGCGGAGAATGCAATGGAGATCCAGATCAGCGTGATCGCCAGCATTTTGGCCCGCCGGGGAATGCCGGAGCCGCCCTGATAGGCGCGCACCACAGGGCCGAGATGGGGGTGCTCGAGCAGCCAGCGATGAAAATGCTCGGAGCTGCGGGCAAAACATGCCGCGGCCAGCAGCAGAAAGGGGACGGTCGGCAGCAAGGGTAGAAAAATGCCGAGCACGGCCAGACCGGTGCTGAGCAGACCGGCAGCGGTTAGCAGGAGCCGCAAAATCCGGCTTTTGCTCCGGACAGGTTGTGAAATCGAACGATCGCGCTTCATTTGAATGCTTCTGTTCCCACGGATTATTCACGGGGTTTCTGCCGACGGACCGGGCCTCAGTATATAATCGAACCCCGCGCAGCGACACCCCGTTTTCGCTTTTCCAGTTTTTTCCGGACACCGATATGGACGCAAGAATCAAGAAAAAACCCGCTTCCCGCGAGCTCAGAGTTTTATTGAGCCTTTCAGGGCCGATTATCGCCGCCCAGATCACGCAGTCAGCGATGGGCTTTGTTGATACGATCATGTCCGGACGGGTCAGCGCCGTCGATCTGGCGGCGGTCGCCATGGGCTCGAGCATCTGGCACCCGGTCTTTCTCTTCATGCTCGGTGTGCTGATGGCTGTGACACCATCCGTGGCGCACCTGCACGGGGCGGGCAGAACAAGCGATATCGGCCATCATGTTCGCCAGGCGCTGCTCCTCGGGCTGGCCATGGGGCTGCTCCTGATACTCCCTCTGCGCTGTGCCGAACCGCTTCTTTTATGGCTCCAGGTCGATCCCGCGGCGGTGCCAGTGACACTCGCCTACCTGAACGGCGTATCCTGGGGGATGCCGGCCATCGCCGGCTATTTCGTGCTGCGCCATTTCAGTGAGGCCCTCTCATACACCAGGCCGAGCATGCTGATCGGCTTTGTCGGCCTGGCCTTCAACCTTCTGGCCAATTACATGCTGATCTACGGGAAATTCGGCCTGCCGGCCCTGGGCGGCGCGGGCTGCGGGTGGGCAACGGCCTTGACCATGTGGGTGATGTTTCTGTGTATGGCCCTGACCGTACAGCGAGGCCGGGTTTACGGCGCCGCGGGCGTATTCGCCGCCTGGCCGCGTCCCGAACGCCGCGAGTTGCTGCAGATCGTGCGCCTGGGACTGCCGATCGGCTGTGCCCTGTTCGTCGAAACGAGCATTTTTGCGGTCATCGCCCTGCTGCTCGGAGCTCTTGGAGCCGATACGGTCGCCGCACATCAGATCTGCCTGAGTTTCGCGACCTTTATTTTCATGATTCCCATGAGCATCTCCAGTGCCATTGCGGTACGGGTCGGGCATTCGCTTGGCGAAAGCAACTTTCGCAACGCCCGGCGCGCCGCCTACACCGGCATCGCCCTGACCGCGTCTCTGGCCATAATCAGTGCCACGCTCTGCTATCTCTTTCCAGGCCCGGTCGCCGCGCTTTACACCGAGAACGCCGCCGTCGCCGAGATGGCGGCCGGACTGCTCATGCTGGGCGCTCTTTTTCAGGTGTCCGATGCGATCCAGGTCAGCACCGCCGGAGCCTTGCGCGGCTACAAGGACACCAAGGTGCCGATGATTCTGCTGATCTTCGCCTACTGGGGGGTCGGCTTTCCGCTTGGCTACACTCTCGGGCTGACAGGTTTATGGGGCGAACCGCTGGGGGCGGCGGGTTTCTGGATCGGCCTTATCGCCGGACTTTCCGTCGCCGCGGTCCTGCTCAGTCTGCGCCTGCGGGTCATCAGCCGGCACGAGGAAAAAGCCGCTCCGGCGCTTCGCTCAGCGAAGCCTGGACCGGCATGCGCCGGCTGAGATGAGCTGCCGGACCGACAAACGACAGCATTGCCTATTGTTTTTCTGTATACTGCTTTGCTACCTTGCATTATTGAAATTTTCTATAATCGCGCTCGCGTCTTCCGGATGAATGCATGAGTATCCTCAGCGAATGGTTTCATCGTAATTTCTCCAACCGGCAGGTCATCATCCTGCTGACTCTGCTGGCTCTCGGCCTTGTCGTTGTTCTGGCGTTCGGGCGCATGCTGGTGCCGCTTTTCGCCAGTATGGTGATCGCCTATCTGCTCGAGTGGCCGGTGCAGAGAATCACCCGCGCGGGGGTGCCTCGCCTGGCGGCGATCCTGATGGTTTTCGCCGTCTTCCTGGCGATTCTGTTTCTCGGCTTTTTCTGGCTGGTACCGCTGCTGATCAAGCAGGTGACGCAGCTTATCCAGCAGCTGCCGATGATGATCGGGGAAACGCAGAATCTTCTGATGCAGCTGCCCGAGCGCTACCCAAAATTCATGTCGGCGGACTACATCCGCGAGCTCGTAGGCGTTCTCAGATCGGAGATCGGCCGACAAGCCCAGACTCTGCTGACGTTTTCCCTCTCTTCGGTCCTCGGCCTCTTCACGCTTCTGGTCTATCTGATCCTGATGCCGATTCTGGTCTTCTTCTTTCTCAAGGACAAAGACCACATTCTCGCCTGGATCAAGGGTTTCCTTCCGCGCGAACGCGCTCTGGTCAGCCAGGTCTGGCAGGAAGTCAACGCACAGATCGGCAATTATGTCCGCGGCAAATTTCTGGAGATCCTGATCGTCTGGAGCGCCTCTTTCGTCACCTTTACGATTCTGGGTCTGAACTACGCCCTGCTCCTCGGCATGCTTGTCGGCCTTTCGGTTCTGATCCCCTATGTCGGTGCCGCGGTCGTGACTTTACCGGTGGCGCTGGTGGCCTATTTTCAATGGGGAATGAGCAATGATTTTCTCTACACCCTGATCGCCTACGCCGTCATTCAACTCCTGGACGGCAACCTCCTGGTGACTCTTCTTCTCTCTGAAGCCGTCAACCTTCATCCGATCGCTATCATTACCGCGGTTCTGATCTTCGGCGGGCTGTGGGGATTCTGGGGCGTATTTTTCGCCATCCCCTTGGCCACCCTCACCAATGCCGTCATCAAAGCCTGGCCGCGCGAGCACAAATCGGAGCAGACGCCGGCGAACGTTCCCTGACTCCATCTTTCCGGCGCATTCACAAGAGTTTAGTCCCCCTGGCGAACGGCAAGAGCCGTTCTCAGCCCCATCGCATCCGGAGGGCATAGTTGCCGATTGCCGATTCCATGGTAGATTGATAATCATGGAGGATGCCGATGAACATTTTACTTCTTTACCCTGAATTTCCCGATACGTTCTGGAGTTTCAAGCACGCGCTGAAATTTATCGCTAAAAAAGCTTCTTCCCCCCCCCTTGGACTGATGACCGTGGCATCTCTGCTCCCCGAGGAGTGGGAGCTGAGGCTGATCGATACCAACGTGCGAGCCCTGAAGAAGAGCGATCTGGATTGGGCCGACCTGGCACTGGTCAGCGCCATGACCGTGCAACGCGATTCGGCGCGCAGCATCATCGCGCGCTGCAAAGAAGCAGGCATCAAAGTGGTGGCCGGAGGACCGCTCTTCACCGGCGAATACGACATGTTCCCCGAGGTCGATCACTTTGTGCTCAATGAAGCCGAGTTGACTCTTCCACCGTTCCTAGACGATTTTCAGCAGGGGCGCCCGGAGCGGTTCTACACCAGCTCCGAGTTTCCCGATCTGCGCCGGACCCCGGCTCCGCAGTGGCATCTGGCCGACCTCAAGCGCTACGCCGCCATGAGCATCCAATATTCGCGCGGCTGCCCCTATCACTGTGATTTCTGCAACGTCACCGCCCTGTTCGGCCACCAGGTGCGCACCAAAAGCGCCGCGCAGATCATCGCCGAGCTCGATGCCCTGTACGAGATGGGCTGGCGCGACAGCGTCTTTTTCGTCGACGACAACCTGATCGGCAACAAACGCGAACTCAAGCAGGAACTGCTCCCGGCGTTGATTGCCTGGCAGCAGAAACATCGCCGGCTTTCTTTTTATACCGAAGCCTCCATCAATCTCGCCGACGACCCCGAACTGGTGCGCCTGATGGTAGAGGCCGGCTTCGATACGGTCTTCATCGGCATCGAAACGCCGGATGAAGCTGCTCTGCACGCGAGCAACAAAGCCCATAACCGCGGGCGTGATCTGATCGAAGATGTCCGGAAACTGCAGCGCGCCGGCCTGCAGGTGCAGGCCGGATTCATCGTTGGGTTCGACAGCGACGCCCCCTCGATCTTTCAGCGCCAGGTCGATTTCATCCAGAGCAGCGGCATCGTCACCGCCATGGTCGGTCTGCTGCAGGCGCCCCGCGGCACCCGGCTCTATGAGAGGATGAAGCAGGAGGGACGCCTGCGCGGCGACTCAAGCGGGGACAACGTCGGCGCCACCACCAATATCGTGCCCATGATGAACAGCGAAGCGCTGCGCGAGGGTTATCACAACCTTCTGCGAACCATCTACGCCCCGGACAACACCGCCCGGCGCATCATGACCTTTCTGCGCGAATACCGTCAGCCTGAACTCCGCGCCAAGTTCGGCTTTCAGCACAAGATGGCTTTTTTCAGGTCCCTCTATCGGCTGGGAATCCTCTCCCGTGGCCGCATCCATTACTGGAAGGTTATGCTCTGGACTCTCTTCACCCGCCCCCGACTGCTCCCCCAGGCCGTCACGCTCTCGATCTATGCCTATCACTTTCGCACGGTCTGCGAACAGCACGTCTTCAAGGGCACCTGCCCCGCGCCCATGGAGTTCGAGGACAGCAACCCCTAAAGTTCTCAAACTTCGCTCTTGCTCCACATTCTTTGCGCTCGCAGGCAAGGGCGCGCGCCAAACCGAGTTTGTTATAATTTTTCTCAAGCAGCCACTTCTTTTCATTTGACTGGAAAGGACAGGGACATGCGCGTCACCCTTGCCTACAACCTGCGCCGCGAGGAGAGCGAGGCCGAGGCGGAACTGCTCTCCCGCACGGATCTCGAGACCCTTCTGGCCGCCCTCGAAGAGCTCCCCTACCAGATAACCCCTGTGGAGGTTTCGGGGCCGACCGACCAGGTCATCGCCGAGTTGAGGCTGTTCTCAATTCCATGTTCTGCTCCGGGGGGATGACCGGGCACCATAACCGGTTCGTACCGCCGCTACCGGCGGATACGGTGCAGGAATTGCTCTTCCATCGGCAGGCGTCCGCGAGGGGTATCCGCGGAGAAAGTGAACGCTGAGAAACGCGAATAACGGGGCGAATACGATGACAGACCGAAGCACCGACCTGTACGGCAGCATTCCGGACAACAGCCGGGTGGCGCTGGTATTGATCGATGTGATCAACGATATGGAATTCGAGGACGGCCCGGCGCTGCTGGAGACGGCGCTGCCGGCCGCGCGGGCCATCGCGAAGTTGAAGCAACGGGCCCGGCAGGCTGAGATTCCGGTCATCTACGCCAACGACAATTTCGGCCGCTGGCGCTCCGATTTCAACCACACCGTGGCGCATTGCCTGGAAGGCGGGGTGCGCGGCGAAGAACTGGCCCGCCTGCTTAAACCGGAGCAGAAAGACTACTTTATTCTCAAGCCCAAGCACTCCGGTTTTTTTGAAACGTCCCTTCGCATCCTGCTCGAGTACCTGGCCAGCCGCACGCTGATCCTTGCCGGTTTTACCGGCGATATCTGCGTCATGTTCACCGCAAAAGATGCCTACATGGCCGACTACCGCCTGGTGATTCCCTCCGACTGCGTGGCTTCGGTGGCCGCGGACCAGAACATATTCGCCCTCGAATACATGCAACGGGTGCTCAAAGCCGATGTGCGCCCCTCGCAGGAAATCGACCTGCAGGAGCTGCTGGAAACATGAAACAGGCGGCCAAAGCCGCCTTCTCTCATCCCCCTGAAGTATTTACCTGGATGACTTTCGCCGCACTCCCTTGGGGGTCAACTCGATCCTGCCCTGTTTGTAGAGTCCCCCGACGGCTTTTTTGAACGTCTTCTTGCTCATTCCCAGCACGGCCTCTATCTCCTGCGGACTGCTGCGATCGTTCAGAGGGAGAAATCCGTCTCCCGGTATGGCCGAAAGCAGTTTTTGCTTGGCGTCTTCGACCGCCTCGCGGCCGGCCTTGCGCAGAGTGACGTCGACCTTTCCGTCCTCGCGCACGCGCCGGACGTACCCTGCGAAACGATCGCCACGATGCATCCCGGGGTGGAGCTCGTCGCGGTAGAGCAGCCCGCCATAGCGGTTGTCGATAATCACCTTGGCCCCGAGGTCGGTGAAGTCCCAGAGCTGCAGGGCGACGCTGTCGCCTTCGCGCAATTCAATCGCTTCGCTCTCCAGCCACTTGTCGATTCTGGCCGAGGCGACCACCCGCCCGCGATCATCAAGAAACAGGCGCACGAGGTAGCGTCGGCCGGCGCGCAGCCGCTCGGGCTGCTCGCTGAAAGGAACAAGCAACTCTTTCGGGAGCCCCCAGTCGAGAAAGGCGCCGTGCTTTGTCACTTCGCTGACCTGCAGCAGCGCGAATTCGCCAACCTGCGCTGCGGGCCTGCTCAACGTCGCCATCGGCAGCCCGGTGCTGTTGAGAGAGACGAAGACCTCGAGCCTGTCGGCCGGCGCGGTGCCGGCGGGTACTTCCTTTTTTGGCAGCAAGGCCCGGTAATCGCCCGAATGAAACCAGGCGCCGCGGTCATCGATAAATTCGACCTTGAGTCTGTTGATACGACCGATCTCGAACATGATGTGTCTCCACTTATGGGCTCAGGAGCGGCCAACCACTCCCGGAGGGGGCAACAAAATTGCATGGATCTCAGCGCCAGTCCGGCCTGAGCCGGGACAAAAACGCGATGGCGAAAAGGCTTCTGAGCGGATCAGTACATGATCCGGCGAGGGTTTCTGCACCACTGCGCGAAGACATCTCGGCCTTCCTGCGCCAGAGACTGAATCATTTCGATCTGCCGGTCCTGCGGAGGCTGAGCGATTTGGTCATAGATGCGGGCATCATCGAAGCCGATGTCGGCAGCATCGTCCCGGGAACAGGCGTAGACGACCTTCGGAATTCGTGCCCAGTAAATCGCGGCCATACACATGGGACAGGGCTCGCAACTGGCATAAAGGACCGCCTGCGGCAAATCGAAAGAGGCGAGCTGGCGACAGGCCGCACGAATGGCCACGATCTCTGCGTGCGCGGTGGGATCGTTTTTCTCCACGACGCGGTTCCAACCTTCACCCACAATCTGGCCATGCGACACGACAAGCGCACCGAAGGGTCCGTTCACACCGGAACGGGAGTGATGCCTGGCCAGCTCGATGGCATGTTGCAAATAAAAAGCATCCATTGTATGAGTTATCCCCGCAGTCGATGATGCGCCAAAGATACAGTCTGAACCCCTCGTCATGTGAATCAGTCCCGGATCGGGTCTGGTCATCAGAAGAAGGAGCGCGCAAGGATGCCGATATCACGGGGACCGAACTGAAATTATCGATCCTCATCTTTTATGCTTGATCATCTGGCATCCCGTGTGCAAATAAAAAGGCAGCATTTCGATGAAACCAGCGCTGGAGCAGACAACGCCATGCACAAAATACTGATTATCGATGACGACACAGCCTTTCTCAAATTTTTAGCCGGTTACGTCTCAAGCTGCTGTCCCGATATTGAAGTTCTCGCGTACAGCGATCCGCTGCAGGGGATCGCCGCCATCACGCCGGAGCTCAGCCTGCTGGTGCTCGACCTGGAGATGCCCGGACTTGACGGCGCCAAGCTCCTCGCCTACGCGGTCGACAAAGGGTTGAACAAAAACCGCATCATCATCCTCTCCGGACGCGACGCCGACTACCTGCATGAACGATTTCCGATGGGAGAGTGCCTGGCGGTTCTCAACAAGCACGAAAGCAGACAGAAAGCCGTCCTGGACATGGTCTTCAATTCGCTGCAAACCAAATGCGCCTGCCTGGAGGAAAGAACCGGGAACGCCGCACGGTAATTCGCCATTTCCAGCCGGGTTTCGCCAGCGCGGTCGGCAGATTTGAAAAACGGCCCCCAGAGAGTGCACTGGAGGCCGTTTTGTCGGTTTGGACGTGTTTCAGAAGCGATCAGGCGATTTCCACCAGTTCCAACTCGAAGATAAGATCCTTGCCCGCCAGCGGATGATTGCCATCAAAGGTGACGTTCTCATCGCCAATTTCGGTGATTGTCACACCGAAGCTTTCATCGTCCTCACCGGTAATCACAAGCTCCTGGCCGACCTCGGGAACAAGATCGTCCGGCAGTTCGGCACGATCGACCTGGAAGATTTTCTCGTCATCATACGCGCCGAACGCATCGTCGACAGAGACGGTCACCGTCTTCTTCTCGCCGGGAGCCAATCCCACCAAAGCCTGCTCCACCTTGGGGAAGAAATCCTCCTCGCCGATCACCAGTTCGACCGGACCCGATTCACAGCCGCAGCCATCGGTATCGCACCGGCAGTCGTCGGTCTCGCAGGCATCGGTCGTACATTCGGTGTCTTCATATGTGGTGTCGAAAATCGTGCCGTCCGCAAGCTTGCCGGTAAAATTGAATTTAACGCGGTCGCCCATTTTTGCTGTTGCCATCAGATTGTTCCTTCCATTTGCGTTTTCGATCTTTTTGGGTTTCGGTTACCAACCGCACATGGTACGGCTGAGTCCGCTTCGGCGTCCAGAAAATAATTTCAGATCGGCCCTCACGGGTCCCTTTTGTTGTGAGCAGGCAGGGGCTGTGCTAACGTGAACCACTGACACTCGTTTTATACGCGGACACACGCCCACGGGAGGACTCCATGAACAAACCGGAAGAAACGCCGCTTTCCTGCACCCGCTGCAGCGCGGTCTGGAAAAAGCAGGGGACCACGTACTGCTGGAGCGACCCGGCCGGAGATTCGAGCGAGCCGGCTTACTGCCCGTCGAAGCGCGAGCAAGAGGTGATTGAAGACGCGTTTCGCCGCTACACCGGCAATGACGAAGATGCACGCCTGGCGCGGGTAGCCGCGGAGGTCGAGGGTCTTTGCTATCAGCCGGTTGCCGGCTCTGATGCGGTGCAGCCGCGCTGGACGCGGGTCGAAGACACCATTGCGCTGGCCCGTCTCATGGGCTATCGCAAAATCGGCATCGGCACCTGCATCGGTCTGCTCGACGAAAGTGATAAACTGGTACAGATTCTCGCCGCGCAGGGATTCGAGCCGCTGTCCGTCTGCTGCAAGGCGGGGCGTATCGATAAGCTCAAGCTCGGGCTGAAGGAGAAGAACAAGGTCCGCCCCGGAACCTTCGAACCGGCCTGCAATCCCGTTGCCCAGGCCGAGATGCTTAACGCCGCGGGGACCGACATGAATATCATCGTCGGCTTATGCGTCGGCCACGACATGCTCTTCGCCAAATATTCCAAATCACCCGTGACCACCCTGGTCGTCAAGGACAGAGTCACCGGCCACAACCCGGCGGCGGTTCTCTATGGGCAGAATTTTTACTACAAGCGGCTGCAGAAACAGAAGATCCTGGCTGAGGAGGAGAATCGCGGCGGGGATTAGAAAACCGGCTGTGCCACGCCGGACTCGTCTTCGCCGGGGGAATGGGCGAGCCAGCGCTGCGAGAACGGTTCAAAACGGCAGAGATCGCCCCGACCCTCAAGGCCATAGCAGTTTTCGCCAAGGCGCAGACTCAAAACCTCGCCGCTGACATACATCTTTCCCGTGCTTTCGCGCATTCCGGAAAGGGCGCATTCGAGACTGACCGGGAAATCGCGGATCGAGGGCGCCCCGATACGGCGTCCATCCTCCAGTTTCAGCGCAGATAGCAGAGCCTCACTGTCGCCGTCCGTCTGCAGGGCGCGCCGAAAGCGCGGCATGGCAAGCCAGGAATCATCGGGAAGATTGACCGCGAACTGTCGGGTCCGGCGCAAATGGCCGATTTCGACCCCCTGGAGCGGCAAGGCAAAAGTGAGGTGCGATGGGGTTTCGCAAATGATTCCCACCCATTCGGTGGCAAAACAGGCGGGACGGCCGTCGGCCACATAGGTCACGACAGCAAGCGGGGATTTGGCGAAATGGGGAAAAATCTCGGCGAACGGCTTGAGCATCGCGCCTCCGGGGTCCAAACGCGCATTCAGCTACTTTTCAGCATGCTTTAAGATTTAAAAATATCATAAATTCTGCGCATATCAAATGAGGATTTTATTCTTGACGCTGCCTATAGGGTTTTCTAATATTGAATTCTGCAAAATATCGGAGGATATTTCATGAAGCTTTCAACCAAAAGCCGCTATGGTGTCCGGGCCATGTTTGACATGGCCTATCACGCGGGAACCCTGCCCGTGCAGATCAAGGACATCTCCAGGCGCCAGAAAATCTCCCCGCGCTATCTCGAGCAGATTTTCCAGGACCTGAAAAAAGCCGGCCTGCTTAAAAGCCGCCGCGGGCCCCAGGGGGGATACTATCTATCCCGCAAGCCCGAAGAGATCACCACGAAAGAAATCATCATCGCTGCCGAAGGCGAGATGAATCTCGTTCAATGCACCAAGCAAGACGGCGAGTGCCTGACCTGCTGCGAATTTGACAACCAATGCGTCACCCAGCAGATCTGGCAGGAAGCCTCGCGGCGCCTGCACGAATATTTCGATTCCGTGACCCTCAAGGATCTTTGCGAGCGGGGCAAAGAATTGGGCCTGGAAAAAGAACTCGACCACCGCTTTATGTATTTTATCTGATATCTGACGCTTCCACCGGGATTCGCGATCAGACCACACTTTCCTGCGGAGGATTCATGCCGAGCATCATCAGTGAAAATATACTGGGCCAGATCGGCAATACCGCTCTGGTGCGCCTCAACCGTATGGCCGGCCCTGACTGTGCCGTGGTCTGGGGCAAGATGGAGATGCAGAACCCGGGCGGCAGCGTCAAAGACCGGATTGCCCGGGCCATGATTGAAAAAGCCGAGGCCGACGGCTGCATCAAGCCCGGCGACACACTGGTCGAGCCGACCAGCGGCAATACCGGTATCGGACTTTCATTGATCTGCGCGGCCAAAGGATACAAGCTGATCCTGACGATGCCCGACACCATGAGCCTGGAGCGCCGGCGCCTGCTGGGCGCCTTCGGCGCCGAACTTGTGCTGACGCCGGGCGCCCAGGGAATGCGCGGCGCCATCGAAAAGGCCGAAGAGATCGCCCATGACAGAAAGTGCCTGATGCCCCAGCAATTCAAAAATCCTGCCAATCCCGAGGTGCACCGCCGCACCACCGGGCCCGAAATCCTCACGGCACTCGAAGGCAGAATCGACGCCTTTGTCGCCGGGGTGGGTACGGGCGGCACGATCACCGGGGTCGGTCAGGTGCTGCGCGCGCACAATCCGGATACGCTGATTGTCGCCGTCGAGCCGGAGAATTCACCGGTTCTCTCCGGTGGCGACCCGGGCCCGCATAAAATCCAGGGGATCGGAGCCGGTTTCATCCCGGATATTCTCGATACCTCGATCTACAACGAGATTCAAACGATATCCAATGACGATGCCATAAACATGGCCGCCCGCCTGGCCAAAGAAGAAGGGATCTTCGCCGGCATTTCCTCGGGGGCCAATGTCTTTGCCGCGCTGCAGATCGCCCGCCGGCTCGGGCCGGGTAAAAACGTGGTCACGGTGCTGTGCGATACGGGAGAGCGCTACCTCTCCACCAGCATCTTCGACTAATCCCCTCACCCTTTCACCAGGTAAAAAGCGATCCATGTCTATTCATGATAAACTCACGCTCCTCAAGCAGAACCTGGCGGCCATGGAATCGGTCCTGGTGGCGTTCTCCGGGGGCGTTGATTCGACTTTTCTTTTGCGGGTTGCGCGCGACACGCTCGGCATCGAGCGGGTCGTGGCCCTTACGGCGACCTCGCCCACCTATCCGCAGCGCGAATTCGAGGCGAGTCAGCGCCTGGCCGGCGAACTCGGCGTGCAGCAGATCGTGGTCGAGAGCAATGAGCTTGAGATCCCCGGATTTGCCGAAAACGCACCGGAGCGCTGCTATCACTGCAAACACGAATTGTTTTCTCTCTGCTTGCAGCGCGCCTCCGAGATGGGCTACAAGCAAGTGCTCGACGGCTCGAACCGCGACGATCTGCAGGACTATCGACCGGGGCGCAAAGCGGGAGAGGAGCTCCAGGTGCGCTCTCCGCTTGTGGAGGCCGACCTGAGCAAAGAGGATATCCGGCAGCTTAGCCGCGAACTCGGCCTGCCGACCTGGGATAAGCAGCCCTTTGCCTGCCTCTCGTCGCGTTTTCCCTACGGCACGACCATTACTGCCGAGCGCCTGGAGCAGGTCGACCGCTGCGAGCTTTTTCTGCGCGAGAAGGGATTTCGCAACTACCGGGTGCGCTATCACGACAAGATCGCCCGCATCGAGGTGGCCCCCGACGAAATTGGCCGCCTGCTTGACGCGCACCTGCGCAAAGAAGTAAGCGCCGCCTTCAAGGAGGCGGGATTCACCTACGTTTCCCTTGACCTCGAGGGCTATCGAACCGGAAGCATGAACGAAGTTTTGAGCTGACAGACAACGGAGGGAGAATGGAACGTAAAGGCGCCCTGCTGGCGGTCTGTTTCTGTGCCGGGCTTCTCGGCGGGCTGGTCAACAGCCTGGCCGTCTGGGCCGCCGGCATGTGGGACATCACCACCATGGCCGGGGTCGCTATCGAGCCCGCCCTAAGCAAAGCCTGGCTTTACCCGCGTCTGGTCTGGGGCGGCATCTGGGGACTGGCATTCTATCCCACCATCAGCTCAGCGCGCCGGCGCAGCCAATGGATCCGCAAAGGCCTGTGGATCAGCCTGCTGCCCTCCCTGGTGCAGCTGTTTTACATTTTTCCTGCAGCCGGCAAAGGCTACCTGGGCCTCGAACTCGGTCATTTCACCCCGCTGTTCGTCCTTCTTTTCAAC
>JAGXHK010000059.1 GCA_024636255.1 Desulfuromonadales bacterium | reverse complement strand
GGTCGGCTGCGCACCGAGTCCGCAGATCAAATCGATCGACGACCTCATCCGCATCGCCGACAACGCCCTTTACCAGGCCAAGAAAAACGGCCGCAACCGGGTTCAGGTCATGGCGGCCTGAGCGCTCCCTCCAATCACTCGAAAGACTTGCGGGCCTTCTCCCAGGCGGTTCTAAGGTCGCTCACCGCCTTTTCGACCCCACCCTTCATCTCTGACCATGCCTGGCCGCTGGATGATTTCAGTTCGTTCAGCCGATTCTTCAGATCGTCACGCCGCGCGGCCATTTCGTCAGCCTTGCGATCAAGATCGATGCGCGCATCGGCTTCTTTCTTCTTGGCCTGGGCGCGCAGCTGATCGATACGCGCGTTCCACTCTTCGATCTGGGCTTCCGTTTTCTTGCGATAGGCCTCTTTCTGCTCCTGGTCTTCCATCGTTCTCCTTTCGAATTCTCTTTTTCAGAATTGGTCATTTCTTGGCGATAACCCAGACCGCATGAACCAGCCCCGGGATAAAGCCAAGCAGCGTCAGCAGAATGTTTATCCAGAAATGCTTGCCGATGCCCACCTGCAGGAAAACCCCGACAGGCGGCAGAAAAATCGCAAACAGAATGCGTACCAGGTCCATAGACGAACTCCTGTTTTTCCATATTTTATTCTGACTACAACTCTAGCGCGGGTGACGGGGATTTCAAGGAAAAGGGATGAAACTGAGAGGAGAAGAACGAGGAGGGATCAGGTCGAAAGGGATGTTTTTCCTGCCGGAGCAATGCTCTTCGCCAAACACACACCTCGCCATGCGTTGCAGGAGGAAGCAGTGCCCCTGAAAAACCGGTGGTGCGAGGAGACTGCATGACAGCCTCCTCGACCGAAGAATTCCGAGCGCTACTCGGGGCGCCGGCTCAAATCAGCCGGTTTTCCCTGAGAAATGCTCGCGCCACATCCCGCGCCCCGTCCTGTGCGGCCTCATCCTGCAGCCGTGCGACGGTCGCTTGGTCGATGGCTCCGCCAAGCTTGTTGATCAGGCGGGCCAGGGCCGGAAATTTCTTGAGCGTGTCCTTGCGCACCACCGGTGCCGCCTGTCCGGAAACCCCCGCGGGGACCAGGGTGGGCTCTTCGAAGCCGAGGGGTTCAAGCCAGATCAGGTTGAGCTCCTCGTTGAAGCGGGTCTTGACCGCAGAGTAGAGAGCGGCAGAGTCCTGAATGGGCTCCCCTTTGAGGATCTCCAGCTGCCCCTGCCCGGTATAGCCGATGGCGATATCGACATCGGCTTTGAGATGCGCCTGGTGGAGGGCGGCCAGCGAATCGAACTGCGCAGTTTTGACGGTGGTGCCGGTACGTTCGGTGATAAGCAGCGTGAGAATTTCAGCCAACAGGTTCTGCTGCGCCGTTCCGGTTGTACCGATGACCAGAGTCTTGCCGACACAGGCGATCACCGGCGATGCCGCAGACAGTGACACAACAGCCGCAATCAGCAACAGGGCTAAGATTCTCTTTCCTTGAGCCATCTCGATTACTCCTTCTCGTGCTTAAACTGACAGTTTATTTCTGCGATATTCTCAATGGATTTTTCCGCTCTTGCCCGAACGCGCAGGCGGCTTTTCCGGCTCGGCCGGCCCGAAACGCGCTTCATAGCGGGCAAGGTTCTCCTCCAGGGCCTGCATCAGCCGCTTGGCATGCCGCGGCGAAGTGACCACCCGCGAGCGCACTTTTGCCTGGCGCGCCTGAGGCTGCACAAAAATAAAGTCGAGCACAAACTCGGCGTCATTATGATTTACGACCGCCAGGTTGGCATAGATGCCCTGCCCGACATCCTCATCCACCTGGATCTCGAGCTTGACCTCCTTGCCTTTAACTTCCCTGTCTTTATCGTCACTCACGTGTTCCTCCCGAAGTCACAAAATTCGATTCATCCCGGGGCCCGGCCCCGGTCACCGGATTCTCGCGCCACGGGGCGAACCTGACCCAGTCGAGGCGGCCGCCGCGTGGCCCGGACTCGCCGTAGGTTACTTCAGATTGGTCTCTGCGGTCAAAGAAGATGGAAACATTGCCGCCTTCTCCGGCGGCCTTCAGAAGCCGGGTATCCTCGCCCCACCAGTTGCCGCGAACGTCGACAAAATCAATTTGCGCTCCCGATTCCTCCAGCAATCCGGCAGGCAGGGGGCCATGGGACCGGGCCGCCCGGCGCTGCGCCATTTCGGCGCCAGCTCCCTGGGCTCCCGCAGCGCTTTGAAAGTTGCCGAGACGCACCGCCATCGTGTTTTCGAGAAAGTTGTTCTCGCGCACCTGCGGATAGGACGAGTAATCGCAGAACAGCGCCACGCCGTTGTCCTGAAATAGATTCCTCGCGACGCGCGGGTTGGCCTTGCGACTATTGAAGAGCGCCGTATTGTTGCCGAGAAAGGCGTTGTGCTCAAGCTCCCCTCCGGCGAACTGGTCGTTGCGCATGGCCACCGAGTTCTCTATGAAGCGATTGTCGCTCACCAGCGGCCGTGAAAAGATCTCGCTTTTTATCCCGATTTCGTTTTTCTCAAAAAGGTTGCCAACGATATCCGTCCCTTCCTGTATTTTACTGCATGAGACGCCGACTTCGTTGGCGACAAAGCGATTGCCGTGGATCTGACCGGAAAAGGGCTGCAGAAGGGCAATGGCCAGGCGGTTACTTTCAAAAAGGTTGTCTCTGATCGCGCCACGGCTGCTGCTGGCAGCCAGCACTGCCATCTCTTCATGGCCGCGAAACGCGCTGGCGCGGATTTCAATGTTCGAACGCAGCTCGGCATCGACTCCGATCCGGTTTTCGATGAATCGGCATTGCCCTACTTGCGCGCTGGCTCCGCGCACCAGTTTTACGGCGATGCGGCATCCCTCAAATGTGGCATGGCGGATCGTCAGCGCGACCGCCTCGCCGAAAACGGCGGTCGAAGCGCCGGCGAAGCGGACATGCGCAAGCATCTGGCGCTCTTCGTTCGGGAGAAAGGAGATCCCTTCCCAGCCGGCGGGCGTCACAAACGTCACCGGTGCGTTGGCCGTTCCCTCGACGTGAAGAGTTCCGGCCACCTGCAGGGCAGAGCCGGGCTCCGATACGACGATCCGGCTTCCCGGGGCGATATTGAGCCGTGCACCGGCAGCGACCGTGACCGGACCGGAGATCTCAATCTCACCGCTCCAGTGCGCCTCGCCCTGCAGCGTGCCGGAGACCACAACCGCCGCGGATGTGGCGGGAAGGCTGAATAGAAATCCGACAAGCAAGGGGGATATGCGGCGCAGCAGGTCAATCATTCAAACCTTCTGGTCCCGAAAGATGGTTTTTCGTCATCCGCTATCAACGGCCGTCTGCGCTCGGGGCTTTTTTTTCAACTCGCAACGCATTCAAGCGGCCGTCACGCCCTGTGCTCAGCAGACGCCCGGCGCTGAAAACCGGCGCCGCCTGAATGGGGGCTGCGGCTGTCCAGCGACCGCGAAGGGTTCCGCTGTCGGCGCCGAACACCTGGAGGGTGCCCGCATTATCGCCGATATAAACGTCTCCTTCGTGCCAGAGCGGCGTTGCGTAGCTGGGGCCGCTCAGCGGCTGGCGCCAGATGGTCCGGCCACTGGCGCCGTCTATCTTCCACAGGCTGCCGCCCGCGGTTGCGGCGAACAGGGCGCCGCGTGCGGCAACCGGCGCTCCGTAGAAGCAGGGCTCGTCAAGAGACTGCCGCCAGCGCTCCTTGCCTGACGGATCAAAAGCAACCATCGTGCCGTCTTTGCCGAGAACGACCGGTCCGCCCGCAACCAGGGCCGGTGAGCTCAGCAGAGGCCCCGGGCAGCTGCGCTCCCAGAGCAGCGCCCCCTCCAGAGAAAGGGCGCTCAGGGTGCCGTTGCCGCCAGGGAGATAGATGCGCCCGCCGGCCACGGCCGGCGCGGCGCGCAGCGGGAGGTTTCCGCCGTGCTGCCAGAGAATTTCGCCGCGCGCAGGATCGAGAGCGTAGAGCGTCCCGTTCCAGGCCGGCACCAGCAGGAGGCCCCCCGCGACCACCAGCGCCCCCTGGCGATGATCATCGGCCGGCGAAGCGGGGTAGCTCCAACGCCAGCGAACGCGCCCATTATCCGCGTCAAGCGCGACCACCTCCCGATTCCAGGTATGCGCAAAGAGCAGGTCACCGTACCGGGCCGGTCGCGTATCGACGATGTCCCCCAGGTCACGGGACCACAAAAGGTGCCCTTCCGGGTCAAGAAGGTAAATCCGGCCATCCCAGGAGACAACCGCCAGATTGCGGTCGAGAACCTGGACCGGCGCGTCAATGAATCCCTCGGCCGCAAAATGCCACTCCTCGCGCAGATCGATCAACGCTCGCGGCCCCGTACCGGAAATCCAGCCACCAGCAGGGTCCAGATGCACGGTGCCGATCGCCGGATCGACCCGGCTGTCGTAGACGGTCTGCGCCGCTGCCTGCGGATCGGCGTCCCCCCACCAGTTCGCGCGCAGAGACACTTCGCCGGTGTAAAAATCGCCGAGGCGGAAATTGTTCCCATTGTCATGGAAGTTATTGTGATGAATGGGCGAGCCCTGATCTTTTTCGAAGAGGAATATTCCCGCGCCGTTGCGCCGAAGGATGTTGCGCGTCACCTCGATATGGGAATCGCGGAAATTGATCCCTTTGCCGATGTTCGCTTCGATCAGGTTGTTGCGCCAGACGAAGCGGGCCCGTCCCAACCGGCAGCCGTCGATATTGCCCCGGATGGTACAGTCCTCCACTATGCCTTTGGTGAAATGGGCGTGCAGGGCATAGGCCGAATCGCGGATCTCGCAGTAACGCAGGTGAATCTCGGGGGAGAAATCGACGTGAATCTCCAGCCAGTCTCCGGGCTGCGGATCGGCGGCCGCACTGCGGAAAATAATGGGACCTTCCGGCGTGCCGCGCGCGTGCAGAATGCCGTCGATCTGCAGGGTCCCGTCGCCGAGGCCGTCCTGGTCGGCATCACGGTGCACGAAGGCGATATCGGTTCCGGGCAGGATGGTCAGGGTCGCCTGCTTGGTCACCCGCACCGTGCCGTCAATGAGAATCCGTCCCTGCCAGAGGGTGTCTTCGGTGAGCAGGGCATCCTTGAGCTGGAGCACTTGCGGTTCAGGCTGCGGCGCGGGCCGGGCGCAGGCCGCGATCAGCGGCAGAAGCAGCAGCACCAGAAGCGTTTTCACCACATCTCTCCAACCGTAATCTCGACCCCGTCGATATGCTCCCCCTTTTCGATGTGCAGGCGGTAGTCGGGCGTTCCGGCGTATGCCCCGACCAACTCGCCCGGCGCCGGTGCACCGCCGATGGTGCTGCGCGCACCGATGTAGTATTTCCCTCCGTGGGGAAAAGAAAGGGCAAAGCGCCCGTCCGCTCCGGTCGGCTGCGAAACGTAGAGGGGGCGGTTGAGCATCTGCGGGTCCTCATAGAGCAGCGCGCGCATGCCGGCAACGGGGTTGCCCTCTTTGTCGATGATCCGTCCCTCGACGCTGGTACTGCCAAACAGGCTGGTTTGCAGGTTCTCGACCTTTTCGGGAACCTCGAGGAGGGAAATGGCGATTTTCTTGACCTCTCCCGCGCTGATTTTCAGCGGGTTGCCATGCCAGTAGCCGATAAAATCACCGGCCTGCAGGGGGCCGATCGCCCCTGCCCGCTCCCGCTTGCGCACCAGCAGATAATAGGTGCCCGGCGGCAGAGGCCCGGCAAAATACCCCTCGGCACCGGTCGGGCCGTACATGCCGTACCCCATGCCCTTGAACCCGCTGGACGGATCGAGGTAGGCAAAGATGATGGCGTCGGGCATCGGTTTGCCCTCGTGCAGCACCTGGCCGAGGACCCCGCTCTCGAAATCAGCCTGGATCGGGATATCCGCCTTCGCCGGAGCGATCAGGCTCAATTTGACCTCGCTGAGCCCTTCTTCCGGAACGGTCACCGGATTGCGTCCGTAGTAGCAGTACCGGTCTGCCCCTTCGGCGATGAGAAACTAGGTCCCTGCAGGCAGGGCGAGCCGGTATTTGCCCTGCGGGTCGCTCGGTGGGGAGACAAAAGATGCAGCCTCATCCAGACTGACGCCAGCGGCCGGCCAGGCCTTGACCCGGACGCCTGCGACACCGACCTTATCGGGATTCGCGACCTTCCCCTCGATATGGACGAGAGACTCTGCGGCCATGGCCGCAGAGAACG
>JAGXHK010000058.1 GCA_024636255.1 Desulfuromonadales bacterium | reverse complement strand
AGATGTGTATAAGAGACAGCACCTACGTCACTGCCGACGGCAAACCGCTTCGCGGAGCGATGGGCCTGTATCAGGACGGCTTCGCCGCCGAAATGCGCGCATTGGTGGCCGCCGTACATGGCGAAGGGGGGAAAATCTGCGTGCAGTTGGGCCACCCCGGCGGACAGACCCGGTCCGAAACATGCGGAGGCACGCCTCTGGCACCCTCGGCGGTCGCGGCGCCCCAGTACCATCCGGAAATTCCGCGCGCGATGACATCAGAGGATATCGAACGGGTCATCGAAGCTTTTGCCGCAGCGGCCCGTCGCGCCAGAGAATACGGGTTCGATGCCGTGCAGCTGCACGCGGCTCACGGCTATCTTATCAACCAGTTTCTGTCTCCTCACACCAACGTGCGCACCGATGCCTATGGCGGTACTCTCGCCAACCGCCAACGCTTTCTGCTCGAGATCTGCGCGCGCACCCGCGCCGGGCTCGGCGCCGATTTTCCCTTTTTCGTCAAGTTGAGCGGGAGCGACAATCTCGCCGACGGTTTTACTCTCGCCGAAGCGATGCGTGTCGCCAGAGCACTCGATGCAGAAGGAATCAATTTGATTGAAGTCAGTGGCGGGACACCGGCTTCGGGAGAATCGACCCCCCTGCGCCGTCATATTGATTCGCTGGAAAAGGAGGCCTACAACCGGCCGCAGGCCCGAGCAATAAAGCAGGCCGTCCACTGTCCCGTCATGATCGTTGGAGGGATTCGCAGCCGCTCAACCGCCATGGAGATCATCCAGCGCGGCGAAGCCGACTATATCGCCCTGTCTCGGCCCCTGATCCGCGAACCCGATCTGCCGAACCGCTGGCGCGACAGAACAGAAGGCCAGCCCCGTGCCGATTGCATTTACTGCAACCGATGCTTCAAGGCGGCGTTCAAGGGCAAGCTGTGCTGTGTGATGGACAGCAAAGGATAAGCGAGAGAAGTGGTTGTGGAACCACTTCCTCCTCCTCTGTCAAAGACGCATCAACCGTTCACTTCGCCAGACATGGACAATTCTGAGACTTTGCGGCATCCAACCTTTTCTTTGCCATTTCAAGATCAACCTGACGGTTGTTGTCCAGATCGCCAAGACCTTCGACAACCGCTCGCATAAAAGCCTTTTCTTCCTCCGCCAACTCGAAATCCTCCAGCGATTGCATAACAGCAACGCCTCGGCCACGGCTGGTCAATAGAATGGGTCGGTGGGTCTCCCTCGTCCGACGGATAACCTTTCCAGGATTTAGCTTTACATCTGCCAGTGGGACAACATCTTCTGAAAACTTGATGGCCATGCCGACACCTCCTTTTGACCATTTAATGGCACCTAAATAAAGGGAGGTCAAGAGCACCCAAAAGGCTCGAAGATCATATCTGGCGTGCAGCAAGCCTGATTGTGTGTGCCTCAATTATCGCCCATGGCATGACGGCCACCTCGCTGACTCATTTGTGCGCCGCTCGCGGGCGAAGAAAGGATGCATGAGGCTCATGTGGATGGGATCAGGGGTGGTCAATTTTCGATTGTCATTTCGACAGGGATGGAGGTGGTCCCCTTCAGCGCCAGTGGTGCAGGTGCTACTGACCGGAGGCTACAATCATGAGATCTCCAGTTCTGTTTCTCTCTTTCGCCGTCTTACTGGCCCTGACATTGGTAGCGGGCTGCGCCACGGAGACTTCTCAGTCGAAACGATCTGGGGCAGACTCCCGCATGGAGAAAGAAGGAGGCGCTGAAAAGGACGTGATTCGAGTGGAAACGCCGCAGGCTGGAACAGTGATCCGCTCCCCCTTGACGGTCCGGGGCGAAGCCAAAGGGCCCTGGTATTTCGAAGGGGATTTTCCCCTTCTGCTGAGAGACAATGAGGGGGAAATTTTAGCCCGGGGGGTCGCCAGCGCCAAGGGCGAGTGGATGACCACAGATTTCGTTCCCTTCGTCGGCAAACTCGTATTCACCGCTCCTGAGGGGATGCTTGGCGAGCTTATTCTGCAAAAGGACAATCCCTCCGGACGGCGGGAGCTGGATTACTCCCTGACTATTCCCGTGCGCTTTCGATAGGAAGGCGATGGACGATGCCCTCCGCGGTTTCAGGCCAAATCCAACCATGGATACGCACTCCGCGCCGTGCCTGGAAAAACAACAAAGCCGCCTCTGGATCGAAGGCGGCTTTGTTGTTGTATAAGCCTCAAGATCCGTTCTGAAGCTTTATTTTCTTCTCGCCTAATGTCCAATGCCATGCGGAGCACCCGAAGAGATCCGCTTGTGCAGGTCATGGACGAAAATGACGTATTGGACATACGCATCGGCCCACTCGCGACCCGCTTCGATGCTTTCGCCCTTTTCTGCTTTTTCATTGAGAACCTGCTGGAAGAGCCGATCAGTCTGAGTTCTCATTTCTTCAGCAAGAAAATCGGTCACCGGCTGAAGTTCACCTGTTTCGAGGGATTGTTCGGCCAGGGCGATATCTTCCGGCAGGGGTTGGGCGGGCTTCAGGCCGGTAAAGGGGAAGCCCTCCGCCATGCGGTGGAGACGGACTGTAGTCGACATGAAATACTGCTCCGCGATCTCCCTGGCGTCTCCCCCCATCTTGTAGGCGGCCAGGCTCTGCTGGAAAGCGCTCTCCAGTTCGGCCATCTCATCCGGGCCGACCCAGATGGCCACCGGGGCGATCTGCCCACTCTGGAGGGCCTCGCGGGCATCCGTGGCGACCGGTCCGTTTACCCGGTCACAATGTGCCTGTGCAGCTGCGGGCAAAAGTGCTGTCAGAAGAACGAAGAGAGTTGCCATCCCTTTTGCGAAAACCATTTTCTTCATGTTTCCTCCTTTTGTGTCATGTGGCGATCCGGCTTTCATCACACGCCCTGTCATCTGATCACCGCCTGAATTGCGCCATTGCGCACCCTATTAATATCAAATGAAGCCGGGTCGGCAAGTCTTAAGAAGATCCGCCCCCGGGACCCCTCGTCCATTGCGGTCTCCTTCCGCCTGCCCAGCGGATTGTTTCCTTGAATGTGTTCGCCAAAATGAGCGCATTTATTCTTTTCCGATGGCCAACAAAGGTTCGAATGCGGCGTCAAGATCTGCCGCCATCCCGGCCTCGTCAATCAGGCTGCCCCAACTCTTCTCCCCTGCCGCCACCCTCAGCCAGATTTCCCTGGGCGGCTGTTTGTTTGCCCTGGCAATCACCACGGCAAGGATCGCTTCCTGCGATCCCGCCCCGGCGCCGTAAAGGTCAGCCACGGTGGCAAGGTCGGCAAATCCCACTTCGGCAAGGGTGTCAGCGACGATTTGTTGATCCAGGTTCGAAGAGATCCTGGTTGCCTCTCCTAGTTCCAAGTTAAGATCGATGCCCAGTTTTTCCAGAACCGGCCACCATGCACCCTGGTCCTTCCTGGCGCTCAGCAGCGTGGCGGAATTGTGGCCGGATATAGCGGCCGCCCGGTAGGCGATCCATAGATCGGGTCCACTAGTTCCGGTCTGTTTGGCCATGACGATCTCCCGCCGCGGTCGTTCGAATACCGCAGCCATCAAGCGGTTCTGAGCCGTTGCCAGATAATAGTCGTCCGCCGCGGTTGGCCGGGCGGGGTCGAAAGAGCGATCCTGAAAACAGTGACAGCTGATTGCCGGCAGCGCGTGAACAGGGCCGGGCAGAGCCGCCAGCAGCAAGGCACAGAAAACAAATCGCTTCATGAGTCTTTCCTTAAGGTGCAAGCCAGCCCTGGGGATACCGGCGGCGCGTCACAGCGTTGTTGGTCATAAGTGCCACGCCGAGCAGAACCAGGGCACCGGTGGACCATTCGGAATAGCTCAGGTCCGTGCGGTTCATTCATTGTCAGTACAGACGTTACCTTTTCGCAACCGAGTGTAAGGCAATGATTCCTGTGCGTCTTTGACCTGGGTCAAGCCGGGTAGCTGAGCGCAGCCCGCCACCACCAGGTAGCCGCTTGACGTGAGTCAAGGCGTTAAGCCCCTGCAGCCGTTACCATAGAAAAACGTCTCAACAAAAGAATCGCTTACCAAAAGGGGGATATCATGAACAGCGACCACAAAGAATCAAGAGACAGAACCATCGGCGAGTTTGTCGCGGAGGACTACCGCAGCGCCCAGGTTTTCGAAGACTACGACATCGATTTTTGCTGCGGCGGGCAGAAAACCCTCGCCGCGGCCTGCCGTGAAAAATCTCTCGATCCCGCAGTTCTGCTGAGGGAGATCGAGGCGGCGAAAAACGCACCGGGAGAAGCTAGCGAGGACTTCAGTTCCATGAAACTTCCCGCTCTTATCGACCACATCGTCGTCACCCACCACGCATTTCTCAACGAGAACACCGGACAGATTGTCGCCTATACCCGCAAAATCGCCGAAGTCCACGGCGGCCGGCATCCGGAAGTAATCGAAATCGCAGCCATCTTCGATCAGATCGAAGCCGACCTGGTGGGCCATCTGGACGAAGAGGAGAAGGTTCTCTTTCCGGCGATCAACCGCCTTTCTGAGGCCAGCAGAGATGAAACCCCTCCAACGGCCGAGGATCGTGCAGTTATCAGAGATTCTCTCACCGTACTTCATCGCGAGCATGAAGATATTGGCGATGCGGTCCATAGAATCCGCTCGCTGGCAAATGATTATGCGATACCCGAGGATGTCTGCAATACCTTTAAGGTCACCTACGGCAAGCTCAGAGAATTCGAGGATGATCTGCACAAACACGTCCACCTTGAGAACAACATTCTTTTTCCGCGGGCCGCCGACTTATAGCCAGTTGACGCAAAAAAAGGCAGCTTTCCTTCAAGAAAGGAAGCTGCCTTTTCTCAGCGCAGATGGACGTGAACCGCGCCAGGTTGTTGAAATTCGAGACCTTTCACCAAGAAACCCGGGTAGCCCCTGTTCGCTTCCTGGCAAGGGGGAGCAGAAAGTAAGGTTCATCCCTCTTCAGAAGCTGTGGCTGCTCGATTCTGCATGTAGGCAAAGAAAAGCGCCAGCAGCGCCAGCAGGATAAAGACACTGAAACCGTGAGCGTACCCTCCCCGACCTTCCATTTCGACGAATTTCCCCATGACCGGTGGGATGACGAACCCGCCGAAGGCTCCGAGGCCACCGACCCAGCCGCTTGCGCCGCCAATCGCCTCTGGAACCAGATCCGGCACCATCTTGAAAACGGCGGCATTGTTCACTCCCATGCCACCTCCCATGAGGATCGCCCCCAGAAAACTGGCTGAAACAGAATCTGCCAGCACCATGATCGCCGAGCCTGCCGCAAGAACGCTCAGGGAGAGAAGTGCTGTCCGTCCGCCGCCCATGCGATCGGCCAGCGAGCCGCCTGGCACGCGGATAATAGACGCCAGCAGTGAAAAAGCTGCTGTGAGAAGGCCAGCTGTGCCGGCGGAACTGGCATAATATTCCTGCCAGTAGGTCGGAAACCAGGCAGTCAGGGCGATAAAACCGCCAAAAGTGGTGAAGTAAAGGATGACCAGCACCCAGGTATGCCCGTTGGCGGCGGAGCGGGTCAGGGTATGAACGAAGCCGCCGCTGGGGAATAGCTCCTGCCGTTTGGCTTCTTCCGGATAGAGTTGACGTGCGAACTCTCTGGCCTGTTCAGGCAAGGCCCCCTGGTGCAGGGCCTGAAAATAAGGGGCGTTCTGCCCGAGGAAGGCATAGATGAGCATGCCCGCGATCAGAAACACCAGCCAGGCAAGGTAAGTGTTCGGCAATCCGATGGAGCCCATGAAGACAGGGATGAGAAAGGAGAAGATGCCGGGCGCCAGGTTGCCGAATCCGGCGAAGGCTCCAAGGGCCCACCCCTGACGTTTTTGGGGAAACCAGTAGGACACCTGGCTGATGCCGACGGAAAAGGTGGCGATTCCCGAGCCGGAGAGAAAGCCGAAGAACAACAGCCAGGGGTAGATGTCATGGCCCATGTCCTGCGGAAAGCGGGTCTGTAAAATGAACGCCAGCCCGATCATACCGGCCACCGCCAGGGCAAACAGAACGAGAAACGGCTTGCGCCCGCCGTTTTTGTCGACCCAGGCGGAAAAAGGGATGCGCAGAAGCGATCCGGAGAGAGAGGGCATGGCGACCAGCAGGCCGACCTCGGCCGGGGTGAGCTGGATCAGATCCTTCAGGGTCTTGGCTGTCGGGCCGAACAGCGAGACGGCGGCAAAGCCGAAGAAAAAACCGATAGTCGCTCCGGCCAGGCCGGCGTGCGGACTGCCTTTGACGTGATACACGGTCACCTCCTGTCGGGTCGTGCCGTTCAGCAGGGCATTTCAGCCTGCTTGCGCGAATAGTACCACCAGGTCGTGAGGATGCAGCTCAGGTAAAACCCCAGAAATCCATAAAGTGCGGCCTCCGGACCTCCGGTCAGGTCGATCGAGGTGCCGAACCCCTTGGGGATGAAAAAAGCCCCGTAGGCGGCAAACGCCGAGCTGAAGCCGAGCACAGCCGCCGATTCCTTGGCGGCGTCCCTGCGCGCCTGCTCCTTCTCCGGCGCCTGCCCTTCCCGAACGCCGTGAATTGTCATGAAGATCACTGGAATCATGCGAAAGGTCGACCCGTTGCCGATGCCGGTGGTGAGAAAGAGGAGGATGAACATGCCGAGAAACCCCCAGAAATTTCCACCTGAACCGTTGCTGGGAAGAAAATAGAGCACCCCGACGACCGCCGCCGCCATGACGATGAAGTTCCAGAAAGTCACTCGGGCCCCGCCGAGCCTGTCCGCCACCCAGCCGCCGACCGGGCGGGCCAGGGCCCCTACCAGCGGGCCGAGAAAAGCGTAGCGCGTCGGATCGACGTCGGGGAACTGCCCCTTGATCAGCAGGGGCATCCCGGCTGAGTAACCGATGAAGGAACCAAAGGTGCCCAGGTAGAGCCAGCACATAAGCCAGTTGTGCTTGCGTTTGAAGATCACCGCCTGCTCGCTGAACGACGCCTTGGCGCTGGCGATGTCGTGCATGCCGAACCAGGCGGCGAGAGTCGATGCGAGAATAAAAGGCACCCAGATGAAGCCGGCATTCTGCAGCCAGATGCGGGTGCTCCCCTCCGCAGTGTTAAGAACCTGAGGCGCGCCGCCCAGAGCGCCGAAGACCCCGGCGGTGATGATCACCGGTACGATGAACTGCATGGCACTTACGCCGAGATTGCCCAGTCCGGCATTGAGGCCCAGCGCCATCCCTTTCTGCTCCTTCGGGAAAAAGAAGCTGATGTTCGACATGCTCGAGGCGAAATTGCCGCCACCGAAACCGCACAGCAGGGCCAGCAGCAGAAAGACCCAGTACGGGGTGTTGGGATTTTGCACCGCAAAGCCGATGCCGAGCGCCGGCAGAAGCAGCGAAGCGGTGCTGAGGGTCGTCCAGAGCCTCCCGCCGAAGATCGGCACCATGAAGGAGTAGAAAATACGCAGAGTCGCTCCGGAGAGCCCTGGCAGAGCTGCCAGCCAGAAGAGCTGGTTGGTCATGAAATTGAAGCCGACCCGGGGCAGATTCACGACCACGACGCTCCAGACCATCCATACCGCGAAGGCCAGAAGCAGCGCGGGGATGGAGATCCACAGGTTGAGCCGGGCGATACCCTTCCCTTTGTTTTCCCAGAAGGCTTGGTCTTCGGGATTCCAGGTTCTTAGTTCGCGAGATCCCATAAAATAATTCCTTTACGTATTTATTTACCGTGTGTGGGGTCGCAGCTCCCATGACAAGGGTGTCTGGCGCCACGGATGGCGCCAGTCAAGCGGCCATGGACAGCGAAAAGTGTCCCTTGTCATGGGATTTGCGACCTCATACTGAACAGTTACTCCTTTACCAGAGAGAGCGCAGTTTGCTTGACCTGAAAATACCTAGTGCCCCGTACGGTTAATTCCATTCATTAATTATGGCCCTTTTGCCTGCTGCCTTCGTTGCGCCTCCTCGGCTTAGCTTCGGCTAGGCCTGCGTCGACGCGCCTTGCCAGCAGGCAAAATTGCTCAGAATTATCTGAA
>JAGXHK010000057.1 GCA_024636255.1 Desulfuromonadales bacterium | reverse complement strand
TCGTCGGCAGCGTCAGATGTGTATAAGAGACAGGGCTGGCGTCGTATTTGATTTTCCAGGGCAGGTCGTTGGGGGTGACGTCGTGAATTTTCATTGTTTCCATCGCTGGACCTCCGGATCGTTCGAGATAGCCACGATTTCGCGCTCGTTGGGGTAGATGTCGGTCTCCCAGTCGCGATCGGGGAGGACTTCGTTGATGCCGCATACCTCCGATGAGATGATGACCATGTCTTCAGAGCGCCCGACAACGACCGGCCGCAGTTTCTTTGCATCGCAGCAGGTGAACATCGTGTTGTCCGGCAGGACGCCGATGATCGTGTTCGGCCCGTTGATCTCGAGGTGGGCCAGCGATTGGCGGATCGAAAACAGCTGGGCGGCATCTTCGCGCTTGGTTGAATCCTCGAAGGGCAGAGGGGTGATCACGTGCTTGTAGTACTGCAGCGGCCAGCCCAGTTCCCGGTGCACATAGTGCAGGGTGTAGAGAAAGCACTGACTGTCGGATTCAAAGCCGATATAGCCGCGGTGCAGGCTGCTCTGGAGCTCCTTGTTTTTCAGATAGAAGGTGTTCTCGCCGTTGGCAAGCGCCGTGTAACCCTGCAGAAAAAAAGGATGGGCGGCATAGCGCACAATGTCGTAATTGGTGTTCTGCCGGCACTGGGCGGTTATGACTCTGGCGGTGAACTGATCGTCCGGCTCCCACAGGTTGAAATAGGTGCCGATGTCCTTGGGGTTGCCGATCTCTTTAAGGGTGACGACATCGGGCCAGAAGGAATAGACGAACCCCTGCTCATCCTCCTCCAGCGCGGCGCGCAGGCGCAGGCGGGTATCGAGCAGCAGCTCTTCTTTCTCTTTCTGGTCGGCGCTGCGCAGATGTTTTGGATAATTGAAGGTCTCGAAGACGTAGTTGGGCATGGCATTGATGTCCAGCCCTGGCAGATTGTTGGTCTCCGGAACCCATTGCAGCACGCGGTTGAAGCCGATCTCGTGCATAATGTCTTCGGCAAGCTTCAGCCCCTCGTCGGTGCAGGCCATGGAAAGGGTCGGCAGGTTCTTGTAGTTCTGGAATATGCCGCCCAGATCATGCATGACCATTGCAAAGCCGGAGTTGTCGTGCCCTTTCTGCTGCGACTGCATGAGCAGCAGGGCCTGACTCGGATGCACGAAATCACGACTTTTTATAGCTCCGATACGGCACATGGCGGGTTAACCTCCGTGACAGGATTGTTTGGATTGGGGTTTTTATGATGGCGACAATCTGAATGCATCTGCTGTGCAAAATATGGTCCCACTTTATCCACCTTGCGGGTAGATTTTATGTATACGCTGTAAGCCTTTGTTGTAGCTGTATAAAGTCGAGTTTAAAACAAAAGATAGCCCGCTCATTTAAAGAAAAAAATACCTCCAAGGGATTGAGCCGTTATTAGGCGTGGATCAGTAAGAGTAGTTTAGTTACTCAAAAATTAGGGCGCCCGATCTCGGGCGCCCTAAACAAATTCCTTGAGTAATCGATCAGATGTTGTAACCGGTCTCCGAGTGCGCAGCCTGGTCAAGGCCACGCATCTCGTCTTCTTCACTGATGCGCAATCCCATAGTGGCTTTAAGGGCAAACAGAATCCCCAGGGTCACAGCGACTGCATAGATGCCGGTGGCCACGAGGCCGACAATCTGGATCCAGAGCTGGTGAAAATTTCCGGTGATCAGGCCGCTTGCCCCAACAGTCGCGAAAACGCCCGTAGCGATTGCGCCCCAAGCCCCTCCCACGCCATGCACGCCGAACGCGTCGAGAGAGTCGTCGTACCCGAGACGGTGCTTGAGCAGAACCCCGCCGTAGCAGACGAAACCTGCGGAAAGTCCCATGACCAGAGCCCAGGCCGGGGTCACGAAACCGGCCGCCGGAGTGATGACTACCAGCCCGGCGATGATTCCTGAGGCCGCCCCCAGGGCACTCGGCTTTCCGGCGTGCAGCCACTCGGCGATCATCCATGCGAGGGCCCCTGCGGCCGCCGCAGTCTGGGTCGTCGCGAAGGCTAGCGCGGCGCTGCTTCCAGCGGAAAGGGCGCTGCCGGCGTTGAAGCCGAACCAGCCGAACCAAAGCAGCCCGGCGCCGAGAAGGGTCCAGGGCAGGTTGTGCGGCACGATCCGTTCGTGCGGATAGCCTCTGCGTTTGCCGAGGACCAGGGCCAGAACCAGGGCGGAAATACCTGAAGAAAAATGCACCACAGTGCCGCCGGCAAAATCAAGGGCGCCGTCCTCGAGCAGCCAGCCGCCATCACCCCATATCCAGTGCGCCACCGGATCGTAAACCAGAGTGCTCCAGAGCAGGATGAAGACGCAGTATGTCGAGAATTTCATCCGTTCAGCAACCGCTCCCGCAATCAGGGCAGGGGTGATGATGGCGAACATTCCCTGGAACATGACAAAGACGTAGGTGGGAATGGTGCCGGTCAGGCTCTCGGGTGTGATGCCGGCCAGAAAGACATGCCGGAAGCCGCCGATGAAAGCGCCTTCGCCGCCAAACGCCAGGGAGTAGCCGATCACGACCCATTGCACGCCGACAATAGCCATGGCGGCAAAAACGTGCATGCTGGTGGAGAGAACGTTTTTCGCCCGCACCATCCCGCCGTAGAACAGGGCGAGCCCGGGGAGCATGGCAAGGACCAGGGCCGAGCTGACGAGCATCCAGGCGGTGTCGCCGGTATCGAGACCTTCAGCGGCGCCTGCCAGAGCGGGACAAAGCAAGAGAACGAGCAGGAGTATGGCTTTGCACATCGTTGTACCTCCAGTCTTCCGTGAAATTTGCAGAATAAAAGATCGCGGGTTCACGCCGGGAAGGGGGCAGCAATGCCTGTGCCATAAGGTAAATATTTGGAATTACAGTAGGTTGAGGTCTCTGGCTGGACGGGTCTGCCTAAAATAGAGGCGGTCCTGCCTGAAGAAGAGGCGGGCCCAAAAATAAACAAGCCCTGCACGTGATTTATGTGCAGGGCTTGCGAAGGTGGCAGGCCAGGAGGGACTCGAACCCACAGCCCCCGGTTTTGGAGACCGGTGCTCTAGCCGATTGAGCTACTGGCCTTGAATGCCTTGTTAGAGTTTAGCCTATCCTTGCGGCGGGGGGCAATCTTTTAAAGAACGTCCACCCAGTTGTGCCGGTCCGCAATCTTGCCGTACTGAATGCCGGTCAGGGTCTGGTAGAGCTTCATGGTCAGTTCACCGGTGTTTCCGTCGCCGACGGTCACGGTCTGGTCGCGGTAGGTGAACTGGCCGACCGGCGATACGACGGCCGCGGTGCCGGTGCCGAAGGCCTCCTTGAGCCGCCCTGTGGCAGCGCCTTCGATGATTTCATCCACCGAAAGGGCACGCTCTTCGATTTCGAGCCCCAACTCGCGGATCAAGGTCAGGACCGAGCGGCGGGTGATGCCATCGAGAATGGTCCCTTTCAGGGGGGAGGTGACCACTTTGCCGTCGTAGAGAAAGCAGATGTTCATGCTGCCGACCTCTTCGACGTACCTGCGCTGCTCGGCGTCGAGCCAGAGCACCTGATCGAAGCCGCGCTCAGCCGCCTCTGTCGAGGCGTAGAGGCTGGCAGCGTAATTGCCGCCGGTTTTCGCCTCGCCTGTCCCGCCTGCGGCAGCGCGCACGTATTTATCGGAGATCCAGATTTTTACCGGGGCAACGCCGCCTTTGTAGTAGGCCGCGACCGGTGAGAGGATGACATAACACAGGTACTGATCGGCCGGCTTGACGCCGAGCACCGGTTCGGTGGCGATCATAGTTGGGCGGATATAGAGGCTGGTCCCTTCGCTGTGCGGGACCCAATCGGCGTCGAGGCGGACCAGCTCCTTGATGGCATGCAGCAGAAAGTTCTCGTCCACCTCAGGCATGCACATGCGCCGGGCGCTGCGATTGAAGCGGGTCATGTTGTCGGCCGGCCGAAACAGGGCGATCCTGCCGTCGGGGCGGCGAAAGGCCTTGAGTCCCTCGAAAATCTCCTGCGCGTAGTGCAGAACCAGCGCCGCCGGATCGAGGGTGAAGGGCTGATAGGATTGAATGCGAGCCGAATGCCAGCCCTTGTCCCGATCGAACTCCATGACAAACATGCGGTCAGTGAAGTCGCGGCCGAAAATGAGTTTTGTCTCATCGGTCGGGCGGGGTTTTGGCTGGGTCAGGGGCAGAACATTCAACTCCATGGCAGATCATCCTCCGGCTCGGGCGGGCATCATACCCGCGTAAGTGGGGAATCTAGCACAGATTGAGCGGTCCAGGCAAGCGCCAGGCGCTCGGCGGGGCAGGGGCGTGGGGAAAGAAGATGATGGCTGTGTGCTGTCGGGAGCGGTGCAGAGAGAAGCGTGTCTGGGCCGGACGTTCTGGCTGCGAGTCGCCCCACGAGAGACTTGAACCTTTCGCGTCAATAGGGCACTCTGTACATCATGCCGAAATCAGCATTTACTGCCATCGAAAACAGCGTGCGTTCTTTTCTGGGTGGAGCGAAGGTTTCTCTCTCGGAGATCGAAAGCGCAGATTCGGTCTCCGAGCCGGAAGACCGAAGAGAGATTCAGGCCCGGATTGAGATCGATAAGATCGCCTACCTGTTTCGCGCCCGCCGCAAGGAGATCGCCTTTACAGCGACCGAGCAAAGCTTTATTCACGAGCTTTTCACAGCCTTTGAGGGGCTGTTTGCCGGATTCTCCGCCAAGGGCTATGCCGCTCACTTTCGCACCGCCTTGCTGACCTCGATGACCGATATCGCCGTGGCCCGCTATATTCGCGGCGATCGTACGGGCGTGTTCTGGCCCACTCAGAGCCTGATCCAGCTGCTTAAAAGTCTCTCCTATCAGCGCTACGAGGGGGCGCCGGCGACCACCGGCTTCCTTGTCTATCGCACTCAGCTCGACGATTTTCTCAAATCGCTGGAAAAGACCCGCTATGACTGGCTCGACCTGGGCGATGCGCGGCAGCGGGTCAGCGGCGATTTTTTCCGCAACCCGCTTTCCTATCGTTTCGTGGACGGCCTGCGCGCCCTGTTCGTCTGCGATATCCAGATGAACGTCAAAGGGACGATCCGGACCAGCGCTCCCGGTCCCCGCGATTCTATCGAGCAGTTGGCGAACCGTGAGACCCTTGCCTTGCTGGATAAGGCAGGTGCCGGCGCCTTCGCCATTTACGTCAATTCGGTATCGGAGTTGGAGGTCGTGCTCGACAGCGACCAGCTGCTGGTCTGGCGCAAAGGGTACTGGGGCGTCTATGACCCGGATATTTTCAGGGACTTTCTTTCCGGGCAGCTCGAGAAGCGCTCCATCGATTACCTGGTCTGGTCGATTTACGCCCTGTCCAAGGCGCGCCACGGAACGGTGGTGCTGATTGCCGATGGCGGCGCAGACCTCACGGCGCTGCGCAAAGGGTCGGTGGGAGGGCGCGATTCGCTGAGCCGGGCTCTTATCAACCATGTGCGCGGGCTCAAGATCGGTACACTGAAGCGCTCCGGAGAGCTCAGCCGCATCCTTTCCTCCGACGGGCTGACGGTTATCAACCGCAAGGGCGAACTGGTCGATGCCGGCGTCATCATCGATACCTCCCACGTCAGCGACCTGGTCACCGGCGGCGGGCGCACAACGGCGGCTACGGCCGCATCTTTTTTCGGCCCGGTGCTCAAGGTTTCCGAGGACGGCCCGGTGGAACTCTACCGCAGCGGGCGACTCGTTTACCGCTTCGGTTGAAAAAAACCGCTCCTGCCGCAACACTCCATGCCGCCACGAAAAAAGGCTCGCTTTGGAAAAAGAGAGCCCTTTGGCAGAATTGCTGCTGATTCACTCACCGTCCGTTCCCCCAATCCAGCGGAACGGCTTCTTCCTCGTATCAACGAGGACGATCGGCTGTTTATTTGATGAAGCGGATCGTCAGCGGATAGCGATAATCCTCGCCGCTTCGTGTTTTGACCGCGGCGACGATAATCAGAATGAAATCGGCGATCGAGATCACTGTCAGCAGGAAAATGCCGATGACCGCAAAGACGAGAACGGCGGAGATCAACAGGTAGATCGTCATGCTGATCTGAAAGTTGAGGGCTTCCTTGCCGTGGCGATCGACCCGCGCCGACTCCTTCCCCTTCACCAGCCAGATGATCAGCGGCCCGAGAATATGGCCGAAGGGGAGCAGGTAGCCGGCAAAGGCGCTCAGGTGACACGCCATGCTCCAGGTGTCGTCCCTGCCGCTGCCAGGCCCGTAGACCGGTTCCTCGCCGTCGTGGCGACGGTGCATTTCGATATCCTCGCGCTGCGCCATTTTTAATGATCCAGTCCGAGAAAGCTCAGGGTCGAATCGAGCGTGCGGTTGACGATCTGCTCCGGTTTCACCCCGGCATCGGCGAGCGCCTGCAGCGCCTGCGCGAACTCGCCGACTCCCTGGGCGATGTGTGCATCGCTGCCGACCGCCACGGGTGTATCGAAGCGGGCGCAGAATTTGGCCAGGTCGCGGCAACCCGTCTCACTCCCTCTGCGGCTGATCGTAAACGAGCTGTTGTTGAATTCGAGCGCCGTTGCGGTCTGTGCGGCCCGCCGGGCGATGACTTCGAAATCGAGAGGGAAATTGGGATTTCCGGGATGCGAGATGATCTGGACTGCGGAGTTCTCGAGAACGGCCAGTAGCGTTTCGGTATAGCAGCCGCTGTCACCTGGAGGGCAGCAGTCTTCATGGAAGCCAGCCATAATCACGTCGAGTTTCTCGATGACCTCGGCCGGGATGTCGATCTCGCCGGGACCGACGATGTTCGCTTCGACGCCGCGAAAGATGCGCACGCCCTCCATGAATTCGGGGACAAAGCGTAGCGCGCGAAAATGGTAGAGGTGCGGTCCGCCGGGCAGCGAGGGGCCGTGATCGGTTAATGCCGCCCCCTTGAGCCCCTTGCGGGAGGCCTCGCGGGCGATCTCGGCAACGGTGGAGAAGGCGTGCCCGGAGGCCAGAGTGTGAATATGCAGGTCGGTTTCCGGCTGACCGTTGCTGAGCATTGAAAACTCTCCTTGGCGTCGTTGGTATGCCCACAGACTAGCACAGGCCGCTGCCGGACGCATCCCCTTTGAGGACTCCTGCGAAAACCGAGCCTGTCGTTGCAAAAGCATCAGGCCGGGCGAAGGTTCTTGTGTGGGGTTGGGCTGGCGTGGTAACTTCTAGAATTTGCCGTAATTGAGCCAAGGAAAGAGGTTGGATGAGTCGGCCGAACGCTCGATGCTTCAACCGCCCATTGGATTTACACTCGTTCTTCAAGCAGCCCTGGAATATATAAGCACATGCCTCTGCAAGACCTTCTGCCCCGCGTCAGCCGCCCCTCCCGTTACCTGGGCGGCGAGCTGGGAATCATCCGCAAAGACCCCCGCGCTATCGAGGTGAGCTTCGCTCTGGCCTTTCCCGACGTCTATGAGGTGGGGATGAGTCACCTCGGCTTCGGCATCCTCTATCGTATCCTCAATGCGCCTGCTCATATTGCCGCAGAGCGGGTCTATGCGCCCTGGATCGATATGGAGGAGGCCCTGCGCGAGGGCGGCGAGCCTCTGGTCTCTCTCGAGAGCGAACGCCCCCTTCATGCGTTCGACATCGTCGGGTTTACTCTGCAATATGAGCTCTCATATACCAATTTGCTAAACATGCTCGACCTGGGACGAATCCCCCGCCGCCGCGAAGAGCGCGATGCGCAACATCCGCTGGTGGTGGTCGGCGGTCCCTGTGCCTTCAATCCGGAGCCGCTGGCCGATTTTTTCGACTGTGCGGTGATCGGCGATGCCGAGGAGGCGGTTCTCGAGCTCTGCGAGACAGTGCGCAGCGCGAAACGCGAAGGGCTCTCGCGCCAGGAACTGCTGGCGCGGCTGAGTACGATCGAGGGCGTTTATGTCCCCGCGTTCTTTGCGCCGGATTATGCTGAGGACGGCACGCTGAACACAATCAGGCCGTTGCGTCCCGGCTACGACAAGGTGCGCCGGCGCTTTCTGGCCGACCTCGATTCCGCCCCCTATCCGACTGCGCCGCTGGTGCCGACCATGAACATCGTGCACAACCGGGTCGCGGCCGAAGTCGCCCGCGGCTGTACCCGCGGCTGCCGTTTCTGCCAGGCCGGCTACATCTACCGGCCGGTGCGCGAGCGCAGTCCGGGGCGCATCCTCGAGATCGTCGACGAGAGCCTGGCTGCCAGCGGTCATGAAGAGGTCTCGCTGCTCTCGCTCTCAACCGGCGATTATACCTGTATCGAGCCGCTGCTCAAGGCCTTGATGCAGCGCAATGCGCAGAACAACGTGGCAGTCTCCCTGCCGAGCCTGCGTGTCGGGTCGCTGACCCCCGAACTGATGGAAGAGGTCAGAAAGGTGCGCAAAACAGGCTTTACACTGGCCCCGGAGGCGGGAAGCGAGCGGTTGCGCCAGGTGATCAACAAGGGGATTGCCGAAGAGGACCTGCTCGAGGCGACGCGCACCGCATTCACTCTGGGCTGGCGGCTGGTCAAGCTCTACTTCATGATCGGTCTGCCGACCGAGACCGATGAGGATATCGCCGGCATTGTCGAGCTGGCGGCCCGGGTCAAGCAGACCGGAAAAGGGACTCAGGGCGGCGCGGATGTGAACGTTTCGGTTTCGACCTTTGTGCCCAAGCCGCACACGCCGTTTCAGTGGGATGCGCAGATCGGAATCGAAGAGATCCTCGCCCGGCAGAACCTTCTGCGCGATGAATTGCGGCGCAAAAAACTGCGTCTCAAATACCACCGGGCGCAGATGTCGTTTCTCGAAGGGGTCTTTGCCCGCGGCGACCGTCGCCTGGGGCGGGTCATTGCCCGGGCCACCGATCTGGGCTGCCGCTTCGATGGCTGGGATGAGCGCTTTGAGTTTGCAAAATGGCAGCAGGCCTTTTCTGACAGCGGCCTCGACCCCGCCTGGTATCTGCGCCAGCGCGAGGAAGACGAGGTGCTCCCCTGGGAGCACATCGACTGCGGGCTGCCCAAAGAATTCTTTTTGCGCGAACGCCGTCGGGCACGCGCCGCAGAATCGACCCCGGACTGCCGGCAGGGGGCGTGCAGCGCCTGCGGGGTCTGTGATTTCGAAACGCTGCGCCTGCGCTTGAGCGAGCGCGGCGATCTGCCCGAGCCGGCTGCAGCGGCGCCCGGGCCTGAGACGGAAGCCGGGGAAGATGAGCGCCATAAGGTGCGCCTGCGCCTGGCCAAGACCGGCAAGGCGCGCTTCGTCGGTCATCTCGAGTTTATGTCCCTGTTCCACCGTGCGGTGCGCCGTGCCGGCCTGCCGGTGCGCTATTCGCAGGGTTTCCATCCCCACCCGCGCATCTCCTTCTCCGAGGCGCTGCCGAGCGGAATGGAGAGCGAGGCGGAGCTGATTGATATCGAGCTCTCTCGCGCTCTGCCGGCCCGCGACATTGTCGAGGCCTTGAACGCCCGGCTGCCCGAGGGCTTTCGCATCTGTGAAGGGGCCGGCGTCGACTGGCGCACTGCCTCGCCATCGGTTAGTATTGAGAGTACTCTCTACCGGGTTG
>JAGXHK010000056.1 GCA_024636255.1 Desulfuromonadales bacterium | reverse complement strand
TGTGCTGCTCGAGACCGGCCGTCCCGGAGCCGCGGAACCCGTTCATTTTCGCGGCGTTTTTCTTGCCGACGCCCTGACCGTGCTGGTCGCGGGCGCCATTTTTTATTTCGCTTTCCGCCGCCATGCCGGCCCCGACCGCGATCGTTCAATCCTTTGAGGGTCTCCGGCACTGCTTATGCAACCCCAGTGCAGGAACAATGAACGAAATCGAATCCCGTAATTCCGGAGGCCTACTGATGAGAACCGCACTCGTTGTCGATGACGAACCCTTGATCCGCCAGCAGGTGGCCGAAACCCTGACCCGCTACGGCTTTGAGGAGATCGCCGAAGCTGCTAACGGCCAGGAGGCTGTCAATCTGGCTCTCGCCAAGAAACCCTTGCTGATCGTGATGGATGTGACCATGCCTGTTATGGATGGAATCACGGCTGCGGAAAAAATAGGCAAACAGGCGCCCACCCCAATCGTTCTGCTCACCGGGACCGCTGATCACGAGACGGTCGAAAAAGCCCGCCTGGCCGGCGTGATGAGCTACGTGGTCAAGCCGTTTCGCGACGAGCAGCTCTACCCCGCCGTGGACCTGGCGATCCATCACTACATGGAGGTCGCCACCTTGCGCGACGAAGTCAGCATGCTCAAAGAAACTCTCGAGGCTCGCAAGGTCATCGAGCGAGCCAAAGGGGCGCTGATCAGCAAGGGGCTGAGCGAGCCCGAGGCCTATCGCAGGATGCAGAAACTGGCCATGGACAAGCGCAAATCCCTCAGGGAGGTGGCGGACGCTATTTTGCTGATGGAGAACTGATCGCCATGGACGCAAGTCTCATCAATCTCTGCAGCCTGCCCCCCTGGGCGATTGCCTCGCGCCATTTCAACCGCCATCCTCACCCTCTGGAGATCCAGGGGGTGAGGATGGCCAACCGGCTGCTCTTCGAACGCCTCGACGCACTCGGCGAGCCGCGCCGGCGCGCGGAGGTTTTTCACGACTACATGGACGTGACGTTTCAGCTGCACCACTGGGAGCGCGAAGCCACCGCCAAGGGGCGCAAGAGCCTCAAGAACAGTTATCTGCGCTTTCTGCGCGGATGGATGTTCGATTCGAGCGGACGCGAGGGGGCAGTGCTCAAGGGGTGGGCGGAAAGCCGCCTCGGCCTGCCGCCCACCTTCCACCGCGAGCCGATCGTCGATGCCAATTCACGCGCATATTATGCGTACATGGTTGATCGCATGCAGGGCGCGGCGCGCACCAACGCCATCAACAGCCAACTCGACGTGCTCTTCACTTTCGTTCAGTACGAGCTTGACCGTATTTTCCCGCAGGTCACCCATCTCACCCTGTACCGCGGCGTCTACGATTTTATCGAGTATCCCATCGCCGAGAGGCTTGAAAAAAATCGCTTTCTGGTACGGATGAACAATCTCAACTCCTTCACTACCAATTTCGAGCGGGCCTGGGAATTCGGCAGCAAGGTCCTCAAGGCCGAAGTGCCGCTGGCCAAGGTGTTCTACATGCACGGCATCCTGCCCTCGAGCCTGCTCAAAGGAGAAGAAGAAGTCATCGTCTTCGGCGGGGAGTACGAGGTGGAGGTGATGACCGGTGGGTTTGAATGAGAAATTTTTTGACCACGAATGGCACGAATGACACGAATTTAAAAACCAAAAAGATGCTATTTTTAAACCTGAAAAATTTTTAGTTCTTTATTCGTGTCATCCGTGTGATTCGTGGTTGCTTTGCAGTGGTGGTTGCTTTGCAATGGTTTTAAGCGAACAAGATATCCTCTCCCGCGCACAGGCCGCGTTTCTCGGTCTGGCCGTCGGCGACGCCCTCGGGGCGACGACCGAGTTCATGACCCCGGCGGAGATCCGCAGTCGGTTCAAAGTGCATCATAAGATCGTCGGCGGCGGCTGGCTGCATCTGAAGCCGGGGCAGGTCACCGACGATACGCAGATGTCGCTGGCCATCGCCCGTGCTCTGCTGCAGGCGGGGCGCTGGGATCTGCCGGGAATCGCGGATGGTTTCGTGGCCTGGATGAAAAGCAAGCCGGTTGATATCGGCGCCACCTGTCGGCGCGGGATCCGGGATTACATGCTCAGCGGACGGCTCGAGAGTCCCTGCAACGAGTGGGACGCGGGCAACGGGGCGGTGATGCGCATGGCGCCCATTGCCCTGTTTTGCTTCGGAGACGACGAGATGCTCGAGCGCTGTGCTCTTGCCCAGGCCCGCCTGACCCACAATCACGCATACTCCGACGCGGCCTGCATCGCCGTCGGGCGCATGGTGCAGCAGGCCTTGCGCGGCGCTCATCGCCACACCCTGCACGCCATAACACGCGATCTAACGTCGGTCCATCCGAAGTTCCGGTTCAACGATTACCGCGGGCACGCAGGCGCTTATGTCGTTGAGACGATGCAAACGGTTTTTCACTATCTGTTCACGACGGGCAGCTTTGAGGAGTGCCTCACCGGTGTCGTTAATCAGGGCGGGGACGCCGATACCACCGGCGCCATCGCCGGCATGATTGCCGGGGCCCATTACGGGCTCGAGGCGATACCGCGGCGCTGGGTACGCCGCCTCGACGGAGCGGTTCGCGAGGAGGTGCTCGATGCTGCGCCGCGCCTGGTGGGGCTTTCGCCCTGGGCGCAGCGCCGCGAAGAGAGCGAATAGCCGGAGTCAGGGACTGGAAAATGGATCTGCGCCGATCCACCTGCGCAGGGTCTCGGCCAAGAGCTCAAAGTTGACCGGCTTGATAAGGCAATCGTCCATTCCCGCGGCCAGGCAACGGTCGCGGTCTTTGGCTGCGGTGTGCGCGGTGAGGCCGATGATGGGGATCCGCTGTCCTTGCGTCTCTTTTTCCCGGATCGCCTGAGTGGCCGCCAAGCCGTTCATTCCAGGCATTTCCACATCCATGAGGATCAGATCGTAGTGGTTCTCTTCCCAAGACTTCAACACGTCGCCGCCATCGCAGGCGGTAGAGATCACGAAGCCTTTTTTCTGCAGGATCATCTGCAGCAGAGAACGGATAAGCCGGTCGTCATCGGCGAGCAGGACCTGCGATCCGGGACGATGCGGATCTGCGCCTTTTCCCGAAGAGTCTGGCGTCTGCTGTGAAGCCTTGTGAGAATCCATGTCGCTCGATCCATAGCCGAAAATAGAGAAGATATCGTGCTAAATTATCTGAATGACATGCGAAGTCAAGGGCTTTGCCGAAAACCCAGAACCTGATGTAGTATGGGACAGCGATTCGTCCTTGAAATTTCTGCACCGGTATCCCTTATGCGCTTGTTTCTCCGGCACCGACCGATCCTGCTTTTTCTGCTGATTTCTCTGTTCATGCATGGAGCGGGACTGTTTCTGCTTGGCGACAGGAGAATAGTGAAGACAGGTGAGGTCCATGGGCCGCCGACCACCCGGATTGAGGTGTATCGGGCACCGCAAGCGTTCCGGAACGAGGATGCAGCAGTTGAGCCCGCCTTGGTTCCCGCCTCCCCCCCATCAGCGCCTGCGGCGCCTCCATCCCCAGTGATGGAAGCGCCTGCGCCGACTGCATACGCGCCGCCGCCAGCTGTTACGGAGCTTCCGGAGAAGCCGCCGTCCCAGGCCGCGTCCTCCGGCTCCCAGGATGGCGATGCAGAAAAGGCGGGGACGCCGGCACGGCAGACGATTGGCCCGCCGGAACTCGAAAAAAGCGAGCTGCCGCGCAGCGAGGCGGCAAGTCGGTTTTTGCCGAAAGCCGAGGAGACAGTGCGGATTTCCGCGCCTTTGCCGCAAAAAGCAAGCGCTTCTGTGGCTTTGCCGACGGCAGAGCCGCCGCGCGAGGGGGTGGCCAGCGTCTCTGAATCGGTGGCAAACGGGCAAGCTGAGGCGCTGCGGCGCAGCGAGCCTGCTCTCTCTTCTGCGCAACGCCGCGACCTGCTCGCAAGTTATCAGCGCCAGGTGCGTGCGCTGATCGATCGCCAGAAACGTTATCCTCTGATGGCCCGGCGCCGCCAGCTTGAAGGAGAGGTCCTGGTGAGTTTTACCATTCGTTCCGATGGCTCTCTGGCGCGGGCCGGCGTGATCCGCTCTTCCGGCGCGCCCCTGCTCGATCAGGCGGCCCTCGATGCGGTGCGTAACGCCGGCACCTTTCCCGCATTCCCGTCGGCGCTGGCCGGTGCGAAACGGCTACCGGTCGAAGTGCCAATCGATTTTCGTCTGCGGTGACCGGCAGCCTTGCTCCTTGAGCGATCTTGGGTATGCTCGAAAGATATGCAACCATATGCCAGGAGTGCGACGGAGGGCGTGAAGCGTTTGCAGTGATGAAACGTCCGAGGGGCTTCCGGGGAGGATACTGTGAGCAGAGCCGACATCGAAATCATTCAGGGCGATATCACCGAAATGGCCGTTGACGCCATTGTCAATGCCGCCAATACGTCATTGCTCGGCGGCGGCGGTGTCGACGGGGCGATCCATCGCGCCGCCGGGCCCGAGCTGAAGCAGGAGTGCAAGGGACTCAACGGCTGCGAGACCGGCGCTGCCAAAATGACAAAAGGGTACCAACTGCCGGCAAAGCATGTCATCCACACCGTCGGTCCGGTCTGGCACGGTGGCGGCAAAAACGAGGAGGAACTGCTCGCGAGCTGCTACCGCCGCAGTCTTGAGTTGGCGCAGGAAAACCATCTCGAGACGCTCGCCTTCCCCTCCATCAGCACCGGCGCTTACGGGTTTCCCATCGAGCGCGCCAGTCGCATCGCGGTGCGCGAGGTGCAGGAATTTCTCGTTCATCAGAAGGCAGTAAAGAAGGTCATTTTCGTCTGCTTTTCGGGCGAAGATGCAGAGCACTACCGCCAGGCGCTCAACGCCTCGCAGCCAGACAGATTCCCGTGAGTCGGGCATGCAGATAACCGCCAGGAGCCCGGAAATTCCTTTCTGGGCTTTTTGAGGGAGGGTGTCTGTTTCCTGCGCACCTGCTGCTGAATATGTGTGCAGAAAACGTCAATCCAGAAATCGTAGACAGCTGCCCGGTCCGAGGTAAAATTATGAAAAATCATTGGGTTAGGGTCGTTTGAATCGACTTGGCACGCGCTCTGCTAAAAGGATATCGACAACCAGAAACGGCACGAGGATGTGCCGCACCTGTTTCGCTCAGGCAAAGAAGCCCGGTGGGAAGAGCAGATCTTCCCACCGGGCTTTTTTTATTTTCGTTCAGATTCAAAGCTGATTGCGGCGCCACGGCGGGGCCGCACGGGCAAAGACGCCCCATCCGGAACAGTCCGGGTGGGGCGTTCTCTTTTGTTTTTCCGGCACAGGTCTCCTGCTCCACCTCTGGACGTATCAAGGGCGATGCCGCCGCAGAGGAAGACGGGGTCCGCTGCCTAAAACACCTGAAGGAGAAAGAACATGGCTGAGAAAAAACTTCGTCAGATCGCAATCTACGGCAAAGGCGGCATCGGCAAGTCCACCACCACCCAGAACACCGTGGCCGGCCTGGCCGCTCTTGGCAGCAAGGTGTTGATCATCGGCTGCGACCCCAAGGCCGACTCCACCCGGCTGATCCTGCACGCCAAGGCCCAGACCACGGTCATGGACAAGGTGCGCGAATTGGGCACCGTCGAAGACCTGGAGCTTTCCGATGTGCTCAAGGAAGGCTACGGCGGGGTCAAGTGCGTCGAATCGGGCGGCCCGGAGCCGGGCGTCGGCTGTGCCGGACGCGGCGTCATCACCGCGATCAACTTTTGCGAGGAAGAGGGCGCTTATACTGACGATCTCGATTTCGTGTTCTACGATGTCCTCGGCGACGTGGTGTGCGGCGGCTTCGCCATGCCGATCCGCGAGAACAAGGCAGAGGAGATCTACATCGTGGTCTCCGGCGAGATGATGGCCATGTACGCCGCCAACAATATCTGCAAGGGGATCGTCAAATACGCCTCTTCCGGCAGCGTGCGCCTCGCCGGCCTGATCTGCAACAGCCGCAACACCGACCGCGAGGCCGATCTGATCGAGGCCCTGGCCGAGCGTCTCGGCACCCAGATGATTCACTTCGTGCCCCGCGACAATCAGGTGCAGCGCGCCGAACTGCGACGCATGACGGTCATCGAATATTCCCCCGAGCACCAGCAGGCCGAAGAGTATCGCCAGCTGGCGCAGAAAATTGCCGAAAACAAGAAGCTGGTGATCCCCACGCCGCTCGAGATTGAAGAACTCGAAGAACTTCTCATGGAGTTCGGCATCATGGCGCCCGACGACGAATCCGTCGTCGGGAAAGCGGAAAACGCCTGACGCGGCTTTGTAGGGGCGACGCATGCGTCGCCCCTAGGTAAGGCATGCGTCGCCCTGAGCAAGGCATGCCTTGCCCCTGCGCCAACATGGATCAACATCCACAAACAGGAGCTGACTATGTACCAGCCTGGTGATAAAGACCCTAAGGTCAAGCCCGAAGTGGCGGGCCTGAGCAAGGAAAAAGCCGCAAACCTCATCGAGGAAACCCTCGAGCTCTACCCGGAAAAGGCCAGGAAAAAGCGCGCACCTCATCTCGCCGCCAATGATCCGGAGGACAAGGGCTGCGCGGTGCGCTCCAACAAAAAAACCGTACCCGGTGTGATGAGCGCCCGCGGCTGCGCCTATGCCGGCGCCAAGGGCGTGGTGTGGGGGCCGATCCGCGATATGGTGCATATCAGCCACGGCCCGGTGGGCTGCGGCTGGTACAGCTGGGGGACGCGGCGCAACCTGACGACCGGCGTGCCGGGCGTTTCATCGTTCTCCGGCATGCAGTTCACTTCGGATTTTCAGGAAAAAGATATCGTTTACGGCGGCGACAAAAAACTCGAAAAAATCTGCCGCGAGGTCACCGATCTCTTCCCGCTGGCTAAGGGCGTGTCGGTCCTCTCCGAGTGCCCCGTGGGTCTCATCGGCGACGACATCAACGCCGTCGCGAAAAAAATGGCCGGTGAGCTCGAAATGCCGGTGATCCCCTGCAACTGCGAGGGGTTCCGCGGCGTTTCCCAGTCGCTGGGCCACCATATATCGAACGACAGCATTCGCGACCATGTCATCGGTACCCGCGAATTCGCGGAGGAGGCCGGTCCCTACGACATCGCCCTGATCGGCGACTACAACATCGGCGGCGATATCTGGGCGGCGGTCAAGGTGCTTGAAGAAATCGGCCTCAACGTCAAGGCGCAGTGGACCGGTGACGGCCAGATCGAGCACATCGCCGCGACACACAAGGTCAAGCTCAACCTGATCCACTGCTATCGTTCCATGAACTACATGTGCAAGGTCATGGAAGAGAAGTACGGCATCCCCTGGCTCGAATTCAACTTTTTCGGCCCGACCAAGATCAAGGAGAGCCTGCGCGCCATCGCCGAGCGCTTCGATGACAGGATCAGGGACAATGTCGAAAAAGTCATCGCCAGCTACGAACCCAAAATGCAGGCGGTTATCGACGAATACCGCCCGCGCCTCGAGGGCAAGAAGGTCATGATCTTCGTTGGCGGTCTGCGTCCGCGCCATACCATCGGCGCTTACGAAGACCTGGGGCTGGTATGCGTCGGGTCGGGCTACGAATTCGCCCATACCGACGATTACGACCGCACCTATCCGGAAATGCCGAAAGGTTCCCTGGTGTTCGACGACGCCTCGGAGATGGAGCTGGAAAGGTTTGCCAGGGAGATCAAACCCGATCTGGTCGCCTCGGGGATCAAGGAAAAATATGTCTTTCAGAAAATGGGGCTGCCTTTTCGCCAGATGCACAGCTGGGATTATTCAGGACCCTATCACGCCTATGAAGGCTTTGAGGTCTTCGCGCGCGATATAGACATGGCGATCAACAGCCCGACCTGGAACTTGGTGAAGTCGCCATTTTGAGGGCGTGATGTAGGGGCGCACCGATGTGCGCCCTGGGCGGATGCCATCCGCCCCTACAACCCCGGAAGCAACTAAAGGAGTTATCGCCATGAGCGAGGCCGTTAAAAAAGTCACCGAAATTACCCAGGAAGAAGAGGCCCGGGTGCTGGAATGGACGAAAAGCAAGGAGTACCTTGAAAAGAACCTGGCGCGCGAGGGGACCGTGATCAATCCGGCCCACGGTTGTCAGCCGGTAGGTGCACAGCTCGCCGCCCATGGTTTTGAGGGAAGCCTGCCCTTTGTGCACGGCTCCCAGGGCTGCGCCTCTTACTACCGATCGACCCTCAACCGCCATTTTCGCGAACCGGCGCCGGCCGTCTCCGACTCGATGACCGAGGACGGCGCGGTATTCGGCGGACAGAACAACCTGTTCGAGGGGCTGGAAAACGCCTATGCCCTCTATCAGCCGAAAATCATGCCGATTTTCACCTCGTGCATGCCGGAAATCATCGGCGACGACCTTACCGCGTTCATTCAGAACGCGCGGCTCAAAGGACATATCCCCGAGGATTTCCCCGCGCCCTATGCCAATACGCCAAGCTTTAACGGAACCCACATCCATGGCTACGATTCGATGCTCAAGGCGATTCTGCAGAATCTGACCAGGGGCAGACGCGTCGAGGGCGCCTGCACCGGCAGGCTCAATCTCATCCCCGGCTTCGATGCCTGTACCGGCAACTACCGCGAGTACAAGCGCCTGCTCGATGAAATGGAGGTGCCGCATACCCTGCTGGCCGATATATCGGAGGTCTTCGATTCGCCCCTGGACGGCGAATACCACATGTATCCCGGCGGCACGCCTCTGGAAGACGCAGCCGCATCGATCAACGGCAAGGCGACGATCTCGGTGCAGAAGTATGCGACCGCCAACACGATGAAATTCGTCAACCAGGAGTACGCCGGTCAGCACGAGGTGCTGCCCATGCCTATCGGCGTGCAGGCCACCGACGCCTTCCTGCTGAAGATCAGCGCGCTGTTCGGCAAACCGGTGCCCGAGTCCATCAAGGCCGAGCGCGGCCGGGTGGTCGATGCCATGACCGATGCGCATCAGTATCTGCACAACAAGAAATTCGCGATCTATGGCGATCCCGATCAGTTGCTGGCGCTGGCCGGATTTCTGCTCGAGATGGGCGCCAAGCCCTACCATGTGCTCTGCTCGCGGGCGACGAAGAAGTTCGAAAAAGAGATGCGCGCCCTGCTTGACGCCTCACCCTACGGCCGGGGTTGCCACGTGTGGGTCAACAAGGACCTGTGGCATCTGCGCAGCATTCTGTTCGACGATCCGGTCGACATGATGCTCGGCGATACCCACGGCAAGCTTGCCGCCAGAGACACCGGCACGCCGTTGATTCGCATCGGTTTCCCGATCATCGACCGGGTCAACATCCATC
>JAGXHK010000055.1 GCA_024636255.1 Desulfuromonadales bacterium | reverse complement strand
TCGTCGGCAGCGTCAGATGTGTATAAGAGACAGCCTTTCACCGGTGTCTCGGCAGCAAGTTGGATACGCACGGGAATAACTGTTCCCGGAGCTGCGTAATTCGGTAAAATCCGACCGGCGTCAAACATATCAAAAAGGGGTTTTTCTTCAGAAGTGACAAAAAACAATCCCCCGGCGACGAGAACTAAAACCAGGATCAGCAGCCCGATCAGGCGGGGAAACTTTCTCGATCGTGCCGGACTCGCCAGAGGATGCTGCGGCGGGCATTCCCCCGATTCGCGCTCGAGAACCTGCTCGAGTTCGACCTCCAGCGCCTCCGCAAGCTTCAGCGCATTTTCGCGCTTGATGGATGGATAGCGGTTGTTCTCCCAACGCGAAACGGTATCGGTCGTCACGCCGACCACCTTGGCCACATACAGCTGGGTCAGCTTCTTTTCTTCACGAATCCTGCGAATCGCTTCGCTGTCGAGGCAAACCGTTGGAGAGTGGTTTTGACGCATCACATCCTCAGGGAAAAAGTCGTACAACTTTAACAGGAATTCTTAACAGGAGGAAACCTTGATCCCCCTCCTCCCGTTTTCAGGCACAATGCGGCCAGAGATCGGAATGGACATCAGCTGGAATCTTCTTTTCACTCATCGCTGGGATCAAACGGGCAGACTTCCTTTAAAACGAACCCCTCGCGCAGCAGTTCGACCAGTTTCTCGGCCGGAATCGGGCGTCCGAAGTAGAAACCCTGCACCTCGTCACACTGGCGCGCATAGAGAAAATCGAGCTGTTTGCGCGTCTCCACGCCCTCGGCAATGACCTTGATGTTGAGACTCTGGGCCACGGCGATAACGGCATCGACGATCGCCGCATTGTCGGTGTCGGAGGTGACATCGTGCACGAACGATTGGGCGACCTTGAGCCGGTCGAAGGGAAAATGCTTGAGATAGCTCAGCGACGAGTAGCCGGTGCCGAAATCGTCAATGGCCAGGCTGATGCCGCGGACTTTGATGTCGGTCAGCGTCATGATGGCGAATTCGGGCTCTTCCATGATGATGCTTTCGGTGAGCTCGAGTTCGAGACTGGCGGGATCGAAGCCTGTTTCTTCAAGGATGTGGTCGAGCATATCGATAAACGCCGGATGGCTGAATTGTCTGCTCGACAGGTTGACGGCAATCCGCAAGGGCGGGTAGCCCTCCCGGCGCCATTGCTGAGCCTGAGCGCATGCAGTTCGCAAGACCCAGGCACCGAGATTGAGAATCAATCCGCTCTCTTCGGCGACCGGGATAAATCGATCGGGACTCAGGACGCCTAATTGCGGATGGTTCCAGCGCACCAGGGCTTCGACTCCGACCATGCGCCCGCTGCGAAGATCGAGCTGAGGTTGATAGAGCAGAAAAAACTGGTCGCGCTTCAGCCCCTTGCGCAGGCTGTTCTCGAGCATCAGGCGATCGATGGCTTTTCGGTTCATCTCGTGGGAGAAAAACTGGTAGGTGTTTTTCCCACGCTCTTTGGCCTGATACATGGCGATGTCGGCGTGGCGCAGCAGTGTGCCGGTCTCTTCGCCATCGACCGGGAACACCGCAATGCCAATACTTGCGCTGGTAAAAATTTCATGTTCCTCGAGCATGACTCCCTGCGCCAGCTCATGGAGGATCTTCTGGGCGACCTGGGGGATATCCTCCTCCTGGTCGAGCGAGGAGAGAATCACCACGAACTCGTCACCACCAATGCGTGCCACCGTATCGGAGCGGCGCAGACATCCTTGCAGGCGGTCGGCCACAATCCTGAGGAGCTGATCACCCACGGTATGGCCGAGAGTGTCGTTGATCGTTTTAAATCGATCGAGATCGAGAAACATCACAGCGACCTCTTTACTGTCGCGTCCCGCACGTGAAACCGCCTGTGCGAGCCGGTCGCTGAGCAGGGTGCGATTGGGCAGGCCGGTCAAAGAGTCGTAGTAGGCCAGTTTCTGAATCTCGCGGTCGGCCCGTTCGCGCTCGAGGGCCACGGCAAGGACATTCGCCACGGACTGGAGAAACACCAGATCTTCCTGGCTGAAATGATATTCCTTGCGGCTGTAGACGCCCAGAACCCCGAAGGGATTGCCCTGGCCGGAGATCGCAAGACTAGCGCCGTTGACGACGCGGTGGTCCGACAGAAAACGGGCAAGGGCCGGGGCGCTGGCGTCGCCGGCCAACTCTCCGATGATGATCGGGCGTCCTCCCGCAAACAGGGCGCGCCCTTCATGCAGCGACCTGTCGATCGCAAATGTGCCGCGATCGCCATTCTGTTCATGCCAGCCATAGCCGGCGCGCATCAGGAAAAGATCCTCGCGCGGCAGATACTCGAGCACCTGGCAGAAATCGACCTGCAAGGTCTCTGCGACGGTGGCGACGCTGGTCTCGATCAGTGCGTCGAGATGACCGCCGGCCAACGCTTTCTGGCCGAGTTCCGCGATCACCGCCTGCTGCCTGGCGCGCAGTTTGATCTCACGTTCGACCTGCCGGCTTTCGGTGACATCCTGGATCGTGCCGACGAGACGAACAGCCCGTCCGCCAGACTGGCAGGAAATCTGCGCCCGCGAGAAAATTTCGCGCACGCTGCCGTCCGGACGAACAATGCGAAAATCGACTTCGAGGGGAGTTTTCGTGCGAAGCGATTCATCGACCACTGCGCGGACCCGGGGCTTATCATCCGGGTGAATCATTTTCAGAATCAACGGCGGGCCGGATTCGTCTCCTCGGGAGGGGACACCGAGAATGCGGAAGGTTTCCTCAGAATAAAGACAGATGTCGCAGCGCAGGTCCCATTCGAAATTGCCCAGGTGGGCAATACGCTGCGCTTCGGCCAGACTGGTCAGGTTTTTATGGCCCTTCTCTTCGGCAGAACGGCGTCTGGCCAGGTTTTCAAGGCAGGCCATCAGCTTGTTCAGACGCGCATCATCGACGGACTCGGTCTCCATCTCCAGGGAGGCGTAGTAGTAATTGGGAAAACAGGCGCCGCGGTAGAGGACCTGAGAATGGGTGAAGAGCATATCGAGAAGGATAGCGGGATCGCAAATGCGCAAGTCGTACTGACAAAGAAGAATGCAATCGCCACTCTGCGCGAAATAGTCATGAATGGCTTTTTTAAAGCGCAGGCGGCTTTTTTCCTGGAGACCTGCGGCCATGGAATAATCGCTAGTGATCCGTAGCCCGTGGAAGCCTTCGGCGCGGGCCCGCGCCAGTTCCTGTTCAAACGTGGCGGTGACTTGCGCCGCAAGCTCTATGGCCTCGCTGGATGTAAACTCCGGCGGGTCAAGGACCTGCAACTGCCCGGAACGGATGGGACAGTGGTATCGACGAAGATAATCGTGAATTTCTCCGGGCTCGCGTGTACGGGTCAGATAGATGATCTTCTCCCCGCGCTGCACCCCTTCGGCCATGAACCGGGTCAAGACTTCACGGTGATCGTGGTCGGAGTCGAAGAAAAAAGCGATATTGCTTCCCGGTCCGACCTCAGAAAAGATCTCCGGGCCAGCGGTTTCCTGACCATCACTGCCCAACAGCTTACAATCTCCCCTAAAAAATTGCGCAGACCGTTGTGAAACGTCGGCTTCCTGGAAGGTTCCAGACGAAAACGGTCAGCCGGAACGACAGCAAAGATAACGTCAACAGGGAAGCGTCTGCAACTAGATTGTGTCGAATGCCGAATCCAACCACCAGAGCTCTTCCGGAAAATCCATCATCATTCCCGATTTATCCAGAATACCGGATCAGGCGTTCGCCTATAATCGCGGCAGAGCCGGTCGGGTTTCCCCTGCATGAGGATTTTAACTTGGACTTGCGTTTGGCGAACTCTTCACGGTAAATTTCTTTCCGCACGGCATGTTCAAGTGACATTCGGAAAATTCACTCTGGCAGGACCTTGACACGATGCTTAAAGCCATTTTCTGGGACAATGATGGTGTGCTCGTCGACACCGAACATCTCTATTTCCGCGCAACGCAGCAGGTGCTTGACGAATACGCGAACATCGCCTTGAACCGCGAAGATTTCGTCCGTCTCTCGCTGCAACAGGGACGCAGCGTCTTCGCTCTGGCCAGCGAGCGCGGCTTTGATGCCGCGCAGTGTGAACAGATGCGGCAGAAACGCAATGCTCTTTATGCGCAGCTGCTTGCCCGCGAAGCCGAGGCGATTGACGGCGTCGAAGAAACGCTGCAGACGCTGTCCGGGCAAATACAAATGGCCATCGTTACAAGCTCGCTGGGTGAGCATTTCGACATTATCCATCATCGAACCGGATTGCTGAAATATTTCGATTTCTGGCTCACGCGCGAAACCTATCAGCACACCAAGCCTGATCCCGAGCCTTACCTCAGCGCCCTTGAGCGCAGCGGATTGAACCGCTCGGAGTGTCTGGTTATCGAAGATACCGAACGCGGCCTCAAAGCCGCCCTGGCCGCCGGAATCGCCTGCCTGGTCATCCCCGGCGAATTGACCCGGGATCATGACTTCACGGGAGCCTGCAAGATTCTACAGGATATTCGCCAGCTACCGGCATTTCTCGGAATGGAGTCCGGCGCGCTTCCCTGAAACTTGAGCGGGAGCGGTTCGCAGCAAGCGGGCATACTTTCTGCACTTAAGTTTGGAAACGGCTCCGACTCACTCTTTAAGAAAAAGCGCTCCGATGTCATTCAAGCCTGGCGATATTACCCGCATCCCGACAATCACTGCGGCGACGCGTAGCGGGAAAGGGCACAATACCACCTCCCGGACAGAGTTCCAGGAGACGTTGCAGAAGGTGGCGAAGAGCGCTTTTCAGCCGGCCGATTTAGCCGCCCTTGCACGCCTGCAGGCTCTGCGCTGCACACTCGATTCCGACGAAGCTCACAGCAGCGCATCAGGCTTTGCTCCGCTGATCGAGCGCATGTTGACCGATCGACTGCAGGCAAGTCAAAAATACAGCACGATGTCGGAAAGCCGCCCTGCCCCAACTCCCGTCAATGCCTCGCGGCCATCGTTTTCTCTGAACGATGAATCCTCCAAGGGCCCTTTCGACCGGATGATCGCGCAGGCGTCCCGGCAGTTTGGGATTGCACCCAAAGTCATCAGGGCGGTTATACGCGCGGAGAGCAATTTCGATCCGCAAGCCGTCTCTCCGGCGGGCGCCCAGGGTTTGATGCAATTGATGCCGGGGACCGCAAACGAAATGGGCGTGAAGGACAGCTTCGATCCTGAGCAGAACATCATGGGCGGAACCCGCTATCTTCGCCGGATGCTCGATCGGTATGAAGGGAACCTCGACAAGGCTCTTTCCGCCTACAACTGGGGCCCCGGCAACCTTGATCGCATGAAGAATACGCTCCCGGAAGAAACCCGCACGTACCTGAGCCGTGTTCACCGATATCTCAGCGAAGGCGCCAGCTGACCCCTGCCCGATTTCCATTCCGTTTACGTTACTTCCCCAACCTATCGTAAACACTATATTTCTCAAAATGTTTTTCTCTTGCATCCCGGCGCTTCTATCGCTAGAATGGCCCCCATGTTCCCCGATGTCTGGTTGACCAGATAGGGGTTTGCCCCGTGATCTCCCCTCCTTCACGGGGCATTTTTTTATTTTTTTTGTGCGCCCCCCAAGAAAGTTTACTTTCTCTAATTTTTTGTGTTGACAAACTCCTGCGCCCTGCTTATTATTAGAAACAACAAAAAATCATCCAGACGCACAAACCAACTTTGGCCCTATGCATTCACTCCCTGCATAGGGTATTTTTTTCAGATTTACAAAGTTTAACATTTTGGTTGACAGTGCTGCGCCACTCACGTATTGTTGGCTTAAAGAAATTAAGTTTTTCACACCAGATGGTTTCTGCGAAATCATCTGGTTTTGCCCCGTGCATCTCCTCCCTGGCACGGGGCATTTTTTTATCCAATCCCCCCCTATTGTGTTGATCAAAAAGAGGCGTACGCAGTTTTCCGCAGAACAAAAAGCCGGCAATTTTTAATCGCCGGCTTTGTTTTTTGTATTTTCGGTGCCCTCAGCGTACAAGGACCCTGGGCTCCTCGTGCAATCTGGCCTCCATCTGCTTCAATCCATCGTTTTTGTAAACATTACGCGCATTCCAGAGCATCCAGCCATTGGCGCCGAATTCTTCGCTCGCCAGGGTCTGGGCGCGAATCTGCTGGCCGTTGAAGTGCCGCCGGTCAAAGGCATAATCACGAAATGCCTGCAGCCAGGGTCGAAAGCGAACGGCGGGAAGGCCGGTCCGCTCGCGGGCTTTTTTCAAGGACAGATTGACGATCTCGAAAGGATTCTGCACCGGATTTCGGTATCCTCGGATGCCGTGGCTGAACCCCGAGGGGTAGAGCATGGGGCAAAGATAGTCCAAATGCTCCATCAGGTCTTCCAGACGCTGGCCGATTCCGGTATCTCCGCTGTTCCAGCAGACGTAGCCGAAAACATCGGCGGAAAGAAAAATCCCGTAAGGCGCAAGACGCCGCCCGGCGGAGGCCAGAAAGCCGGAGATGGCTGCAACGCGGTTCTCCTCGGTATTTGCAACGGAAAAGCCGAGAGTCTCCCCAGTATCCGGGAAGCGAATGTAATCGAACTGGACCTCGTCAAAACCCATGCGCGCTGCCTCTTCAGCCAGATCGAGATTGTAGTTCCAGACCTTTGCCGAGAAAGGATCGACCCAGGAGAGGCGCTCACCGTCTTTCCAGAGCAACCCCTGGGCATCCTTGACCCCGAGCCCGGGATCGCTTTTGGCCAGCAGATCGTCTTTGAATACGACGATTCGAGCAATTGTATAAATATTGCGCCGTTTGAGATCCTCAAGCAGGCCCGGCATATCGCGAACGGTGGTAATGCGGTCTGCGCCAATTTCACGCGCCAGAGGAATGCTGCTCTTATACGGAACCATTCCGCGGTCCCCTTTAAAATCAATGACCAGGGCATTGAGTTCGGTCTGCTCGACGAGACTGATGGCCGGGTCGCGCAGCACCGGTTCCCCAATCCCGTAGAAGGAAAGATAGAGCGCTTTGGGAGTGAATGGCTCAAGTTTGACAACGGACTGCTCACCGAGGGCTACTTCTGCCCGTCTG
>JAGXHK010000054.1 GCA_024636255.1 Desulfuromonadales bacterium | reverse complement strand
CATGCCGGAGAAAGCAGGGCGCGCAGCGCAGCGGCAACTTGAAAAAATGGGGGTGGAGGTCCGCCTCGAGCGCCGGGTGACCGATATGCGCCCCTCTGAGGTGCGCTTCGGCGAAGAGGTTCTGCCTGCAGGCAACATCATCTGGGCGGCCGGGGTGCGCGGCGTCCCTCTGGCCCAGACCCTCAGCGCTCCCGTGGACGAAAGCGGCCGCGTTCTGGTGCGCCCCGATCTCTCCGTCCCGGAGCATCCCGAAATTTTCGTGATCGGCGACCTGGCCCATGTCATCGACCCGTCGACCGGCCAAGCGGTGGCGGGCGTCGCCCCGGCGGCCATTCAGATGGGACGACATGTGGCGCGCATTCTGCGGGCCGAGATCGCGAGCGGAGAGAGTCCCGAGCGGCCCCATTTTCATTACGCGGACAAGGGGACGATGGCGACCATCGGCCGCAACCGGGCGGTCGCCTCGATCCGGGGAATCAATCTCTCCGGGTTCGCTGCCTGGCTGCTCTGGTCGCTGGTGCATATCCTGTCCCTGATCGGCTTTCGCAAGCGGGTATTCGTGTTTCTTTCCTGGCTGTGGTCCTATTTCTCCTTCACCAAAAGCGCTCGTCTCATCACGGGCGAGTCCGAACTCCGCATCACCACGCCGCGCGGTGTACTGAAAGAAAAATAAGGGAGAGCTCACCTTGTCCACCCCGGCGGAATCTCGCCCCGATCCAGTTTCGCTTTCCATCACCTTCAGAGTTGACAAACCTGTCCTCTTTTCTTATCGTAACAGTCAACAATCGGCACGAGAACTGCCGAAAAAGCGTCGTCTTTATCGAGAGTGGCGGAGGGGTCAGGCCCTGCGAAGCCACAGCAACCGGTTCGCGGTATGCGGATGTCAGGTGCTAAATCCTGCTCGCCGCTGCCCGAACGGGCAAGGCGGGGAAGATGAGGACGGAGCTTCGCAGGGATATTCCGCCTCACGCCGCGCCCCCTCGAAGCCCCTTCTCATCGAACCGAGAAGGGGCTTTTTCTTTGCCCCGCAGCCATACGGAGGGGATGATCCAATGAACCAAGGCAACCCGCAGTCTCTGCAGACCCGTCTCGTTCAGCTCGGCGTCGGGCGCGACGTTCAGACCGGCGCGATCAGTTTTCCGATCTACCAAAGCGCAACCTTTCGCCACCCCGGCGTCGGCGAGAGCACCGGCTATGACTATACCCGGTCCGGCAATCCAACCCGCGACGTCCTGGAAGCGGCTCTGGCCCAGCTCGAGGGGGGCAGCCGCGCCTGCGTCTTCGGTTCGGGAATGGCGGCGCTGACCACTCTTTTTCTCCACTTTGCCGCGGGCGACCACATCATCGTCTCGCAGGATCTTTACGGCGGGACCTACCGGGTGCTCGAGCAGATCTTCGCCAAACTGGGGCTGGCTGCCAGTTATGTCGACACGACGGACAGCGAAGCGGTGGCAGCCGCCGTGCACTCGCAAACCCGGGCCGTGCTGGTGGAGACGCCGGGCAATCCGCTGCTCGGAGTGGCCGACCTCTGCGCCCTGGGCGAGCTGTGCCGCGCGCAGAACCTGCTCTACATCGTCGATAATACCTTCCTGACCCCCGTGCTGCAGCGTCCCTTCGACTTCGGCGCCGATGTGGTTGTGCATTCGGCGACCAAGTATCTGGGCGGTCACAACGATTTATGTGCCGGAGTTCTGGTGGCGAAGAGCAGCGAGCTGGGCGAACGCCTCTACTTTCTGCAGAACTCCTGCGGCGCCATTTTGCCGCCGCAGGACTGCTGGCTGCTGGCGCGCTCCCTCAAGACGCTCGCCCTGCGCCTCGAGCGCCACTGCGCCAATGCGCAGAAGGTGGCCGAGTGGCTGACCACCCATCCCAGGGTAAGCGCGGTCTACTACCCCGGCCTCCCGCAGCACCCCGGTCACCATCTGAGCAGAAGCCAGGCCGCGGGGTTTGGCGGCATGCTCTCTTTTCGGGTCGATTCCGCCGCAACCGCACGCCAGGTACTCAAGCGCCTGCAGCTCATCTCTTTCGCCGAGAGCCTCGGCGGGGTCGAGTCGCTCATGACTCTGCCGGCGGTGCAGACCCACGGCGACATCCCCGAGCCGGAGCGTCGGCGCCTCGGCATCTGCGAAAGCCTGCTGCGCCTGTCGGTGGGCATTGAAGAAGTCGGGGATATTATTGCCGACCTGGAGCAGGCATTGGCCTGAAAGAGGCGGCACCGCGACCAGGGAGTAACTCTGCAGACAAAAGGATTGTCATGGAAAAGAAGAATTTTCACCGCCCGGCCACCATCCTCGTCCATCAGGGCCGCGACCGCGATCCGGCAACCGGAGCAGCCAACATTCCGGTCTATCTATCCTCGACCTACCACCATCGCGACGGCAAGCCCGGCGAGTACGATTACGCGCGCAGCGGCAACCCCAGCCGCGACCAGGTTGAGGAGGCGATCGCCTTGCTCGAGGGGGGCATCAGGGGCTTTGCCTACGCATCGGGGATGGCCGCCATCGGAGGCGCTCTGAGCCTGCTGCGCAGCGGCGATCATCTGATCGCTCCCGACGATCTGTACGGCGGCACCTACCGTCTGCTGACCGCTGTGCTGCCGGAGCAGGGGATCGAGGTCACCTTTGTCGACACCACTGACCCGCAGAAGGTTCAGGATGCCGTGCGACCTTCCACCCGCGGGCTTTTTCTCGAGACCCCCTCGAATCCCCTGTTTAAAATCACCGATCTGCGCGCCATGGTCGAGATCGCCCGCAGAAACGAGTTGCTCACCTTTCTCGACAACACTTTTATGACGCCGCTGCTGCAACCGGCTCTGCCGCTCGGCATCGATGTGGCGATTCACAGCGCCACCAAATTTCTGGGCGGGCATTCAGACCTTCTCGCCGGCCTGGTGACAACCGCCGATCCCGAACTGGCGCACAGGCTCAAACGGTTTCAAAACGCCCTCGGCACCGCTTTGCCCCCGTTCGACTGCTTTCTGCTGGCGCGCGGCATCAAGACGCTCAAGGTCCGCCTCGAGGCGGCGCAGGCCGGCGCAGAGCAGATTGCCCGTCGCCTGGTCCGGCACCCGGCAGTGGCCGGGGTCTACTACCCGGGTCTCGACGATCACCCCGGCCGTTCGGTGCATCTCACCCAAGCCACCGGGCCCGGGGCCGTCATCTCCTTCAAACTCAGGGAAAAGAGCCAGGTGCCCAGACTTCTCGAAACGGTCCGCCTGCCGATTATCGCTCCGAGTCTGGGCGGTGTGGAGACGATCCTCACCCACTGCTGGAGCATGTCGCACGCGGCGATCCCGTCGCAGGTCAAAACCGGGCTCGGCATCTGCGAGACCCTGCTGCGCATCTCGGTCGGAATCGAGGATCCCGAAGACCTCTGGGATGACCTGCAGGCCGGCCTGGAGGCAGATTGAAATCGCTTATCCGATTGACACCATCTCATGTTTTCGCTACAGTGCGGCCTCAAAACTGAATGCTGCGACGTCTTTATCCAGAGTGGTGGAGGGAAAGGCCCTGTGAAACCACAGCAACCGGTCCGCAATGCGGGCGACAGGTGCTAAGTCCTTCTCCGGAGATACGGAGGAAGATGGGGACGGAGCCTGAAGATACCCCGCTTGCACGTATCACAAAGGCCCCTTCCCATTGCTTCCGGGAAGGGGCCTTTGCTGCTCTGAAGGCGAACAGCAGATCATTCGCATTTTGGACAGGTTGAAATTTGAGCGAATCCGTCGGCATCGTCAAAACCGAATACGTGACCTTCGACACCGAGTTGCAGCTCGAAAGCGGTCGGCTTCTCGGACCGATTACGCTGGCCTACGAAACCTACGGGCAGCTGAATCCGGAGCGCTCCAACGCCATTCTGGTCTGCCACGCCTGGACCGGAGATGCCCACGCTGCCGGCCGACATAGCAGCGAGGACCGCAAACCCGGCTGGTGGGAGGACATGATCGGCCCCGGCAAGGTCCTCGATACCGAGCGCTATTTTGTCATCAGCTCCAACGTCATCGGCTCGTGCAAAGGCTCCACCGGGCCGGCCAGCATCAATCCCCGCACGGGGCGCCCTTACCGGCTGAGATTTCCGGTACTCATGGTGCGCGACATGGTGCATGCCCAGAAACTGCTCATCGACCATCTCGGTCTATCCACCCTGTTGACTGTCATCGGCGGCAGCATGGGTGCCATGCAGGCCATCGAATGGGGCATTCATTACCCGCAGATGACCCGCTCGATCGTTCCCATCGCCGGCACCGCGCGCACCTCCCCCATGGCGATTGCCCTGAATGCCGTCGCCCGCCGGGCGATCTATAACGACCCGATGTGGAAAAAAGGCAATTACAAGCATGAGCATCCGCCCTCTGACGGTCTCGCCCTGGCCCGGGCGATCGGACATATCTCGTTTCTCTCCGATGCATCCATGCACCTCAAGTTCTCCCGGCGCTATGCGGTCAAGGACGGGCTGTTCGATTTTTTCGGCCAGTTCGAGGTCGAGCGCTACCTTGAGTACAACGGGTACAATTTCCCGAGCCGCTTCGACACCAACAGCTTTCTCTACCTGGCCAAAGCGCTCGACCTCTACGACACCGCGTGGAATTTCGACTCCCTGGAAGAGGCTCTGGGCCGGCTGCGCTGCCCCTCGCTCTGGTTTGCATTCACATCCGACTGGCTCTATCCTCCGAATCAGACCGAAGAAGCGGTGGCCTGCCTCGAAAAACTGGGAAACCCGGTTGAATATCACCTCATCGACTCGGATTACGGACACGATTCCTTTCTGGTCGAGCCCGAAAAATTCACGCCGATTCTCGGTGCCTTCCTCAAGCGGGTAACCGCCAGCCGAAACAGCGTCGACCCATAAAAGAAAAGGCGGACTCCTGCAGGAGTCCGCCTTTTCTTTATCGCCAAACTGTTCCGTATATCCGCTACTTGCCGAAAAGATCCAGCTGCTTGTAGCGCGGTTCCTCTATTTTGAAAGGGCGCTTCAGAAAGCGGGGACAGTCGATCAGCAGCACATCCCTGCTCTGCCGGCAGGTGCGCACGCACCGGCGGCAGAGACGATTCGGCTGCTCTTCGCCGCCGGACGGGTTGGTCGCCGTTTTCATGATTACCTTCTCCGATGGATGCGGATTTTCGGACCGTTCTCGACATATATTGTCAAACAGATCTGCGCGGAAGTAAAGAAACAAAAACCCTGAACCGAACAGCCGCACCGCTGGGGGAGCGCGCGCGACGAAAACGGTATTGCCAGAAACATTAGGAAATGCTAGTTTCTTAAAAATCATTATTTTTCTGTGAATTTCGACTCTGAGGACATGTCCCATGTTGAAAAATCTGAAGCTGCAATGGAAGATTCTGCTCGCGCTGATCGCCCTGTCCGTTGTGCCGCTTGCGTTGTCTTTGCTGATCGTCTCACAGCAGACCGAACAGCTGATCGACCGCAATTTCGCGTTGCGCGTCGATGAGACTGCGCGCTTCGTGCGCGAAAGCATCGAAGATACCCGCCGCGAAACCGGCAACTACATCCGCATGCTCAGCCGGGACGAAGACCTGATTAACTCGATCCTCTACGCGGAAGCTCCGGGCGAGATGCTCGAGCTCGGAACCGCCATGGAAGACGCCCTTACTGTTTTCAACCTGGACCTGGTCCAGGTCATGACGGCCGAGGGCACGATCATGCGGCGCGAAGCGAGCGGGCCGTTCGCCGAATTGCCGCCGACCAGCGGCGCCGACCTGTCGCTGCTGCAGGACGCCCTCGAAAAGGGACATGTGGCGAATCTCGAGACGTTTGACGGCCACCTCGGCATCGTTGCGATTTCACCCATCCAGTTTCACCGCAAGAATCTGGCCTACCTGGTCGGGGTCATCTTTCTCGACGAGCGCTTTGCTGAACATGTCAAATCGCTCAGCGGCGCCGATGTGGCTTTCTACACCGATGCCGGGGCGATCTCCTCCTCGATTTCGGCGCTGAAGGATCTTTACGTCGAGAATTTCGCCGAACGCACGACCTGGCAGGCACGCTACGGGGAGACACCTTATTCGCTCTACAATGTACGTTTTGAGGACCATCACGCCCATAACGAGGGCATGTTCATCGCTTTTGACCGCTCCGGCGCCCTGCAAACCCGGCAGAATATGCAGAATCTCGTTCTGGCCACCCTATTCGGCGTCGGCATTCTGGCGATCCTGGTCGGCATCGCTATTTCGCGCGGCATCGTGCGGCCCCTTGCAGAAGTGGTGGCCAATCTGCGGGATATCGCCGACGGGGAGGCCGATCTGACCCAGACCCTGCAGGTGCACTCCAGGGATGAAGTCGGCGCCCTGGCGGTGAACTTCAATCGCTTTATTGCGCGCCTGCGCGAGACGGTGATCCGCATCCAGTCGGTGCGCGCGGCGCTGACCGGGGCCGAAGAGAAGATCCGCCTTTCGTCACGGGAGGTCGGCGAGGGTACGCAAGAACAATCCGCCAGCCTCGAGGAGTCGCACGAAGCGATCCGCGGCATCGACCAGACCATTTCGGGCATAGCCGAAAATCTCAATTCGCTGCTGCTCGCCGCCGAGGAGAGCTCGGCGGCCACCCTGCAGGTCGGCTCGACCACCGAGGAGATCGCCCACCAGATGGAGCGGATGTTCGAAAACGTCGAAGAGGTGATCAATGCCTTGCACCAGATGAATGCGTCCAGCAACGAAATCGCCGACAACACCACCGACCTTTCTTCCTCGGCTCAGGAAACCGCTGCAAGCGTGATCGAAATGGACGCCGCCATCAAGGAAATCGAACAGAACGCCGGCCGGACCAACACCTTTTCCGAAGAAGCCGCGCGCGAAGCCGAGCGCGGCAAGGAAGCCGTGGATGAGGTCATCGGCGGGATCCGCACCCTGTGCGAAACCATCGAGCACGCCACCGGCGTTATCCAGGAACTGGGAAATCAGTCGAACGCCATCGGCAAGATTCTCACCGTCATCGACGATGTGGCCGACCAGACCGGCCTTCTGGCACTCAACGCGGCGATCATCGCGGCGCAGGCGGGAGAGCACGGCCGCGGCTTTGCCGTCGTCGCGGATGAAATCGGCGATCTTGCCGATCGCACGGCCGTAT
>JAGXHK010000053.1 GCA_024636255.1 Desulfuromonadales bacterium | reverse complement strand
GATGTGCTCGCCCGTATTCTTTATGGCGCGCGCATCTCCCTGCTGGTTGGTTTTGTCGCCGTGGGTATCGCAACGCTCATCGGCATCGTCTTCGGAGCCCTGGCCGGATATTACGGCGGTTGGGTCGACAGCATCAGCATGCGCTTCGTCGATATCATGCTCTGCTTTCCGACCTTTTTTCTTATTCTGGCGGTGATCGCGTTTCTCGAGCCTTCGATCTGGAACATTATGATCATCATCGGGGCAACGGGCTGGATGGGGGTCGCACGGCTGGTGCGCGCTGAGTTTCTCAGTCTGCGCGAGCGCGATTTCGTGCAGGCGGCGCGGGCCCTGGGCGCATCGGACCGGCGCATCATCTTTTTGCATATTCTGCCCAATGCGCTCTCCCCTGTGCTGATTTCCGCCACCCTGGGGGTCGCGGGCGCGATTCTGACCGAAAGCGCTTTGTCGTTTCTCGGCATCGGCGTGCAGCCTCCGACCCCGTCCTGGGGCAATATGCTGATCGTGGGCAAGCAGACTCTTGGCACCGCCTGGTGGTTGTCGGTTTTCCCAGGTCTGGCCATCCTGTTCACCGTTCTGGGATACAATCTGCTCGGAGAAGGGATCCGCGACGCTCTTGACCCCCGTCTGAAGGAATAACCGACGAAAGAAGACGCCATGGAGAAAACCAGCGAACTCGCCGAGAAACTGACCAGCGATTTGAAGCCGGCGCAGATTCTCGCCCTGCGTGTTGAAGCCTTCAGTCGCGGCGATTTCGGCACGATCTACGACACCTACCATCCGGACTCTTTCTTTCGCGAACAGTTTCCCGACCGCGTTGATTACATGCAGTTTGGCTGGGCGCATCTGCGTCGCGATTTCCGCATTCAGTATTGCGAGCCGCTGCGAAGGCGGCAGATCAGCTCAGAGGAAGTCCATCTGATTTTTCACCAGATCGTAAAGACGGCCGGCCAGGAGGTGGAAACCCTGGAAATGGCCCGTTTCTATCTTACCTCGGCGGGCTGGCGATACCACTCAAGCCAGAAAATGGAGCGTGAAGAGTTCTCCGGTTCCGTTGAAGATATCGACTTCCCCGTTTTCGATCGTATCCGGCACAAGGTTTTTTTCTGATGCTGCAGCCGATTACCCGTACACTTCTGCGCGGTCTCTCCCGAGATGCGGCCAAGAGCGACCGTTTACGGCGCAACCACAACCTCCACCAGAGCTATGAGGAGCCCTGCCAGCGCCTGCTCAATGCCCTCGAACCGGGCACCTATATCCGTCCCCACCGCCATCTGACGCCTCCAAAGCCGGAATGCTTCGTGGCACTGGCAGGACGAATGGCCGCGGTGACATTCGGCGACCAGGGCGAACTCGAGCGGGTGCTGGTCATCGGGCCACAGGATGAAACGCTCGGCCTGGATATTCCTGCCGGAACCTGGCACGCCGTCGTTGCCCTCTCGCCCGGATCGGCGTTTTTCGAGACCAAGCCCGGCCCTTATGAGCCGCTTTCCGATAAGGACTGGGCTCCATGGGCGCCGGAAGAAGGCAGCTTCGCCGCGCCCGCCTATCTGGCCGATCTGGAGCGCCGGGTGCGGGTTGCACTGGGAGAGGGCCTTGGCTGAGTCGGCAACGACCCGACCCCACTGGGCGAGCCGGCTCGGTTTCGTGCTGGCGGCCGCCGGCAGCGCCGTCGGTCTCGGCAATATCTGGAAATTCCCGTACATTACCGGCGAAAATGGCGGGGGTGCCTTTGTTCTTGTTTACCTGGGATTCATCCTGCTGATCGGATTGCCGATCATGATGGCGGAATTCCTCATCGGCCGACATGGACAAAAAGATGCCGTCGGCTCCTTCATCGTCCTGGAAGGCGCGCGCAGTCCCTGGCGCTTTGTCGGTTGGGCGGCGGTGGCGGCATCCTTTCTGCTTCTGTCCTTCTATGCGGTCGTTGCCGGGTGGAGCTTCGACTATATCGTCAAAGCTGCAACTGGCGCTTTCAGCGGCCGGAGCGCTGAAGAGATCAGTGCCCTGTTCGGCGGCCTGGTGAGTAATCCGGTCAAGGTGATCTTCTGGCAACTGCTTTTTCTGGCGACGACCTGTGTCATTGTTCTGGGCGGGGTGCGCGGCGGCATCGAGCGCTGGAGCAAAATCCTCATGCCGGCTCTGTTTTTCCTGTTGCTGCTCCTGTTTGTTCGCGGCATGTTCTCTCCCGGTGCAGAACGGGCGCTCGCTTTCATGTTCAGCCCCGACTTCTCCGCCCTGACACCCACCTCTTTGCTTGACGCCCTCGGCCATGCATTTTTTACCCTTTCGCTTGGGGCGGGCACGATGATTACCTACGGGTCCTACCTCGAAAAGGATGTCGACCTTTTCCCCTTGGCGCTGCGTATCACCATTCTCGATACGATGGTCGCCCTGCTTGCCGGCCTGGCGATATTCTCAATCGTCTTTGCTGCCGGACTCGAGCCCGGAGCGGGGCCCGGATTGGTTTTCCAGACCATTCCCATCGTCTTTGTCGGACTGCCTTTCGGGGCTCTGCTTGCCGTTCTGTTCTTCGTTCTTCTTTCTTTCGCCGCCCTTTCATCTTCCATCTCGATGCTCGAAGTCTCAGTCGCCTATCTCATCGACGAAAAGGGCTGGACACGTCTCAAATCAACGGTGCTGCTAGGGGCAGGGGCCTTTCTGGTCGGATTGCCTTGTGCGCTGTCCTTCAACACATGGTCAGAGGTGACAATTCTTTTCGGCCGGAATTTTTTCGACGCCTATGATCTGCTGGTTTCCTCGTACATGCTGCCGCTCGGCGGTCTGCTGGCCTCGATCTATGCAGGTTGGTTCTGGCAGGAAGGTGAAGAGAAAAGCGAGCTTGTCGGCGAGGTCGAGCGCCCCTGGCTCTATCCGTTATGGCATTTTCTGGTGCGTTATCTGGCTCCGGTCGCCGTAATCATGATCATTCTCAATCAGACCGGGGTGCTGGGCTGATGCCGGAGCTTCCCGAGGTTGAGACGACGCGGCGCGGCATCCTGCCGCATGTCGGCGGAGAGGTCATTGACCGCATTGTGGTTCGCAACCCCTCACTGCGCTGGCCGGTGCCCGCGGAACTGCCGGATCTTTTTTCCGGAACCCGTATCCGCGATGTGTTCAGGCGGGGCAAGTACCTGCTCCTGCCGACCGAAGTGGCCTGTCTGATTCTGCACCTGGGCATGTCGGGGAGCCTGCGCATCGTTTCGGCCGATCAGCCGCCCGAGAAACACGACCACCTTGATATCTGCTTCGGAAAAGGTCATTGTCTGCGCTTGCGGGACCCGCGCCGTTTCGGTCTTCTGCTCTACACCTTGGACGCACCGGAGAATCATCCTTTATTGCGCCATCTCGGTCCCGAACCGCTGGGAGGCGAATTTACGGGCGATTATCTCTGGAGGCGGTCCCGACAGCGCAGGGTGGCGATCAAGCCGTTTCTTATGGACAGCAAGGTGGTTGTCGGTGTGGGCAACATCTACGCCAGCGAGGCGCTCTTTCGGGCCGGTATTCACCCGCAGCGCTTGGCCGGGAGCGTCGGCCGTCAGCGCTACCGGCGCCTTGCTGATGCCATCCGCACGGTTCTTGGCGAAGCGATCGAGGCCGGCGGCACGACGCTGAGGGATTTCGTCGGCGGCTCCGGACAGCCTGGATATTTCGGCATACAGCTGCAGGTGTACGGCCGGGCGGCAGAACCCTGCCCGCAGTGTGGCCGGCCGATTGTGGGGCAGCGGCTGGGGCAGCGCTCGACCTTTTTCTGCCGGTATTGTCAACGCTGAGACTGGAGGTGAGAAATATGGAGGGATTTCCTTTTTTCATTCCCTACCGGGTACGGGTGGCCGATGTGAATTACGGCGGACATGTTTCGAACGCCGCGATCCTGAATTACTTTCAGGATGCCCGCATCGCTTTTCTTGCCGCCGCCGGATCCTATTCGGAGCTCAACGTGGGGGAAGGATGCGGCCTGATCATGCCCGAAGCGCACGTTTTCTACCGCGCCGAGCTGTTCCTGGGGGATGAACTGTTTATCGGTGTGCGTCTTACGAATATCAGTCGCTCTTCCTTCGAACTGGCCTACCGGATCGAGAGAGAAGGGGATGTCGCCGCTGAGGGGAGCACACCACTGGTCGTCTTCGACTATCATGCCCGGCGGCCGCGCCGCCTCGGGAAGGACTTTCGCGCAGCTCTGCAGCGATTCGCAACCGAAGAAACCGGTCAGCCTTAGGGGGTCATTTCAACAACCGTCTCCTCTAGTGTCCCGTGCGGTTAGTAGCATAAATTAATTCTGAGTCATTTTGGTCGCTGTCAAGGCGCGCCGACGCAGGCATAGCCAGAGCTAAGCCGAGGAGGCGCAACGCCGAGAGCGGGCAAAAGGGCCAGAATTAGAAGAGGGAACTAGCCGCACGGGGCACTAGTGCCTTCGGGAGTCGAACAAACAAGAAGCCCCGCGCTCACTGAGCACGGGGCTTCTTGTTTATCCGCAGGTGTGTGGTGGTTCTCAGCAGCCGAGCTGCTTGAAGAAATCGTTTCCTTTATCATCCACCAGGATAAAGGCGGGGAAGTTCTCGACGTCGATCTGCCAGACCGCTTCCATCCCCAGTTCGGGGTAGTCAATGCATTCGACCTTCTTGATGTTCTCCTCGGCCAGCAGGGCGGCGGGACCGCCGATCGAGCCGAGATAAAAGCCGCCGTGTTTCTTGCAGGCATCGGTGACCTGCTGGCTGCGGTTCCCCTTGGCGATCATGACCATCGAGCCGCCGTGGGACTGCAGCAGATCGACATAGCTGTCCATGCGGCCGGCGGTGGTGGGACCGAAGGACCCGGAAGGTTTGCCGGCAGGGGTTTTGGCCGGACCGGCGTAGTAGACGGGATGTTTTTTGAGATATTCGGGGATCCCCTCGCCTTTGTCGATGCGCTCTTTCCACTTGGCGTGGGCGATGTCGCGCCCCACGATCAGGGTGCCGTTGAGCAGCAGGGGCGTGGCTACAGGGTGCTTGGTCAACTCGGCGAGAACGGTTTCCATCGGCTGATTGAGATCGACCTTGACGCCATGTTCATGCTTGCGGCGGTACTGCTCGGGGATCAGGCGGCCGGGGTTGCGGTCGAGCTCCTCGAGGTACATCCCGTCTCTGGTGATCTTCGCCTTGACGTTGCGGTCGGCGGAGCAGGAAACCCCCATGCCGACCGGGCAGGAAGCGCCGTGGCGCGGCAGGCGAATGACACGCACGTCGTGGGTGAAGTACTTGCCGCCGAACTGGGCGCCGATGCCGAGCTTTTCGGCGCGCTCCTGCAGCTTCTTCTCGAGTTCGACGTCGCGGAATGCACGGCCGTGCTCGTTGCCGCTGGTCGGCAGGGTGTCGTAGTACTTGGTGGAGGCCATCTTGACCGTCTTGAGGTTGGCTTCTGCGCTGGTCCCGCCGATAACGAAGGCGAGATGGTAGGGGGGGCAGGCGGCAGTGCCGAGGGTCTTCATCTTGTCAACCAGAAAGGCCTCGAGCTTCTCTGGGTTGAGCAGCGCCTTGGTCTCCTGGAAAAGCATGGTCTTGTTGCCCGAACCGCCCCCTTTGGCGACGATGGTTGCGGTACCGGTATCCTGGCAGGAGGGAAGTTCGAATTGGGCGGAGACCTCGGCGTTGCGCAAAAAAGCGATGGCCACGCCCTTGTCGTTCATCGAGGCGTCGGAATCCTGCAGGATCTTTGCGACCTGCTCATTGTGCTCAGGGCGCAGCAGGAAGGAGACGTCGCGGAAAGCCTGGTTGGCCAGGAAGGTCAGCCCTTCGGGGTCGACCTTGAGCACTTCCCGGCCGTCGAAATTGGCCGTCTTGATGTACTGCTCGGAACCATCGAGCTTGCGGTACGTGGTTTCGTCTTTTCCCAGCGGAAAGGGCTCCTGGTACACGAATTCCGGCATCGTCTCTCTCCTTTTTCATGAGTAATGAAATATGCACCGGTGGTCTGTTCCGGCGCCAATGCGGCTTCAGCGAAGCGTATTATAGAATACTGTATACAGTTTGTCGATATCTTAGAGTGTCTGCGCAAAGTGATTTCAATACGCTATAATTGTTGTGAAATCCGAGTTTCTGCAAACCTTTGCAAGGGGATAAGTTTATGAGCGAAAACGGCACGAGAGTCGCCATCGTCGGCGGCATGAGGACCCCTTTTGTCAAGGCGGGTACCCTGTTTCGCGACACCTCTGCGCTGAAGCTCTCTTCCCACGCGGTGCGCGGGCTTTTGAACCGCTACGGCGTCGATGGAGACAAAATCGATCGCCTCGTATGGGGGCGGGTGGTTCATGACCCGCGCATTTCGAACCTGGCCCGGGAGATCGTCTTTGACCTGAAGCTGCCGGCGAAAATTCACGCCGATATGGTTTCGAACAACTGCATCACCGCGATCCATGCCATGCTCGGGGTGGCCGACGCCATTCGGTCGGGGCGCGCCGAGATCGGCATTGCCGGCGGGGTGGATTCCATGTCACGTCCTCCGATTCTCTTCGGGCGCGAAGCGACGCAGATCTTCATGGAACTGAACGCCGCCAAGAGTACCGGCGACCGGCTCAAGGCTCTGATCAAACTGCGCCCGGGGCATTTCAAACCCCATCCGCCTTCCGTAAAGGAGCCCTCCACCGGGTTGACGATGGGCGAGCACGCCGAAATCACCGCCAAGCAATGGGGGATCGGCCGCGAGGAGCAGGACGAGCTCGCCATGCGCAGCCATCAGCGGGCGGCAGCGGCGACCGCCGATGGGAGGATGATGGATGAAATCCACCCCTTGGGCGGTGTAAGCCGCGATTCCATCATCCGCAAGGATGTCAGTATGGAGAAGCTGGCAAAACTCAAGCCGGTGTTCGACCGCGAGAGCGGCACGATTACGGCGGGCAATGCCAGCCCCTTGACGGACGGCGCCTCGAGTCTGCTGTTGATGAGCGAAGAGCGCGCCGCGCAGGAGGGATTCAAGCCGCTGGCGTTTATCAAGGCGGTGGAGTTTGCTGCCATTCACCCGGATGATGGCCTGCTCATGGCCCCGGCGCTTGCGGTGCCACGCCTTCTGCGCAGAACCGGACTTTCCCTTGACGAGATCGACATTGTCGAGATGCACGAAGCCTTCGGCGCGCAGGTCGCCTGCAACCTCAAAGCGTGGGAGCAGGGGTGGAAAGAAGAGGCGATCGGACGCGTCGATCCGCAAAAACTCAACCCGCAGGGCAGTTCGATCGCCATAGGACATCCCTTCGGCGCCACCGGCACCCGTATCCTGACCACCCTGGCCAGAGAGATGAATCGCTGCAACAGTCGCTACGGGCTGGTCTCGATCTGTGCCGCCGGGGCCATGGCGGCGGCCGTGATCCTCGAGCGCGACGTTTGAAATTTTATCGCTGTCTTCCTGTGCGAAGAAGGGTTGTCTGTACCGCTTGAATTCGTTAGGGTGTTGCAGCCCGGCGCCGAGGAGACAGGGACCCTGTATGCAGCTCAAATTGGTGAGACGAATTACCTCAAAGATGGAGCCTCCGGTCTTTTTCGGCTCGGGTGCGGCTGTTATCGCGTTTTGCATTTTCGGGGGCGGTTTCACCAAACAAGCTTCAGATCTGTTCGGCTTTCTCCAGAACGCAATCGTCGAGACGTTCGGCTGGTATTAATGTCCTGATCGCGACCGGCTTTCTGATCTTCTCTCTTTACCTGGTTTTCAGTCGCTTCGGCAAGATCCGTCTCGGCGGGCCCGATGACCGCCCCGAGTTCAGCTATTTCAGCTGGTTTGTCATGCTCTTTTCAGCCGGGATGGGCACAGGCCTGGTCTTCTGGGGCGTCGCGGAACCGATCACGCACTATATCGATCCGCCTCTGGCCGGGGCGCGTACTCCCGAGGCTGCGCGCGAGGCGATGCGTTTTACGTTTTTTCACTGGGGACTACATCCCTGGGCCATCTACATCGTCATCGGGCTCGGTATCGCTTATTTTCATTTCCGGCACAAACTGCCTCTCGCCCCGCGCTCGCTTCTCTACCCGCTGATCGGCGAACGCATGTACGGTCCGATCGGGCATGGCGTCGATATCCTCTGCACCGTCGGCACCCTGCTCGGGGTCGCAACCTCACTGGGCCTTGGAGCCATGCAGATCAACACCGGCATCGCCGAATATTTCGATGTCCCTTTTACGACCGGCGTGCAGGTGATGATCGTGGCCACGATTACAGGCGTGGCAACGATCTCCGTGGTTTCAGGGATCCGGGCGGGAATTCGCAGATTGAGCCAGCTCAACCTGATTCTCGCGGCGATTCTGTTTGCCTTTGTTCTGCTGGCAGGGCCGACGGTCTATCTGCTTGACACCTTCGTCGGAACTCTCGGACTCTATCTTCAACAACTGCCAAAAACGAGCCTTTGGATCGATTTCACCCGCGAAAGCGACTGGCAGGCGAACTGGACCCTGTTCTACTGGGGATGGTGGATTTCCTGGGCGCCATTCGTTGGTGTTTTCGTGGCACGCATATCGCGCGGACGAACAGTACGCGAGTTTATTGTCTCGGTCCTGATCATGCCGACATGTGCCACCTTTCTCTGGTTGTCTGTTTTCGGCGGAACCGGACTGCATCGGGAAATCTTCGGCGGCGGCGGTTTGTCTTCAATGGTGCAGAATAACGTCGCGCTTTCTCTGCACGCGATGTTGCGTGATCTGCCTCTGCCCGAATTGACTCTGGCGCTTGCCACTCTGGTCATCGTTATCTTCTTTATCACCTCTTCCGATTCAGGCTCACTGGTGGACGACATGGTCACCTCTGGCGGCCATCCCGATCCACCAAGAGCGCAGCGCGTCTTCTGGGCGGTCTCCGAAGGGATGGTTGCCGCAACTCTGCTCATTGTCGGGGGCTGCGCGCGATGCAGAGTGCTTCGATTACCCTGGGATTGCCCATGTCTCTCGTACTGGTCGCTGCCTGCTTCAGCCTCTGGAAGGCCCTGCGAGCTGACGAACAGATTGCGGGGAAGGTCGAAACGAAAAAGCTGAAACAATGATCCCGCCGTTTCGCTGGGGTCGCGCTGCCAGATGCGTGACAATATCCCTTCTTTTGTGCTATCCCCTTGCAGACACTCATATTTGTCGGGGGATTTTTCCATGCAGCGCTATCTCAAACAGATCCTGACCTCGCGGGTTTACGAAGCCGCTATTGAAACACCACTTGAAGAGGCGGCGGGGCTCTCCCGTGAGCTCGGCAACCGGGTGCTTCTCAAGCGCGAGGATCTGCAGCCGGTTTTTTCCTTCAAGCTGCGCGGGGCGTACAACAAAATCGCCCACCTCTCTCTCGAAGAGCGTTCGCGCGGCGTGATCGCCGCCTCCGCCGGCAATCATGCACAGGGAGTTGCCTTCTCGGCGAAGAAGCTTGGAATTCCCGCGACGATCGTCATGCCCGCGACCACGCCGAGCATCAAAGTCGAAGCGGTGCAGGCCCTGGGCGCAGGCACTGTTCTGCATGGGGACAATTATTCGGAAGCTGCCGATCACTGCACACAAATTATCGCCGAAACAGGAATGACATTTATTCATCCGTTCGACGATGAACTGGTAATCGCCGGGCAAGGCACGGTCGCTGATGAACTGCTGCGCCAGAGTTCCGGAAAGATCGATGCTGTTTTCGTCCCGGTCGGGGGGGGCGGTCTGATTGCCGGTATGGCGGTTTTTCTCAAGAGCCTTTGTCCCGAAATCCGAATCATCGGAGTCGAACCTGTCGATGCCGATGCCATGGCCCGTTCTCTCGAGGCGGGCCGGCGGGTTAAACTCGATTCGGTGGGTATTTTCGCTGACGGCGTTGCTGTGCGCGAGGTCGGCAGAAAGACCTTTACCTTGTGCCGCCAGTATGTGGATGAGATCATCCGTGTCGACACGGACGAGCTGTGCAGCGCGATTAAAAGTATTTATCAGGCCACCCGGTCCATTGTCGAGCCGGCAGGCGCGCTGGGTC
>JAGXHK010000052.1 GCA_024636255.1 Desulfuromonadales bacterium | reverse complement strand
GGTCATGCGCGATGAATTCAAACCACTATAAATTATGTATGATTAATTACTCAACCTTTCTTTTTACCTTTTTTTTTCGCTCATCGCCAAAGCAGGAGCAACCGGATCAGCGCGTCAGCGATGTATGGCGCACGATATTCCCTTCGATCAAATAAATCACGTCTTCGGCGAGGTTGGTCGCCAGATCGGCGATCCGCTCCAGGTGGCGCGACACCGAGAGGTAGTGCACCAGGCTCTCGAGCCTTTGCGGGTGCCTGCGGATCTCTTCCTTGACCTGCTGGTAGGTCGATTTGTGCAGGCTGTCCACCTCGTCATCCATCTTGCAGACCTGGGCGGCCAGGCGCAGATCGTAATTAACCAGAGCATCGATGCTTTTTTTCAACATCTGCTCAACCTTGTCGGCCATCCCCGAAAAATCAAAGGGGACGGGGATGCGCTCTTCAGCGGCCAGGGACAGAGCACGATCGGCAATATTGGTAGCCAGATCGCCGATGCGCTCAAGATCGTTGTTGATCTTCAGGACTGCAATGATAAAGCGCAGATCGTTGGCCACTGGCTGGTGCAATGCCAGAATCTTGAGACACTCCTCTTCGAAATCAACTTCCATGTCATCGATCAGGTCGTCATTGGCGATCACCTTTTCAGCCAGATCAACATTCAGATTTTCGAGTGCCTGCACCGACTGCTGGACAGTTTCTTCCACCACGGCGGATAGAGCAAGGATACTTTTCTTGAGCTTCTCCAGCTCTCTTTGCATATGCAGAGTCATCTTCAGAAATCCTTCTTTTTCAGCCGAATCGGCCGGTGATATAGTCCTCGGTCTGCTTGTTCTTCGGTTTGATGAAAACCTGGTTGGTCAGACCATATTCGACAAGCAGGCCCTCGAAGAAAAAAGCGGTGTGATCGGAAACGCGGGCCGCCTGCTGCATGTTGTGGGTAACGATAATGATGGTGTAGTTCTCGCGCAGCTCGCTGATCAGCTCTTCGACGCGGGCCGTCGACTTGGGGTCAAGGGCGCTGCACGGTTCATCCATGAGGATGACTTCCGGATTGACGGCGATCGCCCGGGCGATACACAGACGCTGCATCTGCCCGCCAGAGAGGCCCAGAGCCGAATCCTCGAGGCGGTCCTTGACCTCGTCCCAGAGCGCGGCGCTGCGCAGGGCCTTCTCACAACTCTCTGCGAGCTGCGCCCGGTTTCTGACGCCGGCAATGCGCAGCCCGTAAACCACATTCTCGAAAATCGATTTGGGAAAAGGATTCGATTTCTGAAAAACCATTCCCACTCGGCGCCGCAATTCAATCACGTCGAGCTTGGGTGTGTAGATTTCGTCGCCGTTGAGACGGATTCTGCCCTCAACCCGGGCGATGTCGATCATATCGTTCATGCGGTTCAGACAGCGCAGAAAAGTCGACTTGCCGCAGCCGGAGGGCCCGATCAGGGCCGTGACCTTCTTGCGGGTGAAATTCATTGAGATATTGTGCAGAGCCGCGGCCGAGCCGTAGTGAAAATTCAGATCGTCGACCTCGATGACAGGGTCGCTGCTGCCAATTTCCATCGTTTTTGCGGTCATTCGAGAACCTCGCTTGAAAATCTAAAAAGTACCGTAGGTGTAGCGTTTTTTCATTTTATTGCGCAGATGAATAGCGACGCTGCTCATGATCAGAACAATCAGCACCAGCAGCAATGTCGTGACGAAAACCATCGGCTTGGCGGCCTCCACATTGGGAGACTGGAAGCCGATATCGTAAATGTGAAATCCCAGGTGCATGAACTTGCGATCAAGATGCAGAAACGGGAAGTCCCCGTCGAGGGGCAGAGCCGGTGCCAGTTTGACCACACCGGTGATCATCAGCGGCGCCACCTCGCCGGCGGCGCGGGCCATGGCCAGAATCAGGCCGGTCATGATGCCCGGCGAGGCCATCGGCACCAGAATCCGCGACAGAGTCTGAAATTTTGTCGCCCCGAGCGCCAGCGAGCCTTCCCGCACGCCCTTGGGAATGGCTCCGAGCGCCTCGTCGGTGGCCACGATGACCACCGGCACCGTGAGCAGGGCCAGGGTCAGACTCGCCCAGAGGATCCCGCCGGTCCCGAAAGTCGGTGTCGGCAGGCGCTCGGGGAAAAAGAGCCGATCGAGGCTGCCGCCGACGCCGTAGATGAAAAAACCGAGCCCGAAGATGCCGTAGACGATGGAGGGTATGCCGGCCAGGTTATTGACCGCGATGCGAACCACGCGCACGATCGGGCCCTCTTTGGCATACTCGCGCAGGTAGATGGCGGCGATGACCCCGAGAGGAAAGGAGAACAGACTCATCAGAAAGATCAGCATCACCGTACCGAAGATGGCCGGGAAAAGCCCGCCTTCGGTGTTTGCTTCGCGCGGTTCGCCGAGAAACAGCTCCTTGAGCTTGCTCAGATAAAAAACGGCTTTTTCCCACCAGGCCATGTCGTTGGGATAGTAGGCGCGCACAATGTCGGCCACCGCCACGGTCTTCAGGGTCCCCGAAACATCGGCGAAGGTCGCCTGAATTTGACGCAGCTCCCGGCGCCGGTCTTCATGCCGCGCCACCAGCGTATCGAAGTCCTCACGCAGAAGACTCTGACGCTGGCGCACCTCTTTTACTGCGCTGGATTCGGGAGGATATCCTTCAAATTCGAGCTTTTGAAGCTCGAGACGCAGGTCCTGCATACGATCGCTCAGACCGGCGACCCGCTCCTCAAGCTGGCCTATCTCCTGCTGCCTTTTCTCAACGCTCTGCCGCACTGCCGAGAGTTGCTCGCCCAGCGTCTCGCCAGCCGGCTGATCGAGGTCCGGTGCGTTTATTTCGTGCAGGAAACCGTAGAAATTGCCGTATTCCTCGCGCTCCAGCACCACCGCCTCGACGGGATGATCCAGCTCGATGATGCCAGCGGTATCGACCCAGCGGAAATCAAGACCGTAGAGGTCGCGGTTGCCGGTCTTGAACTGGATGCGGTCACCCTCCCCGGAAGGGAGCGGCTCGCGCTTGATGATTTCGCCCATGACCCGGGTACCGTCCTGAAATTTCGCCTGAGTCACCTCGGTCGGCCAGAACACGCCCAGTCCGTTGACCATGACGACGATGATCAAGGCGGCAGCCATGACCAGGGTCAACGTCAGGGCCGCCCCGGTCAGCCAGACGAAGGGTTCTCCTCGGCGCCAGTATTTTTGCATAATCCTCTTACTTATGAAGCGAAGGTCGGAAGGTTTTTCGTCATCAGAACTGACCGTACTTGCGGCGCAGCCTCTGGCGAACCACTTCGGCAACCGTGTTGAGAAGAAAGGTCATCACGAAAAGAATGACCGCGGACAGAAAAAGGATGCGATACAGCGTGCCTCCCACCGGCGCCTCGGGGATCTCCACCGCGATGTTCGAAGAAAGCGGGCGCATTCCGTTGAACGGGCTCAGAGACATGATGGCCGTGTTTCCGGTGGCCATCAGTACGATCATCGTTTCGCCGATGGCCCGGCCCAGGCCGATCATCACCCCGGCGAAAATCCCCGGGCTGGCCGAGGGCAGAATCACCCGCCACACAGTCTGCCAGCGGCTCGCACCCATCGCCAGAGACGCAGCCCGGAGACTTGAGGGAACGTTGGAGAGAGAATCCTCGGCGATGGTAAAAATGATCGGAATCACCGCAAAGCCCAGGCCGAAGGAGATCACGATGCTGTTGCGCTGATCGTAGCGCAGGCCGCCTTCACTGAACATCCAGAGGGTAAAGTCGCCCCCGAAAAGCAAGCCTTCAAAAACAGGGCCGAGTACGAACGCCACCGCCACCGCAAGAATCAGAACCGGCAGCAGGGAGATGAACTCATAGCCGCGCTCGATGCGCTGCAGAGCCCGGACCCTGCGCAGCGGCTGCCAGAGTACGATCGCCAGGATCAGGGATGTCGGCACGAATGCCAGGCTGAGAAAGAAGGCCACGATGTTGCGCTCGAGCAGCGGCGCAAACCACAGGGCCGCCAGAAATCCGATAACCACGGTCGGGATCGCCGCCATCACCTCGACGGTTGGTTTGATCAGTTCGCGAAAACGCGGCCGGGCGAACTGACTGGTATAGATCGCGCCGAGCAAAGCCAGGGGTACCGCGAGAAGCATGGCATAGAAAGTCCCCTTGAGAGTCCCGAAGATCAGCGGGGTCAAACTGAGCTTGGGTTCGAAATCATCGCTTGACGAAGAGCTCTGCCAGGCATACACGGGCTGATCGTAGCTCTCATACCAGACTTTGCCGAAAAGGGTCTTGAGGCTGACCTCCGGATGAGGATTGTAGAGCGCCCAGACGGTCATCACGGCATCCTCTCCGATCCCGACCAAACCGGTGCCGCGGGTGGAGAAACCGACCGCTCGCAGCGGCGAGATCTCATCGAGGCCGATCAGGTGGCGCTCGCTGGTCATATGGTCAAGATGGACGATTCCGCTGCGGTCGAGGCTGATGAGCGATTTGTCCCGCCGGGAGGCGATGATCCGGGTCACAGCTGTGGGATGTCCGGTCAGCTCGTGGATCAGCCGCAGGCGCTCTTCTCCGCCCCGACTGGGGTCGGATACCGGGAACCAGGTGCTCAGCCCCCCCTTCTCGTCGCCCACAGCAAGCGAGATGTCGCCATAAACCATCGTCAGGGCGGTGATCTGCCGCTGATCGTCAAAGGCCGGAACCCTTCCCAGGCGCTGCGGCTCTCGAGCGTCGCTCAGGTCCCAGCGCAGCAGGACGCCGTTGTCCGTCCCGGCATAGAGTCCATCGCCGGCCTCATCCAGAGTCAGTGCGCTGATCCGGTCGGGGCCGCCGTCGATGGCCTGCCGGATCTCCTCGCGACTCTCGCGCCCGAAAATATCTTGCGTGACGGCGACCCGGTCGAGGAGCAGGCGGTTATCCGATGTCAGGCTGATACGGGTCAGCGTGCCGTCGCGCGCAACCCGGGCGAGCGCCCTCACCGGTTCCCCGTCCTCGAGGGCGCTCAGTTCAGCCTGCCGCTCGACGCGCGGAACGATGGTCCGATTCCCGTCTTCATCGAACTGCGAGGCGAACGCCACGCGATCAACCGTGACGGCGCCACCGCTCCAGAGCAGAGTGTAAACCTGGTCGCCGTGAAGTTCGGCCGCCTCCAGAGTATCTCCAGCGCCCGGCGGTTCGAGCTCAATGCGCCGGACCACTGACCCGGAAGGAAGCGCAAAGAAGACCAGCTCACCGCCACGGGTCAGTACGTAGGCATTTTCCAGATATTCGTCGACGCCTGAAGCCAGGATATTCTCGCCGGCCATGCCCTCTGGCTGAAAGCGCGCAACGACATGGGCTTCCGGGTCGGCGAACAAGGGGAAACTCACCCTGGCGATGAGTAGAAGAATAAAGATTACGCAGAAGATAATCGCAAACCCGCCGGCGGTTATGATCCAGCGAGCAAGCGTGTCGCGGCGCTTGATGCGCTTGATAAGTTTCTGGTCCATGCGGCCCTTCAGAATGCCGGCATCGCTGCCGGCGGTTGCACATGTACAAAGTCCCGGCCCGGAGAGATTCTCCGGAACCAGGACGTGCTCGAGAGTTTAATCGGATCGAATTTTTCGGTCACGTTGGATGCGCAGATTCAGTCCAGTTTGACGAGCTCGGCCGCGGCCACCTCGGCGGGCAGCGGCAGATAGCCATCCTTGACGACTGTCTCCTGCCCCGCTGTGGAGAGCACGTATTTAAGAAACTCTTTGACCAGGGGCTGCATCGGCTCATTCGGTTTCTTCACCACGTAGACATAGAGCATACGTCCAAGCGGATAATTGCCGCTGAGGACATTCGCATAATCCGGCTCGAAGCTCTTGCCGCCTTCTTCTCTGGAAACTGCCAGAGCCTTGACACCCGAGGTTTTATACCCGATTCCCGAGTAGCCGATACCCGCCTGGTCCTCGGTCACCGACAACACGACCGAAGCGGAGCCGGGCTGCTCCTTGACAATATCTTTGTAGTCGCCTTTAAACAGGGCGTGTTTTTTGAAATAGCCGTATGTTCCCGAGGCGCTGTTGCGCCCGTAGACGCTGATCGGCTGCCCCGCCAGTCGTTCCTCGGCACCGACCTGGCCCCAGGTAACGATGTCTCTGGGATAGCCACCTTTGCGGGACTTGGAGAAAATGGCATCGATCTCTGGAAGCGAGAGCGCATCGACCGGATTGTCCTTGTTCACGTAGACCGCCAGGGAGTCGAGGGCCACGCCGATGGGGGTGGGCTTAAAGCCGTATTTACCCTCAAACGTGTCGATCTCTTCGTTTTTCATGGGGCGCGACATGGGCCCGAGCTGTGCTGTCCCCTCGATCAAGGCTGGAGGAGCCGTGCTTGAGCCTTTCCCTTCGATCTGGATGTTGACATTGGGGTACAGCTTGCGAAACCCTTCGCCCCAGAAGGTCATGAGGTTGTTCAACGTATCGGAGCCAATACTGTTGAGGTTGCCGGCGACGCCCTCGATCTTGATATAGTTGGGGAGACTGGCATCCACGCTGATGCCGGCGGCCCCGGCCTGGCTGCTCAGGCCCGGCAGGATAAGAGCCGTTGCCAGCGCTGCCGCGCCGATTTGCTTGAACAGGGTTTTAACAGAGATCTGCATCGTGGTTTTCTCCTTCTTCTGCGTTGTTTTTTTTCAGAAGTTTTTCATGGCTGGCGTGCAGACCGGACACCCGTATGCCTGTCTCTTATACACATCT
>JAGXHK010000051.1 GCA_024636255.1 Desulfuromonadales bacterium | reverse complement strand
GGTCGTTGTTGAATCCTTGCTCGAAGCGATCGTCGCGGCGGCAAAAAACGGCGACCTGGGAAAGATACATCCCGCTCTGGCTGAATTCGACAGCCGAAGGGGCGGGCTCGATGAAAACTTCCCGCTTCACCAGGGGGCATTTGACTTCTGGCGCCGGCAGAAATCGGGCGAGCAGGAAAATCCGCTTGACCATCCCTGAATCCAGCCGCTTTGCAGCATTCTCAAATCACGGACCTATCTCAGGCCGGAATCCTCAAGATCGATTTTGAAAAAATCCTCGGCGCGCGGCCTGCGCTCATCCATGCTGTAGCGGGTGGGTGCCGTGCCGGGGGCGAACGCCTCGATGTGCATTTTACTGCTGTCTTCCGGGGCGAGCAATCCGGTTTCAGGGTCGATAGGGCGAAAGATAATGCTGTCGGGCACCGCAAACTCTCTGGCCGGTATGTCCTTGACCGCATCCTTCATAAAGGCGACCCATGCGGGGGCGGCGGCTTTCGAACCGGTTTCGTTGCGGCCCAGGGGGCGTTCCTGATCATAACCGACCCAGGAAACGGTTACGAGCTGCGGGACGAAACCGACAAACCAGGCATCCTTGAGGTCATTGGTGGTCCCGGTTTTAACGGCCACCGGGCGCCCCAGCGCCTTGGCACGCCAGCCGGTTCCATCGCGGGCGACGCTCTCCATAAGATTGGTGATCAGATAGGCGGTCTCCTGGGATATCACCCGGACAGGCGAAGCGCGCAGCAGGCGCTGGCCGGAACCGACGCCGCCCGGGAAATCGCCCGGATCGATCGATTCGAGAATCCGGCCGTCGCGATCAGCGATGCGGGTGATATAGGAGGGCGTGGTCCGCACCCCGCCGTTGGCGAATACTGCATAAGCCTTGGCCAACTCCATGGGGGTGAGCACCGAGGAGCCCAGGGCCAGGGTCAGGTCGCGGTTCAGGGGGGAGTGAATGCCGAGCTTGCGCACATAGTTGACAGCGTAGCCGACGCCGATATCCTCGAGAATTTTGACGGTCACCACATTGCGCGAATGCGCCAGCGCCTGGCGAAAGGTGGTCAGCCCATGGAACTTCTCTTCGTAATTCTGCGGCTTCCATTCATTTTCCCGGCCCGCTTCTCCCATTTCCCGATAGATCAGAGGATTATCCAGAATCATGCTCGCCGGCGTATATCCCTTATCGAGGGCCGCGGCATAGATAAGCGGCTTGATCGCCGATCCGGGCTGGCGTTTTGCCTGAATGGCGCGGTTAAACTGGCTTTTCTGAAAATCGTAGCCGCCGACCATAGCGCGCACCAGGCCGGTTTTCGGATCCAGTGAGACCATGGCGCCCTGCGCCAGAGGCTCCTGGGCAAGGCTCAGGTTCAGAACGCCGTCCTTGCTTCCCTCCACCCGGGCCAGCAGAACCGAACCGAGGGGGAGGCGGGTTTCCCTGCTCTTGGCATTGCCCGTTGCCGGGCGATCGGCCGCAACGACCTTGACCGGCGCCGCCCAGCGGGTCGAGCCGGCACCGATGCGTCCCTGCCAGGCACCCACGCGCACCTCGAGATCAGCCGCGCCGCCGGTCAGAACCGCCTCGACCAGTTGCCCTTCGGCGGGCGGGGAGCTGCCGAATTCGTGAGCCTGTTGGCTGAGAAAATTCTCGACTTCCCCCGGACCCAGGACCCTGAGCGGACCACGGTAGCCGCGCCGCCGGTCGTGGTCGATCAGATTCTCGCGCACCGCCCGATGCGCGGTTTCCTGCAAAGTCAAATCCATGGAGGTGTGCACCTCGAGACCCGCGGTATAGAGTTTCTCCTCGCCGTATGCATCTTCCAGATAGCGGCGCACCTGTTCGGTGAAATAGGCGGTCGCGGCTGAGTTCGTGTTGATCCGGGGGTGGATCTGGATCTCTTCGGACAGGGCCGCCTGCGCGGCGGCAGAGCTGATGAATCCCTCCTGGACCATCCGTCCGAGGACATATTTCTGACGCTCCGTGGCGCCCTCGATATTGCGGTAGGGAGAATAGCGGCTGGGCGCCTGCGGTAGCCCGGCGAGCATGGCGCACTCGGCCAGGGTCAGCTCTTCGATGTTCTTGCTGAAGTAGTTTTCGGCGGCCGCCTGAACGCCGTAGGCGCCGTGGCCAAGATAGATCTGGTTGAGATAGAGGTAGAGGATTCCTTCTTTGGAGAGCTTTTTCTCCATTCGCCAGGCGAGGATCGCCTCCTTGAACTTGCGCGAGAATTTTTTCTCCGGGGTCAGCAGCAGGCTTTTGGCCACCTGCTGAGTAATCGTACTGCCCCCCTGAACGATGCCGCCGGCCTTGATATTTTTGAGCGCAGCGCGGAATATCGAAATCAGATCGATCCCCTGATGCTCGAAAAAACTGGCGTCTTCGGCGGCCACAAACGCCTCGATGAGCTGGTCCGGTATGCGCGAGACCGGCACCAGAATCCGCCGTTCACGGTAATATTCGGCAATCACCGCGCCGTCATCGCTGTAAACCTTGGTAATGACCGGCGGGCGGTAATCCGCCAGGGTATCGACTTTGGGCAGGGAGCTCGAAACGTACAGGTAGGCGCCAAGGGCCGCGCCGAAACCGGCCAGCGCCAGGGCGACCCCGGTCAGCACGAAAGCCTTGAAAATGGTGCGCATTTGCATGTTAGTGTCTAACCTCTTTAAAAATAAGAGAAAACGAATAATAACACGGGCTCAGAAGGCGGGCAACCGGGTTTTGCATTTGCCAGGCTTACCCCCTGTGTTATATTGCATCTTATATTTTTACACCGTAAATGTGGATATCTGACTATGCGAATCATTCTGCCGGTAGTTCTGCTCTTTTTCCTCTTTCTGTTCGGTTGCGCCATGCTAGGATCCTGGCGGGCGATTCCGCCGCCGGGCGGCTGCGATCAGTGCCACCAGAAACCGATCAATAACGACTGGAGCGTGACCGTGACCGCCGCGCAGATCAATGATGAAACTGCGACTCCGGCGTGGCAGCAGCCAAGTTCGGTTCTGCCCGCCGAGCCCTCGCCCCTGGAGCAGCAAAAAGTGACCGAACAGCGCTGCTTTCGCTGCCATAAGGGGCCGGATAAGGCGCACACGCAGTACAAGGCGAGCTACCATCATTGATCGCATCGGCTCGCGCCGGATATCCGGGACCCCGGCGCAAAGACGGGGTCTTTGCTTTTCACAGGCATAAATGAGGGAGATGACCGTGTTCCGTCGTACAAAAATAGTGGCTACAGTCGGGCCGTCCAGCAGTTCGGAATCCATGCTGCGGATCCTGATGGAAGCCGGAGCAGATGTCTTTCGTCTGAATTTCTCCCATGGCACCCATAAAGACAAGGCCGAAACGATCCGTCTGATCCGCGACCTCTCCACAAAGCGTCAGTGGGCGATGGGGATCATCGCCGACCTGCAGGGTCCGAAGATCCGCACAGGCTTGATGAAGGGGGGCGTGCAGACCCTGGTCGAGGGGGCGGATGTGACCGTCACGACGCGCGATGTCGAGGGCGCCGATGGCTTGATTCCGACCAATTACAAAGAATTGCCGGGCGATGTGAAGCCGGGCAGCCGCATTTTGCTCGACGACGGGCAGATCGAACTGCAGGTGCTCTCGATTCTCGACGACGAGGTGCTCTGCCGGGTCAAGGTCGGGGGAGATCTCAAGGATCGTAAAGGGATCAATCTGCCCGGGGTCCGGGTCTCGGCGCCGGCCCTGACCGAGAAGGACCTCGCCGACCTGGAATTCTGCCTCGGGCAGGAGGTCGATTACATTGCTCTTTCTTTCGTGCGAAGCGCCGATGACGTATGGGATCTGAAAAGCCGGCTGCTGCGTGCCGAGTCGGATCTGAAAGTGATCGCCAAGATCGAGAAGCCCGAGGCGGTTGCCGATTTCGATGCCATCCTGGAAGCCGCCGACGGGATCATGGTGGCGCGCGGCGACCTCGGGGTGGAGATGAATCCGGAGAAGGTACCGCTGATTCAGAAATCGATTATCCGCAAGTGCAATGCCATGGGCAAACCCGTGATTACCGCAACCCAGATGCTCGAGAGCATGATCGGCAACCCGCGCCCGACCCGTGCCGAAACCTCCGATGTGGCCAACGCCATTATCGACGGGACCGACGCCGTGATGCTCTCGGGTGAAACTGCCGCAGGGGCCTATCCGGTGGAGGCGGTTCAGATGATGGTCCTGGTGGCCCAGGATGTGGAAGGCGATTCGATGATTCAGGACCAGGTCTTTCATCCTCTCTCCGAGGTTCGTGGTTACCGGCAACTGCCCGAGGCGATCGGCCAGGGCGCCTGCCGGGTGGCCGAGACTCTCGATGCGGCGGGCATTCTCGCCTTTACGCAGACAGGCAGTACCGCGGCCCTGGTCGCGAAAGGCAAGCCGCGCCTGCCGGTGTTCGCCGTCACGCCCTCTCAGAACGTGCGCCGGCGCATGGCTCTCTACGCGGGTGTGCGCTCGATCCGGGTCGATATCGAGGGCGATACCGAAGCTCAGATCCGCTCTGTCGAGCAGGCGGTCCTGTCCGCTGGTGTCCTGAAGCGCGGCGATGTGGTGGTGATCACCATGGGCAGTCCGGTTTCGGCTCCGGGGACCACAAACCTGATGAAGGTTCACCGGCTGGGGACCGGAGATTTTTATGAAGTTCATTAAGGACGAACTCCGTTCACACTTTTCGCTCGCGACCTGTCTTCGCACTTTCCGGGACGAGCAGCTCTGATTATGGATAAAGCCGTCATCCTCTACAGCGGCGGACTCGATTCGACCACCTGCATGGCCGTCGCGCGCGAGCTGGGTTTTATTCCCCATGCCCTTTCGTTCGCCTACGGTCAGCGCCACGCCATCGAGCTTGAAAAGGCGCGCGAATATGCGCCGCGGGTCGGCGCCGCCGATCACCTGGTGATCGATGTGGATATGCGCCGTATCGGGGGCAGCGCGTTGACTGCCGATATGGCAGTGCCCAAGGACGGGGTCGAGGAGGGAGCCATTCCCGTTACCTACGTGCCCGCGCGCAACACCGTCTTTCTTTCGTTTGCCCTGGGGTGGGCCGAGGTGCTTGGCGCCTTCGACATCTTCATCGGTGTCAACGCCCTCGATTATTCAGGATACCCGGACTGCCGTCCTGAATACATCGCGGCGTTCGAAAATATGGCGAACCTTGCCACCCGCGCAGCTGTGGAAGGAGAGGGGATCTATCGCATCCATACCCCCCTGATCGATCTGACCAAGGGCGAAATCATTCGGCGCGGTCTCCAACTCGGGGTCGATTACCGCCTGACACACTCCTGTTACGACCCGACCGCCGACGGACTGGCCTGCGGACATTGCGATTCCTGCCGACTGCGGCTGAAAGGCTTTGCCGAGGCGAACACGGATGATCCTCTGACCTACGCCTGAGCGCGCATTCATCGCAATCCTCCGTTTTTTCCCGGGATATCGAGTGTCCGTTTCCATACCCAGATTGCCGAAAAAAAAACTTCCGAGGTTTCCCAATATGCCCATCATGCCCGATATGCAGATGTCCCCCGATACGCGCAGGGTCGCGATCGACCAGGTCGGGGTCAAGGATATCCGCTACCCCATCGTGGTGCTCGACAAGAGCAAGCAGGAGCAGCACACGGTCGCCCGCATCAATATGTACGTGGATCTTCCCCACCACTTCAAGGGGACCCACATGAGCCGCTTTATTGAGATTCTCAATCAATACCGCGGCGAGATTACCATGCGCAATCTCGGCACCATTTTGCAGGATATGAAAGAGAAGCTCGAGGCAAGCTGTGCGCATATGGAGCTGCTCTTCCCCTACTTCATCGAAAAAGAAGCGCCGGCCTCCAGGGCCCGGGGGCTGATGGAGTATCAGTGCCGGCTGGTGGGAACGCTGCGCGAGGAGACCGATTTCATGCTCGAGGTGACCGTTCCGGTGACCTCGCTATGCCCCTGCTCAAAAGAGATCAGCGCGCGCGGCGCCCACAACCAGCGCGGCATGGTCAGGGTCCAGATCCGCTCCAAAAAATTCATCTGGAGCGAGGATCTCATCGCCTGGGTCGAAGCCTGTGCCAGCGCTCCGGTCTATTCTCTCCTCAAGCGCGAGGATGAGAAGGTTCTTACGGAGATGGCCTACGATAATCCCATGTTCGTCGAGGATATTGTGCGGGCAGTCACGTTGAAGTTGCGCTCCGTTGTGCAGATCCATTGGTTTCGGGTGGAGTGCGAAAATTTCGAATCGATCCACAACCACTCGGCCTTCGCGATGGTCGAAACCGGCGATTATTGAACCGGGTGTGGATAAGTCTGTGGAAAATGTGAATAGCCAAGGGGCATGTCCGTCAATGGGCGCCTGCGCCCTGGGTATATTTGCCAAGGAGCCGTGCCCCGGCTTGGTCAAGACCCGCCTGTGTCCGCCCCTCGCGCCGCGCGAAGCAGCCGCGCTCTATCAGACATGTCTTGCCGAAACGATTGCAGCGATGAGCGGCAAACATTGGCGAACGACGGTTTTTTATGCCGGCTCGCGCGCTTATTTCAGACAGAACTTTCCGGGTCTGCCCCTGGTACCCCAGGCTTCGGGACCGCTTGGGAGGCGCATGGACCTGGCGCTACGCCACCTGTTGAACGAAGGGGAAAGGGCGGTGCTGATCGGCTCGGACAGCCCCGACCTGCCGCCCCACCTGGTCGAGGAGGCGTTCAGCCAGCTGCGCCAGGCACACCTGGTGATAGGTCCGGCGCGCGACGGCGGTTATTTTCTGATCGGAGAACGCCACCATCATCCGCAACTCTTTGTCAACATCCCCTGGAGCACCGCCGAAGTTCTGCCGATCACGCGCCGCCGCGCTTTTGACCTGGGTATCCGCACCGCTGAGCTTCCCGTCTGGGAAGATCTCGACGACCTTGCCGCCCTGCGCCGCCTGGTGCAGCGTAGCCCCGCCTGCCGAACCGCTTCTTTCGTCCGGCAGAATCTCGCCGCCTATCTCTGATTTCTCCCCCTGACTTCTCAATGTTTCCCGAGCGCCGGCCTTTCACCTTTGGGCTCACCCGCGGTGTTATGCGGGAAAATTTTTCTTGTGGAAAAACTAAGTATGGGCTAATATTTCTCATCGTAAACTCATCATAACTATTCAATATTCATGAAAAAAACTACACCCGGAATTCTGATTCTTTTTCTGATTCTGCTTGCTCTGCTCCCCTGGGGGATTCATATCCAGGCTGACGCCGACGCGCTTGCAGCGCATACGCGCTCCCAGGTTCTGCTTGCGCGCCAGAGCGCCAATACCTTGGAAGCTCTTTTCGCGGCCCACCCGTCGGGGACGGCAGTCGTTGCAGATGTTCTTCTTGAGCGCGCCGCAGCGACCCTGCCGCCCGAGCTTGTGGAACTTGGTCTTTTCGATCTAAGCAGCCGGAAAATGCTGCGCACACCCGGGGGCAACCTTGCGGCGGAAGATCTCCAAAGATTGTCTGCAGATATTCTGCGTGGCGGCTTCGGGAGCCTCGTTCTCGAGGGGACACAGACGGCTTTCCTGGCGACCTATTTGCCCCTGACGCTGGGCAATACCGTCTATTCCTTACTGCTCGTCTCGCCTGTCGCAGGCGCGCACTCCTCTACAGCCGGCGCTTTTCTGGCCGCTGCGCAAAGCGCAGTGGCCCTGGTCCTGGCGCTCTTGATCGGCTGGATCTGGCGTTGCGGCGGCGCTGCCGATCGCGCCCGTGAAGAAAGCGCAGAGGATCAAAATCGGGCCGATTCCGGCGCGCAGGCGAGCGCCGCCATGGAGCAGCGCTGTGAGGCGCTGCGGCTCGAGAACCACAGCCTGCAGGCAACCCGCTGGGAATACCAGATTTTGGTTGACGGAGCCGATTACGGGCTGGCGCGGCTTTCCTGGAGCGGCAAGATTCAATTCTGCAGCGCGCCTTTTCAGAGGTTGATCGGTCGGCGCTCGCGGGAACTCAAAGGCTGCAATTTGATCGACCTCGATCTGTTCGACCAGACCACCCGCCAGCAGGTGCAGGAAGCGATCGGCAGAATCAGAAACGGCGAAAGACCCGATCCGTTCCTTGCCGAACTCTCTGCGCAGCCCTCCGGGGACGTGACTCTTGTCTCTCTGCGCCTGGACCGCCTGGAGGTCAACGATGCCGCCTATGGGCTCTTGCTCACCGCCCAGTCGGTTGCTCATACACCTCTTCCCCAGGTCTTTGCTTCCTGATCTTCTTTGTACGCGCGCCTTCTACTGCCGGTATTTTCGGCTTGCCTGAAAACGGGGGAGAGATAGAATTGCGCTGTGCCTGAACCCAGTGCGGAGAGAATGTGAACGAAGATCTGCAGTTTGTCGAAGAAGCTCTCTACCAGCAGCCACCCCCCGCCCGCCGCCGGCGCTTTGCAAACGACCCGCGCCTGCGCTCGATTCTTCCCGAGATCTACCGACTTCAGGGAGTGGCTCAGCCGCCGCGCTATCATCCGGAGGGAGATGCCCTGACGCACACCCTGCTCGCGGTCGAGAATATTCCCGCT
>JAGXHK010000050.1 GCA_024636255.1 Desulfuromonadales bacterium | reverse complement strand
GGCGCGCCGCCATTCCCGTTGCGACGGGTGGCGGCGCGCACCGGCTGCACCGCGGCCGAGGCCAGGCCCCGACCGACCCGGCCGACCGCTCGTGCGGGCCGCAACAGCTTGCGCAGCTTCGGACCCCCGATGAAGCCGCGGCGCACGAAGTAGAGCCAGAGCCCGACGGCGATCACCGCCATCGAACCCAGCGCCGAGGAGCTGGCAGAGACGGCGATCCTGACCGCTCAGAGAGCCAAGTATTTCAACGTCGAACCCAATATCGCTATGCTCAGCTTCTCGAACTTCGGCAGCACGGACCACCCCCTGAGCCTTAAGGTCAAGCGCGCCACGGCCCTGGTCAAGAAACAGGCCCCGGATCTGGTCGTGGATGGGGAGGTCCAGGCCAATGTCGCCCTCGATCCTGAAATGATGGCCAAACAGTATGGCTTCAGCGAACTCAAGGGCAAGGCCAATGTTCTGATCTTCCCTGATCTGCAATCGGGCAATATCTGCTATAAGCTGCTGAACAAGCTGGGCGGCGCCGAGGCGGTCGGACCGATTCTGATGGGCATGAAAAAGCCGATCCACGTCCTGCAGCGCGGTGACGACGTCGCCGACATCGTCAGCATGGCGGCCGTGGCCGTTGTCGATGCGCAGGAAGTGCTCGCGAAGGACTGAATCTGAGGTCATGATGCAGCAACGAAAGGGAGGGCCGGCGGCCCTCCCTTTTGCTTTTCATCGCCGAACCTTCCTGCTAAGATGACGCCCGAAAAGTAAAAATCACAACGAGGAGAGTTCAAGAATGCGTTATCAGAGCACGCGCGGCGGCGTCAGCGGTTTATCCTTCAAAGAAGCCGTCTTCATGGGTCTGGCCGATGACGGCGGTCTGCTCCTGCCTGAGAAAATTCCCGCTCTGGCCCAGAGCGATATCGAGGCGCTCGAGAATCTCACGTATCCCGAATTGGCCTTCCAGATCATCTCGCGGTTCGCCCCCGATATCCCCAGCAGTGATCTCAAGGACCTGATCGACCGCTCCTATGCGAGCTTCTCTCATCCGGAGATCACGCCCGTCGTCCACCGCAATGGCGTTTACATTCTCGAGCTCTTTCACGGACCGACCCTGGCCTTTAAAGATGTGGCCCTGCAGTTTCTCGGCAACCTTTTCGAATATCTGCTCAGAGAACGCGGCCAGAAGATGAACATTCTCGGCGCCACCTCGGGCGATACCGGAAGCGCCGCCATATACGGCGTCCGCGGCAAGGAAAATATCAACATCTTCATCCTCCATCCGCAAGGGAAGGTTTCTGCGGTGCAGGAACGCCAGATGACCACCGTTCCCGATTCAAATGTCTTCAATCTGGCCGTGCAGGGAACATTCGATGACGCGCAGGCGATCGTCAAGGACATCTTCGGCGATCTCGAACTCAAAAGAAGCCTCTCTCTCGGGGCGGTCAACTCGATCAACTGGGCGCGGGTGCTTGCGCAAATCGTCTATTATTTTTACGCATGGGGGCGGGTCAGAGGCGAGACCGGCTGCGAAAAAGTCTGTTTCTCGGTCCCGACTGGAAATTTCGGCGATATCTTCGCCGGGTATATGGCCAAGCGCATGGGGCTGCCGGTGCAGAAACTTATTCTGGCCTCGAACGAGAACAACATCCTGACGCGCTTCGTCAATGAAGGAGACTACTCGCTGGCTGGCGTGGTCAACACCCTCTCGCCGTCCATGGATATCCAGGTCGCAAGCAACTTCGAGCGCTACCTTTTTTTCCTCTACGGAGAAGACGGACGCAGGGTGAAAGACGCCATGGAGCGTTTCCGCAAAGAGGGGCGTCTGACATTTACGTCTGAAGAACTCGCCCGGGTTCGGGCCGATTTTCTGTCTCATTCCGCCGGACGGGAAGAGACCCTGAACACGATCCTCGACTTTCACAAGGACACCGGGTACGTACTCGATCCCCACACCGCGGTGGGCGTCCGCGCCGGCCGCGAATTGGGCGGGAGCGAATGGCCGACGATCTGCCTGGCCACCGCCCATCCAGCCAAGTTCGCGGATGCGGTACGCGAGGCAACCGGAAGCGACCCCGAGCGCCCGTCCTCTCTGGAAGGGATCGAAGACAGAGCGCGGCGCTGCGAAACCATCCCGGCCGATATCCAGGCCGTACGCGCCTATCTGGAGAAACACGCCTGCTGAAATTTCAGACCCAAGCAAAAAGCCGCATCGAAAATTGATTTCGATGCGGCTTTTTTCGATTCTCCGCCGCCCGTGTCACACGCGCTCGGTCAGCCTCTCAGAACAACGTCCCGATCACCATCCCCATTGCGGTCAGCGGACCGGAGTCGCTGATACCGTCGACGGTCTTTTCGACCTTGTTCAGCGTCGTCTTGGCGTCGCGGTAAAGATCGTCTTCATTAATGAGGCGTCCCACCGTACCGTCGCCGCGATCGATCTTGCCGGCGATGCTGTTGATGCTGGCCATGGTTTGAGCTGTTTCGGTGTACAGGGTTTCATCGTTCAGCAAACGGCCGATGGTCCCCTCACCTTCGTTCGCCTTGCGCGAAATATCGCGGATATTCGCCAGAGCGTCGCCGGCGTTATCATGCAGTTCGCTGCTGGCCAGAAGTTTTCCGAAGCTTCCCTCGCCGGCGCGGATGCGCCCGGAGATCTCGCGCAGATTCGCCAGGGTACCTCTGGCCTCCTCGTATAGCTGCTCATCCGTGAACAGGCGACCCAGGGTCCCTTCGCCGGCACTCAGGCGTGCCGAGACGTCATGCAGTTCGGCCAATACGGCCTGAAAATCGCGGTAAAGCGCCGGATCGTTCACCAGGCGCCCGAAGGTCCCCTCGCCGCTGTCGACCTTGTTGAGCACGCTCTCGAGGTGCGCCAGCGCCGTTCCCAGCTTTTCGCCGCTTGTCTCGACAAGATCGCCAAGGCTGCCGAGAACGCGCTCCAGATCACGGTCGACATCGGCGAGCAACTCATCGATACTGACACTCTCAGCGGTCTCGACCCGATCGCCCGCAGAGAGTTGCGGCGCATCCGGAGAGCCGAAACTCAACCCCAGATACTGGCCGCCGAGCAGATTCGTCTGGCGCACCCGTGCCAGTGAGTCGGCCTGCACAGGCGTCTCCTCGCGAACCGTGAACTCGACCCTGACCCGCCCTTCGCTCAGTTCGATGCCGCGTACTTTACCGACCTTGACACCGGCAAGGCGCACCGAATCGCCGACATTGAGCCCCACCAATCGGTCGAAGTAGGCATGATAAGCGACATCTTCTTCGAAGGGATTCCAATCCTCGACCATTTCAATCATCACGGCGAGCGCAATCAGGGACGCAAGGAAGAACAGGCCGACTTTCTTTTCAGTGGAAAAACTCATGTTAGACTCCTGAAATTCCCTTGGTCGTCGTATAGAGAAATTTCTTTATGTGCGGGTTGTCACTGGCCCTGATCTGCTCAGGAGTGCCGGTCTCGATGATGCGGCCGTCATGGATCATCGCGAGCCGATCCGAAAGATGAAACGCGAAATTCAGGTCATGGCTGACGATGATACTGGTCAGGCTGACTTCTTTTTTCAGATCCATGATCACCCGGGCCAGTTCATCCGAGGTGACCGGGTCAAGCTCCGCAGTCGGTTCATCATAAAGAATGAGGTCGGGGTTCATCGCCAGGGAACGGGCGATCGCGACCCTTTTTTTCATCCCTCCGGAGAGCTCCGAAGTCATCAGGTCCTCTTTTCCCTGCAGTCCCACCAGGCGCAATTTATCGCGGATGATGCGACGGATGCGCACCTCCGGGCAAACGCGTTTTTCACGCAGCCAGAGCCCCACATTTTCACCCACGCTCAGCGAATTGAACAGGGCCGAGGTCTGAAAAACCATGCTGTAGCGATAATCGCGCGACGTGCCGCGTTTCATCTCAGCGAAGATGTCGTGCTCATCGATATAGATTCTGCCACTGTCGGGCGCCTCAAGCTTCACGATATGCTTGAGCAGGACGCTCTTGCCGGTCCCTGACGGGCCGATGATCGAGAACGTTTCTCCCGCCTTGATCTCGAGATTGATGTCCTTGAGGACGTGGTTTTCGCCGAACGATTTATTCAGGCCGACAATCCGGATGTCAACGCCATGCGGCTCGCTGTAGTCGGCGGAACACTCTGCGCCCTGGTCCTCCGGATCAAAAAAGGACCCGGGAAACCCGTGCAGAACTTTGTCCATGACGCTGTTCTCTTTCTTTCGCCCGTTCTCTTTCTCAGTCGCCACTGCCCCTCCTTGCCCTTCACGCCGGCAGCAAATTAAAGCGTCAGCCGGGTCAGAAAATAATCGGCCACCATAATCAGGATAAAGGCCAGCACCACTGCCCGGGTCGTGGCCTGCCCGATGCCGCGGGCGCCACCGGAGGTTTTGAAGCCGACATAACAGCCGACGTGCGCAACGATGCCACCGAAGACAACCGCCTTGAGCAGCCCCTTGAAAATTTCTTCATACCCGATTGCGCGCACCAGATTCTCGAAATAAACGCTCAGAGGCACATTGATGGCGGGCGTGACACTGCTGATCAGACCGCCGCCGAGGACTCCGATAATAATGGAGAAAATGACCAGCGCCGGAACCGCCAGCAGGCACGCCAGCATGCGGGGCATGGCCAGATAGCGCACCGGGTCGATTTCAAGTGTCTTCAGCGCGTCGATTTCCTCGTAAACCTTCATCGCCCCGATCTCAGCAGCCATCGAGGAGCCGACACGACCGGCGACGAGCAGGGCTGTCATCACCGGGCCCAACTCCTTGACCATGGACAGACCGACGATTGCGCCGATAACCTCCTGCGTTCCGTACAAGGCAAGCTGGGTTCCGGTCTGCAAGGCCAGGACCATGCCGACGAAAAAAGCCATCAGGGCGGCAATGGGCAATGTACCGATGCCGATATCGCTCAGCTGCTTGAAGATGGATGGCAGGTTGCGCGGCGCCTCTTTGAAAAAGAAGATCGTCTGTCCGAGCAGCTTCGCGATCATCGTCAATCCAGGCGCCCGCCCCAGGAAAACCCCCAGGGTGTAAACAATAAGGAGAGCCGCTTGCGGCCGTCTTCTTCCGAGTAACGGATCAATCCTTTAAGCACGCTCAAGTCCTTGATTTCTTTCTTTTCGCGTCGATAGCGCACGAGGGGAAACACCTCAAAGGCGAGGTCGTCGCCGCGGCGCTCTTTCCAGTATAAATTCCAGAGCAGAGAGGACGCCTCGCTTCCCTGCCTGTCCCATTTCCGCTGATAAATGCTCCACAAAGGCGACCAGTTGCGACGAATGGCCTCATTCTCAGGCAGGATCGGCGCCAGCAGAGAAAAAATCCGCAGATGGCTGACCCCGTTGCCTCTTTCGAAAAAAAACAGGGGCCAGAGAGCAACGCGCTTTTGCCGCTCGTATGCCTGCCCATCGTACACGGCGGTTTCTTCAGTGTGCGAGAAGAGAAAAAACAGAACCCGGTCACGGCGTCGCACAAGATCGCCTGCATCGAGTTCGGTTTTCAGGTAAAGCGGCCAGAGTATCCACCGGCGGTGCATGGCCCCGGTCCGTTCGTTGGAATAAAACGGCAGGAAGCGCTGCGACTCTTTGTATTCGCCGCGCGCATGGCGAACCAGAGGCCAGGGGAAATTCCACTCCTCATATCCTTTCTGCCGATCCTCGATATGGCTGAAGAACGGCCAGAGATAGAAACGGCTTGAAAGGAGGGGCGATTCCTCTTCGATATAAAAAGGAAAAATCCCTTTGCGCGCGACGGGATTATCCGTATTCAAACGCAGGTTATAATTGAAATAGAACGGCCACAGGATAAATTGCTTACGGTAAACACCTTCTTTTTCGGCCCGTCCGTACAGAGGCCAGAATTTGGCCCCCGCTTCATTTTCCCCGCGGATGCGGGCAAAGAACGGCCAGAGGACATTGGTGATCTCTGTGCCGCCCTTCCGGGTCTGTCCATAGACCGGAAACAGGACGAAGCGGATCTCGTCGCGCCAGAGCCGGTTGTAGATCTTGCCGCCGAAGGGGAAAAAAGCGAAGTACTCTCCCTTCTCTTCCGTGTCGCCGTAAAAGAGAAAGGGAAAGAGCATGAACTCGTTATCGCTTCCCTCTTGCCGGCTGCCGACGTCATATTCAAGCAGATGCAGTGTCTGAAAGAACGATTGATTTTTTTCACGGCGACTGGAGGCCACGGGGTAAAGATACTCGCTGAGCCGCACCCCCTCTTCTTCGTCGCGCGCCTGGTAAAAAAACGGGCGCAGTGCGAACTCGCGCTCCTGTGCCTTGCGCTCGTACTTAATCAGGGGCCCGAGCAGGTGAACGCTCTTGTAATCGATGCCCGGGGCGTGCCGGTAATCGATGAGAGGCCAGAGCGTGAAAATCGTGGCCTCCTCCGTCGCCGAAGCCGGCGTAGCGAAAAATAAACAGGCCAGCAGAATCAGGCCGGCGCGAAAAAAGCTTTTCGGCAATGCGGATTTCCTTCTGAATGCTGGCATGAACCGCTTACTTCGGAGGTTCGTGCCGCTTTTCTTTTTCGTCGGTCGTTGGCGACGGCGCGGAATTCTTTTTGCCGCGATGAACCCGACTTAGAATGCCATAAATTACCAGACAGATAAAGAAGATGAACAGAATATCCGCCAACCTGAAACCGCCCATGGCATCAACGCCCTTCCCGTTCGCGTGTCCGCTCCTGTGCCTCTCTGGCCAATGCGAAGTCCGGGTCGAGTTGCAGCGCTTTCCCGAAGGCCTCGAACGCCCCACCCGGGTCGCCGGTCCGCTCGCGGCACAGGCCGAGAAAATGATAGAACTCGGGCATCGGCATCTCGGCCGGCAAAACAGCCTCTCGCTCCAGTCTCTCTAACAGGAGCTTCGCCTCCTCGACGCGACCGTCTGCATACGCCATGGCGGCATGCCCGATTGCCTCCAGATCGTCTATCAGGGGGCTTTCGGGGACGTCTCCTCTTTCTATTCGTGCGAGGCGCCCGACAAAGGCGGTTCGTGCAGGGCCGTGCTCAAGTGCCTCGACAATCGTTTGCCAGTGGCGGGCCGCACCCGGATAATCGCCGAGCAGGTAATCGATCTGTCCCAGATAATTATGAGTGGCGCAATCTTCCGGCATGACTTTCAGACCACGCTGCAGAAAGTGCATGGCCCTGAGCAGATCATAACGGCAGCGCTCGAGCTCGGAGAACATCAGCCCGACCTGATAATTGGCCATCCCGAGCTGCTGCAAGAGTCCGGGGTTCTCCGGTTCGAGCAGTAACAGGATCTTCAGGTATCGAATCTTCCTGCGCACATAGGGGGGATCGACCTCCTTGGCATCGAGCATAACGATCTGCGAGCCGATCTCGGCCAGATAGTGCGGAAAAGCCTCGCGCAGCAATCCGGCATAGGCAGCATTGTGGGGACAATCCGGAAAGCGCCGCAGATAGGCATAGAGCCCTTCCCCGATGGCATCGGCGCCGGGCTCGGGCACATCCGCAAGGGCCTCACGCGCAATAGGAAGGGGCAGTTCGGGCAGGGGCACGCAATTCTGCTCGGGCCCGACCTTCAGGCTGCGCCCCGCGGGGGGAAGCCAGAATGTGAAGACTGCGGGATCAAGAGTTTCCGGCAGCTGAGTTCTGTTCATCCGTATGTCTCCCGGTTTTAATATTCGCGATCAGGAAAGGTGTTGACTCCGGCATGGGCGCCGATCGTCTTGTAAATTTTCACCCCATTCCAGGGAAAGCCAAGAATACCGTCATGAATGGCCCAGCTTCGACCCCGCACCGATTTCTCCGTTCCGCGGCGGCGAAACGGCGTCGAGCCGTCCAGTTGCCGATAAAGAATGCCGCCGGGTCTGAACTCGCGATCGATCCAGCACATCAGTTTTTTACCGGTGAGATAGTCGAATCCGTATCCTTCATAACGCACAGCGTTATCGTAAGAGAGCGGTTCGGCGGTAATCGTGTCGCGGCCAAGAGCGGCAACAAATCTTTCAAACTGAGCGAAAAACTGTGAAAACATCTTCAATCCCCGACGCACCTGATTCGGCGCCAGACCGGCACGCATGGCACGAAGCTCCTCGGGGATATTGCGGCGCAGGGTGGCGAAACAATTATCGCGTCCCGCTTGGTCGGCGTCGACATCATAGCGCATTGAGCTCAGATCGTTGATCAGGCAAAAGGAGAGCTCGATCTGCTGGTACGGCGTATCGACGATCTCGACAAAGAAAAGACAATCCCTGTCGTGAGGATGAAGACGGACTTCGGTGCGCAGCAATCCAAGACCCTCAGGGCAGATGAAATGGATCTTTTTCAGCCCGTCTTTTCCGCAGAGAGTGCTGCGCTCGATGCCGAAGGCTGTGAACACACGCTCGGGAACGATGTGTTTGTAAATCTCTTCCTTTTCTTTCCGGCCCAGGCGGTTGATTTCCCCCAGAGAAAACAGCGGCAGACCGCCTGCATCGAAAAACCCGGCTCCCTCGGGCCGCTCAACCATGACCTCAGCCCATCCCGTGCAGAGGAAAAAGATTTTTCTCCAGCACCGCAAAGGAGCGCTCGAGCGCACGCCGGGCGCGGCAAAAGTCGTCGTCCTGCGCCCGATGGGGCTGATCGCGCAGCCGGCGGTGCGTAAAGCCGAGGGCCGCAAGCGTTTCCATGAAATGATCGGGCAGCCCCTCAGGCAATTCCACGCCCTGGATAATGCCCCATAACAGAGCCCAGCCGCGCGCAACATTGAATTTATTGTACCCCCCACCACCCAATGCGATCCAGGGCAATCCGGAGTTCAGAAAAAACCGTGCAGCGAATTCAATGGACGCCGTGGTCAGCTCGAGGCGCGCCAGCGGATCGGCGCGCAAGGCATCGACCCCCATCTGAGTCACCAGCACATCAGGCGCGTACGCGGAGAGAAGCGGTGCAACGATGCGTTCGAAAGCCAGCATGAAAAGGCGATCATCGGCATGTCGTTGAAAAGGGACGTTGACCGCAAAGCCGAGGCCTTCGCTGCGGCCCATCTCGTCCGGATAGCCGGTATGCGGAAAAAAATCGTCGCCTGTCTCGTGCAGAGAGATGGTCAGGACCCGCGGATCGCTGTAAAAAGCCTCCTGAACCCCGTCGCCATGGTGCGCATCGATATCCACATAGGCTACGCGCAATCCGCGGCGCACCAGAGCGTTGATGGCAACCACCGCATCGTTGAGATAGCTGAACCCCGATGCCCGCGCGGCGTGCGCATGGTGCCAGCCTCCGGCCATGTTGAACGCGACCCTGCACCCCTGATCAACCACCTGGCGGGCGGCTTCCAGAGTTCCGCCGCACACCAGGCGAGACCATTCGTAAACACCGGGAAAAATCGGGTTGTCCGCATCGCCGAGGCTGTAAAAGAAATTCGCTCGCGGGGTGGCATCGCCGCTGAACTCCTTCAAGGCAGCCAGATAGTCGGGGCGGTGGAAGCTGAGAAGATCCTCTTCATCGGCGAGTGGACACTCGATCAGACGGGTGGCCGGATTTGAGAGCAGTCCGTATTCTTCGATAAGCTCGAAGGCCAGACGGTAGCGCAGGCCCTTGAACGGATGCTCGAGACCGTATGAGAACTGGCTGAAGCGGCTTGAGTAGATAAAGGCGCGTGGCTCGGTCATGCCGATTACCTCCGCTGTTTTTGTACACCCCGGTCGCGCAAAGGTCAACCCGTGAGCGGATATGGCAAACGTCGGCGGGCACAAAAAAAGGTGGAGCCGAAGCTCCACCTGGGTGCCCCCCCTCAGGAGGGCCGGAATCGAGGGGCCGAAAGAAAACGGCCGAAAAAAGAAAGCGGAATCGATAGATCCCGTGCTGTGTATTTGGCTGGGGCGCCAGGATTCGAACCTGGGATATTGGAGTCAGAGTCCAATGCCTTACCGCTTGGCGACGCCCCAAAAATGGATGACACTTCTAACAGAGAAGAAAACCTGAGTCAAGATAAAATTTTTCGAGTCATCCACTATGCTGTCAACAGGCGGAAAGAGCCTGAAATCTACCGGTTTCCACCTGCGGCGTCCTGGCCATTAGAACAGAAATTAATTCAGATATGTTCTTACCAGAAAAGATAACAGCCTAAAATCTAATGGTTTTTTCTAGCCGATCAAATTTTGTGCAATTTGCAACCAGCCCTTTGACGACGCTCGTTTAGCGGCAATTCGGGCCGTCATCCCAAGGCTTTTCCACAGAGACTGTGGATAACCTGAAAGGGCCCGGAAAAAGGCCAGGAGATCAGGCACCGCACAAGGGAAAAACTTTGTTGAGGCGCCGCAGAGTTTCCTCCCTCCCCAGCACCTCGATCACCTCAAAAATGCTTGGGCTTGAGGTGCCGCCGGTCAGCGCCACACGGACGGGCTGAGCCACTTTTCCCAGCTTCAGGTCGAATTCTTTCAACACCTTCTGAAAAGCGCTCTCGATCGCCTCCTGATCGAATCCGTCCTGCTTCTCCAGCGCCCGGATCAGAGATTTAAAGACCGGAATTTTATCTTCGGTCAGAAACTTGGCGACCGCTTTGCCATCGAATTCAAGTTCTTTCTTATAAAAGAAAGCGGCTCCCTGCGCCATATCGACCATCGTTTTGGACCGATCCTGCATGATCTTCACCACGGCAACCGGATCCGGTCCTGGCTGGGTTGCCACCCCTTCTGCCTGTAAATATTCCTTTAACAACCTGCCAAGGCGCTCCGGATCTCCGTTCTTAATATAATGCTCGTTCAGCCAGAGCAGCTTCCCGGGGTTGAAGACACCAGCCGAGCGCCCGACCTGATCGAGGGAGAACTTCTCGATCAACTCCTCTTTCGAGAAGATCTCCTGGTCGCCATGGGACCATCCCAGCCGGACCAGGTAGCTCACCAGAGCTTCGGGAAGATACCCCATCTCCCGATAGGCCATAACGGAGGTCGCGCCGTGGCGCTTCGAAAGGCGGGCCTTGTCTTCGCCGAGAATCATCGGGACGTGCGCATACTCGGGAACGGGATAGCCAAGAGCCTCATACAGCAGGATCTGCCGGGGGGTATTGTTAATATGATCATCGCCGCGAACCACCAGATTGATATCCATGGTGGCATCATCGACAACAACCACGAAATTGTAGGTCGGAGTCCCATCCGTACGCTGAATGATCAGATCGTCAAGCTCTTCATTGGAGAACCTGATGGTCCCTTTGATGCGGTCCTCGAAGATGGTCTCCCCGTCATCGGGAGAACGAAAACGCACGACATAGGGCTGATCTTCGGGTTGGTCCGGCCGGTGTCGACAGGTTCCGTCGTATTTGGGCTTGCGTCCCTCTTCGAGGGCGGTTTTTCTTTTCTCTTCCAATTCTTCCACATTGCAATAGCAACGAAAAGCCCGCCCTTTGCTCTGCAGTTCCTCTATTTTCTCGCGGTAAAGATCGAAGCGTTGCGACTGGTAATAAGGGCCCTCGTCATAGTCGAGACCGAGCCAGTTCATCGCCCGCAAAATGGCATCGACCGATTCCTGCGTGGAACGGGCGACATCGGTATCTTCGATACGAAGCACGAACGTTCCACCGTTTTTACGAGCCAGCAGGTAGTTGAACAATGCCGTGCGGGCGCCGCCGATATGCAGATAGCCGGTCGGGCTGGGAGCAAACCGGACACGCAGATTTCCCATAGCCAAAACTCCTCGTTGATCGTTTTCTTCGGAATAAAAAAGGGCCGCCGTCACCGGCGACCCCGCCTTTTATACTGTAAATCCCCCGAATCAGACAAGCCTTTTTACGAACAGCGGCGCCGCAGCGTCCTATTCACCCGTCAAATCGGCGAGAAGAATGCTCAGCGGATAATCAAACCCGCGTACCTGACAACCTGATTCTGGTCCCCGGTCACCTCCCCGGAATTGCCATATCGCACCAGGCACGCCTCACTCGCGCCGAGGCGTTTTGCGGCTGACATCATGACAACTGTCGGCAGCACCCCGCACATGGTGATTCCACGGTCTCGGACGGTCTGATAAAGTCCTTCGGGGTCCAGGTCAAGAATCCGCTCAATGGCGCTCATGTCCTTTTCCCGCGCCTGGCTGCCGGGCTCGTAGTGCGTCATATCGGTGCTGGCCACCAGCAGGATGTCCTGCCCTGCGCCGGCAATAATCTCTCCCAGAGCCTCACCGAACTGCAGAAGATGTTTCAGAGAAACGTGACCGAGACAGATCGGGACAATGCGTGCCTGCGGATTGAGATATTGAATGAACGGGAGCTGGACCTCGAGAGAATGCTCCTGACTGTGCGCCACATCATCGGCCTCTGCGCCCGGGCATTTCTGCAGAACGCGCGCGGCAATCTCGGTATCGACAGGGGTTTTACCCAGGGGCGTCTCCCAGCTTCCAGCGGCATAGACAGCAGCTGAGCGCCCCAGCCCGCGATGATTGGGGCCGAGAATAACCACCGTCTCAGGAACCTTCACTTTCGCAAACGTCGCCCCGGCGATCGCCCCTGAAAAAACATACCCAGCATGTGGAGAAACGACGGCCAGGGCCGATTCTGCTTCTTCCCCGGGGAGATATCCGGCAATCATCTGCCTGAGTTCCTTCGCTCGATCGGGATAGAACTGGCCGGCAACGACCGGAACGCGGTTCATTCAAACCTCCTATGCTCCAGAGGGGTACGAAAATCTGTCCTCGACTCGCCAATTTCTCGTGACGATTTCCAAACTCCGACAGCCTCTAGAAAAAGAGGACCAGAGCCATGCGCAGACCGATGAGAATGAGAAATACAGCAAATATTTTCATCAGTCTATCATGGTCGAGATGCCCGGCAACCTTGACGCCCAACCGCGCGAACAGAATGGTCAGAGGTGCGACCAACACGGCGACGAGCAGATTGACGAAGCCGAAGGAGAAAGGGATAGCGTCGGTCTGATCCCATCCGAGCAGGATGTAGGAGATGGCGGCAAAAAAGGAAGAAACAACGATCAGCGCAGCGGAATTTCCCACCGCCAGATGAATCGGCAGGCGCAGGACGATGACCATGAGCGGGACCGCCACCACCCCGCCGCCGATCCCGAAAAAGGCCGAAAAAGCACCGCCTGTGAATCCGACCAGAGCCAATACAGGAATGGACCCGCCCGTTTTCTCTTCGGGGGGCAGATGGGGATGAAACAGAAACATCTTCAGCCCGACTCCGATCTGCATCAGCCCGAACAGGGCTTTGAGAACATAACCGGGCAGGCCCGCAGCCAGCCAGGCCCCGATCGACGCACCGGCAATAGATCCGGCGGCGAGATAAAAAACCTGATGCCACTCGACATTGCCGCGCTTGCGATGCGCGAAGGTGCTGCTTATCGCTGTGGGAAAGATGATCGCCAGGCTGGTGCCAAAAGCGC
>JAGXHK010000049.1 GCA_024636255.1 Desulfuromonadales bacterium | reverse complement strand
GGCACCGTGGTCACCGGCACTCTGCTCTCCGGGACGGTGCGCCCCGGCGATGCGGTCGAAGTCCTTCCGGCCGGCGCAAAGGTGCGAGTGCGCGAAGTTCAGGTGCACGGCAAAAAAGTCGAGTCCGCACCGGCCGGTCAGCGGGTGGCCGTCAACCTGGCCGGACTCGACCGTGAAAAGATCGCTCGCGGCAGCGTGGTCGGCACCCCGGCCGTCTTCGAGCAGACTCTCTGCCTGGATGCGCGCCTCAACCTGCTCCCCGATGCCGCACGCGGCCTGAAGTTCCGCGATCCGGTCCACTTCTATCTCGGCACCGCCCGGGTGGTGGGAATGGTCGCCCTGCTCGATCGCGACGAGATGAAGCCCGGTGAGAGCGCCATCGTGCAGATCCACCTGGACCGCCCGCTGGTCGCCCATCGCGAAGACCGCTTCATCATTCGCTCCTACTCGCCGATGCACACCATCGGCGGCGGACTGGTGATCGACCCCCGTCCCGTCAAGCACCGCCGCTTCCGCAACGAGATCATGCAGGCCCTCAAAGAACTGGAATCCGGTGAGAAAGCCTTCCTGCTGCAGAAACTCGCCGATCAGGGCGCCACGACGGCCAAAAATCTCGAGATCCTCTCCGGACTGGGAAAAGACCGGGTGGAACACAACCTCAGGGTCCTGCAGGACGAAAAACGCGCCGTGCAGCTGGTCGATCAATGGGCCGACGTCAACGCCGTGCGTTCCTGGAGCCACCGCATGGTGGAAGAGACTGGCCGTTTTCAGGAGGCCAATCCCCTGCAGGCGGGGATCCCGCATGCCACGCTTAAAGGTGCGCTGCCGCCGAAAGTGTCCCAGAAAGCCTTTCAACGTCTGCTGCAGAGCGCCCTCGAAGAAGGGCATCTGGCACAGCGCGGGGAATGGGTACACCTGCCCGGCTGGGAGCCGCAGCCTTCGCCGCAGCAGGCCCGCGATATCGAGCGCATCGAGCAGCTCTATCGCCTGGACGGCGCAAAAGCCAAGAACAAAAACGAAATGCTCGATCGCCTCGGACTCGACGCCGCAAAGACCAGCCCCTACTTCGATTATCTGTTCGGCACCGGCAGGCTGGTCAAACTGAGCGAGGAGAGCTTCTTCCACGCCGATACCTACGCAAAAGCCCAGGCCGTGCTCAAAGAACACTTCGCGCATCACGACACATTGACCCTGGCGCAGTTCCGCGACCAGCTCGGCAGCGCCCGCAAGCAGACCCAGGCCCTGCTCGAGCATTTCGACGCCCTCAAGTACACGCGGCGGGTCGGAGACGAGCGGGTGCCCTGGAAATTGCCGGGGTGATGAACGTCATGGGCGCATGGCCGGTATCGGCGATGCAGGGCAGGGCAAACACACAGGCAGGGCGAACACAAAAGGCAGGTCGAACACAAGGTTCGCCCCTACATGAAAACCATCAATGGCCGTCGTAGGGGCGAACCTTGTGTTCGCCCGTGGTCAAATCAATACCGGCGATGACAGACACCCCCCTTACGGAGTTCCAAACATGACCGAAAAAACCAGACTGACATCCCTCGCCCGCGCCTCGGGCTGAGCTGCCAAGCTCGGTCCCGAGACCCTGGTGCAGGTACTGCGTCAGCTACCCCAATCGAGCGACCCGAATCTCTTATCGGCTGCCATTCCCTTTGCCGATGCGGGCATCTATCGGATTTCGGAGGACACCGCGCTGGTGCAGTCGGTCGATTTCTTCACCCCGATCGTCGACGATCCGCGCCTCTACGGGCAGATCGCTGCCGCCAACGCCCTCTCCGATCTGTTCGCCATGGGCGCCCGGCCGATCACGGCCCTCAATCTGATCGCGTTTCCCGTCTGCAGCCTGGGCACCGATGTCCTGACCGCCGTGCTGCAGGGCGGCGCCGAGAAGGTTATCGAGGCGGGTGCGGTCGTGGTCGGCGGCCATTCGGTGGAGGACGACGAGCCGAAGTACGGGCTCGCGGTCACCGGCCTGGTCGATCCGCGGCGTATGGTCACCACCATCGGCGCCCGTCCCGGCGACCGGCTGGTTCTGACCAAGCCCCTCGGCACCGGCATCCTCACGACGGCGCTCAAAGGCGAAGTGCTCAGCGAAGCGGATCTTGCTGAGGCGATTGCCGGCATGGCCGCGCTCAACATGGAGTCCTCCCGGATCATGATGGAAATCGGGGTGTCCGCCTGCACGGATATCACCGGTTTTGGCCTGCTCGGCCATGCGCTCGAAATGGCTGAAGCGAGCCGCGTCTGCCTGGCGCTCGAAGCCGACGCGCTGCCGGTCTACCCGCAGGCGGTGGAGATGGCAGCCATGGGGCTGGTGCCCGAGGGCAGCTATCGCAACCGCGCCCACTACCTGCCGCGCGTACTCGGCGCCGATCGACTCCCTGCGGAATCCCTCGACCTGCTCGCAGACCCGCAGACCTCGGGCGGTCTGCTCATTTCCGTTGCCGCGGAAAAAGCGCCGCAACTCCTTGCACGCCTGCGGTCCGCCGGCTGCCGAAGCTGGAGCGTCGGCCGAGTCGAAGACTCCCCCGCTGGCCGATTGCGGGTCATCTGAATCTTCGCTCCCCACCTGTGCCATCTTTGCAGGCCTGGATACTTTGTATACACCCGGGCCGATGCCCACACCGTTACCCCCCCACCTCATCGTCAATCCATACTGTCGTTTCGTTTACTCTAAACGCTGAATCTTCGCATCCTTACGTCTCATATGACGAATCAGTATACACCCGCGGCACGTCCGTTGCACAAAGGCGCCCAGACCTGATCATTTCTATTCATCAACCTGAAAGGAGAGAGAGGAATGGGAATTTCCCGTAGAAACTTCCTCAAGGGAACCGGGCTTGCGGCGGGCAGCGTCGCCTTGACCGGAAAACCCGCAAAGGCCGAAGTCGACTCCCCGGAGATGCGCACCAAAGGCCTGACCACGACCACCACGGTCTGCCCCTACTGCGCGGTCGGCTGCGGAATGATCGTGCACACCAAAAACGGAAAAATCGTAAACATCGAGGGGGATCCGGAGCATCCGATCAACCGCGGATCTCTTTGCTCCAAGGGCAGCGCGCTGTTCCAGGTGGCCAACAACGAGCGACGACTGACCAAAGTCAAGTACCGGGCGGCCGGCTCGGATAAATGGGAAGAGAAATCTTGGGACTGGGCGCTCGACCGCATGGCGCGGCTGATGAAAGAGACGCGCGACCGCAACTTCGTCAAAGAAGAGAAGATCGCGGGCAAAAGCTATACGGTCAACCGCAACGACGGCATGACCATGATCGGCACCGCCGCCCTCGACAACGAGGAGTGCTATCTGCTGGGCAAGTTCGCCCGCGCCATGGGGGTCGGATATCTCGAACACCAGGCGCGAATATGACACTCCGCTACGGTCGCCGGTCTGGCGGCCTCCTTCGGTCGTGGAGCCATGACCAACCACTGGAACGACATTCAGCATGCGGATGTCATCCTGTGCATCGGCTCCAATCCCGCTGAGAACCATCCCATCTCATTCAAATACGTCGAAAAAGCGATGGATCGCGGCGCCAAGCTGATCAGCGTCGATCCGCGCTATACCCGCACATCATCCAAAGCGGATACCTACGCCCAGCTGCGCCCGGGCACCGATATCGCTTTCATGGGCGGCCTGATCAATCATGTCCTGCAGAACGATCTGATTCAGAAAGATTATGTCGTTGCCTATACCAATGCCGCGTTCCTGGTCGATGAGAAGTACGACTTCGAAGACGGCCTGTTCACCGGTTACGATGCACAGAACTTCCGCTACGAGAAGACCAACTGGAAGTATCAGATGGATGCCGAGGGCAACCCGGTGCGCGACGACACCCTGCAGCATCCGCGCAGCGTCTACCAGTTGCTCAAGCACCATTACGCCCGCTACACCCCGACCAAAGTATGTGAAATCACCGGCACCAGCATCCATGACTACCTCGAAGTCGCCCGCACCTTCTGCGCCACCGGCACACCGAAGAAGGCGGCCACCATCATGTATGCCATGGGGACCACCCAGCACACCCACGGGACCCAGAACGTGCGCTCCTACGCCATGCTGCAGCTTCTGCTCGGCAACGTCGGCATCGCCGGCGGCGGGATCAATGCACTGCGCGGCGAATCGAACGTCCAGGGCTCAACGGACTACGCCATCCTCTACCACATTCTGCCCGGCTACCTGAAAGTGCCGACGTACGACAACGTCGATCTCGCCACCTATAACGAGACCTGGTCGCCGAAGACGAATGATCCCAAGAGCGCCAACTGGTGGAGCAACACACCCAAATACATGGCCAGCATTCTCAAGGCCTATTGGGGCGATGCGGCCACTGCGCAGAACGACTTCTGCTACGAATACCTGCCGAAGCGCAGCGGCAATTACTCCTTCATCCCGCTGATGGAGCGTCTGCAGGCCGGCGGATTCGAAGGGATGGTCTGCATGGGCACCAACCCCGCGGTGGGCGGACCCGATGCCAGCTCCATCCGCAAAGGTCTGGGCAAACTCAAGTGGCTGGTCGCCGCCGACCTGTGGGAGACCGAAACCTCCATCTTCTGGAAAGCTCCCGGCATCGACCCGAAACAGGTCCAGACCGAGGTCTTTCTGCTGCCGGCCGCCTCGTCGGTGGAAAAAGAAGGAAGCATTTCCAACTCAGGCCGCTGGGCCCAGTGGCGCTACAAGGCGGTCAAGCCGCCAGGTGATGCCGAGAGCGATGCCTTTATCATCGATCAGCTCTATAAGCGCATCAAGGCTCTCTACGAGAAGGAAAAAGGCGTCTATCCCGAACCGGTCGTCAACCTGGCCTGGAATTACGGCAGCGGCCACGAGCCGGATATCGACCTGGTGGCGCGCGAATGCAACGGACGCTTCACCCGCGATACGGTGGTCAAGGGCAAGGCCTTCAAGAAGGGGGACCAGGTTCCCAACTTTACCTTCCTGCAGGACGACGGCTCGACCACCAGCGGCAACTGGCTCTACTGCGGCTCCTACACCCCCGAGGGGAATATGATGCAGTGGCGCAACGACGCCGACCCGACCGGGATGGAAATGTACCACGAGTGGTCGTGGTGCTGGCCGCTGAACCGGCGCATTCTCTACAACCGCGCCTCCGTCGATATCAACGGCCGCCCCTGGAATCCGAAAAAACCCGTCATTGCCTGGAATGCCGCGACCCGCAAATGGGAAGGCGACGTCCCGGACGGCGGCTGGGCGCCGATGGCCGAAGACGGCACCAAATACCCGTTCATCATGATCGCCGAAGGACACGGTCGCCTCTTCGCAGCCGGCCTGGCCGATGGGCCCTTCCCGGAGCACTATGAGCCGATGGAGAGTCCGACGCCCAACCTCCTGACCCGCCAGCAGTGCAATCCGGCGGTGGCGACGCCGGGAAAAATCAGCACATCGGATAAATTCCCCTACATCGGAACCACCTATCGGGTCTCTGAACACTGGCAGGCCGGGGCAATGACCCGCAATCTGCCCTGGCTGGTCGAACTGGTTCCCGATATGTTCGTCGAAATCAGCGAAGAGCTTGCCAAGTGGAAGGGATTCGAAAACGGGGATATCGTCTCCGTCTCGACCGAACGCGGCGTCATCGAGGCCCGTGCCCTGATTACCAGCCGCATTAAACCGCTGCGCGTCGGCGGCCAGTTGATGGAACAGGTCGGGGTGCCCTGGCACTTTGGCTACGCGGGCATGGCCAAGGGGGACAGCGCCAACGATCTGACCACGGCGGTCGGGTGCCCGAATACCACCATCCCCGAATACAAGGCATTTCTGTGCAACATCGAGAAAGGGGGTAAAAAGGCATGAGCACCCGCAAGGATTTCTCCCGGGATAAATCGTTCCTGATCGACATGACCAAATGCACGGGCTGCCGCGGATGCCAGGTCGCCTGCAAGCAGTGGAACCAACTCGAAGCGGAGCAGACTGAGTTCTTCACCGGCGAGGGATACCAGAACCCGCCGGCGATGAGCGAATATACCTTTACCCGCATCAAGTTCCGCGACTATCAGAAAAACGGGCAGAACGAGTTCGCCTTCTACAAAGAGATGTGCATGCACTGCAATGAGCCGGCCTGCGCCTCTGTCTGCCCGGTCGGCGCCTTCGTCAAGACCGAGGAAGGGCCGGTGGTCTACAAGTCTGAGCGCTGCATCGGCTGCCGCTTCTGCATGATCGCCTGTCCCTTCAACGTGCCCAAGTACGAATGGAGCAAGGCCTTTCCCCTGGTCAAGAAGTGCACCGGCTGCTACAGTCGGGTTAAGGAAGGGTTCGCCCCGGCCTGTGCCACGGCCTGCCCGACGGCCATTACCTATGGGCCGCGCGAGGAGATGATCAAGGAAGCCGAGCGTCGGCTCGGCCAATACCCCGACCGCTATATCCATAAAGTGTACGGCAAGGAAGAGGCGGGCGGCACCAGCGTCATCTATCTGACCAACCTGCCCTTCGACGAGTTGGGCTTCAAGCCGGTCACCATGCGCGCCCTGCCCGGCTACACCTGGGACGCGCTGCGCCTGGTGCCGGGCATCTTTCTCGCCGTGGGTGGCGGGCTCTCGGCCCTGTCCTGGTTCACGCATCGCCGCGAGCGTCTGAAGCGGGAGCAGGCCGGGGAAATGGTGACCGAATCCTCCGCTCCGCAAATTGAGGATACGGATCGGAAGGAGGAGCAATAACATGAGTGCTGCAAGAATCGTCAAGGAAGTCAAAGGCTACCACGCCTTCATCAAGTTCCTCATCGGGATAGTGATGGTCGGCGTCATCGCCGGTATGGTCCGCTTCATCTTCGGTCTGGGCGTTACCACCAATCTCAACGACACCTACCCCTGGGGGCTGTGGATCAGCTTCGACGTGGTGACCGCCGTGCCGCTGGCGGCCGGCGCCTTCACCCTCGGCGCCATCGTGCATGTCTTCCATATCAAGAAACTCGAGCCCCTGGTGCGCCCGGCCATCGTCACCGGATTTCTCGGCTACTCGCTGGTCTGCGTCGGCCTGATCCTCGACCTGGGGCAGCCCCACAAGGGTTGGCAGGTTCTGCGCCCTGACTACTGGAATCTGCACTCCCCCATGTTCGAAGTCTCCATGTGCGTCATGGCCTACACCACGGTGCTCTTTCTCGAGTTTCTCCCGCCGGTGGCGGAGAAGTTCGGCTGGCACGTTCCCCTGCGCGTGCTGCGGTGGCTGGAGATGCCCCTCGTGATCGCCGCAGCGGCCATCTCGACCCTGCACCAGAGCTCGCTGGGAACCTTTTTCCTGATTGCCGTGGACAAGTTGCACAACCTCTGGTACAGCCCGCTGCTGCCCCTGCTGTTCTGGATGAGCGCCATCTGCACCGGCATGTGCATCATCATCATCGAGGCGACCGCAAGCCACAAGTACATGGGGCAGCCCAACGAGGGCGAGCTGCTGCGCACCCTGGCGAAGATCCTCCCCTGGGCGCTCGGCGCCTACCTGGCGGTACGCGCCTACAGCCTGATCTTCATGGGCAAGGGTCCGTACTTCGACCGCCCGGGCCTGACCTTCTCCTTCATGCTCGAGCTCGGCATCGGCTTCATCCTGCCGTTCATCATGTTCATGCAGAAGTCGGTACGCGAGAACGATCGGCGCCGCAACATCGCCGCCCTGCTGGTGATCGGCGGCCTGGTGCTGAACCGCTTTAACGTCTCGATGTTCGGGATGATGAACGAGGCGGAGGTCTATTTCCCCTCGATCATCGAAACCCTTGTCACCCTTGGGATCATCGCGGCGCATATCCTGTTATTCGTGCTCATTGCGAAGTATTTCCCGATTTTCGAGCATCACCCCGAAACGGTCGACTACACCATCCCCGACCGTCTCCATCGGACCGGGGAGCACAAAGAGAAGAAGAGCTACAAAGAACAGCCGGTCTCTCAGGAAAGCTGAGCCGGCGAACATACCTGCAACGACAAAACCCCGCTCGAATCGAGTGGGGTTTTGTCGTGAATACAACAATTGCGCCCGCGGTCCGCTGTTTTCGGATCAGGCCGCCAAAGCGGCCTCGTTGCCAAGGATCCGACACGGATCCGTATCGGTCATCAGCCGCGCGGCAATCTCAGCCCGGCAGGTCGCATAGGCCTCGGCCAGCGCCAGGCTGCGGCGCGACTTGCCGTAGATCTTCCACAACCGCTGGCAACTTGCCGGAACGTCGCGCCAACCGAGAAACGCTTCGACGTCTTTGCGCGGATATCCCAGAAACAGGCCGATCTCGTGGGGGATGCCCTTCTCCGAAACCCGCGCCTTAAGATGAGCCAATATCACCTCGAAAGTGACAGGGTCGGGATAACCGCACCGCTTCAGAATGACCTGCCCGCCCCGGCTTGCCAGGCGCCTGGCAAGCAGCCTCGGATCATAGAGCAGAATCAGCAGCGCCTCGTCGCTCGCACGCAGCACGTTCACCCTGAGAGAGCTGGCCGCTATCAGCCGCTCGCCGTGCCGATGCCAGATCTCGGCCAGATTGCGGCCGCAGCTCTGCCTGCGGTTGGTGATGCGAAACAGGTTCGCCGGCTTGACCCCGGACAGAACCTCAGCACCCTCCAGGGCCAGAAAGCCCGCGAGGCAGGCACGTTCCTCGGAGAATCGCCATGAGACCGCCATCCAGGGGCAGCGAAGGGTCTGTGTCGGGACGGCACCGGCCATTGTCGGAACGGAGTACGAATGCATGATTGCCACCTCCTCGAATGAAAACGATTTTCATGTCCCGAAGGGAAAAAGTCAACGGATAAATGAATTCGATTTTCATTTTTTTCACTTTTCTCTTGCATCTATTTAAAAAAACTGTAGAAAGTAAATATAGATGTGGGTCCCTTAGCTGATGGAGATAACCATGAACCCCTCCAAGTCATCAGCGACTCCCGGTCGCAAAGGGGTTTGGCAGATCCCCGCTTTTTTTGTCCTGATCTCCAGCCTCTGGATTCTTCTCTCCGACCGGATTCTGCTTTTTTTTGTTGCCGATCCCGCCGAGCTGGTCTGGCTTCAAACGGCTAAAGGCTTGGGATACGTCCTGACCATGGGGGCAATTCTTTTCGCTCTGCTGCGCCGCAACGAGGGCGAGGTTCTCACCTCGCAGAAGAAACTGATTGAAGCCGAGAGCCAATGGCGCAATCTGCTGCAGGCCTCCCCCGATGCCATCCTGGTCCACCGTCAGGGAGAGATCGTTTTTTCCAACCCTGCGGCCGAAAAGCTGCTGCGGGCAAACTCCGCCGATCAGCTCAACGGGCGCAGCGTCGCCGATTTTCTCCATCCCGACTGCCGGCAGGCGCTCCTGTCCTTTCCTGCTGACACCAGGCCGCCCTCGGATGTCTGCATCCAGGAAGAAAAGGCTCTGGCCCTTGACGGGACGTCCATTCGCGTCGAGTTTCTGGGAAACCCCGTTGACTTTGCCGGGGAACGAGCCTACCAGATCGTCATGCGCGACGTGACTGCCCGCAGCCAGGCCGCGCAGATGATCCGCGAGCGCGAAATCCGCTTCCGCTCGATTTTCAACAACGCCGCCGTCGGTGTGGCCCTCCTCGATACCGCCGGCCATCTGGTCGATGTCAATGAGGCCCAGTGTGAATTTCTCGGCTACCCGCGCGACGAACTGATCGGCATGCATTTTCGTCAAATCACTCACCCGGAGGATCTTGCGCTCAGCTTAGCCAGGGCCGATCAGCTATTGCGCGGCGAACGGGACAATTATTTCTTCGACAAGCGCTATATCCGCAAGGATGGACAGGTCGTCTGGGGCCGGCTGTGGGTTTCCCTGCTGTATGATTCCTCGGGAGAGGCCGAACACCTGATCGTGGTCTGCGAGGATATCACCCGGCATAAGCAGATCGCGGAGGATCTGCAGCGTGAACTTGAGACCAAGTCCGCTCTGGCCGAACTGCTCGGCCCGATCCTGCGCCCGACGATTACGCTCTCGGATATAGCGGATCTGATGCTCGGGCAGGCGAAGCGGTTATCCGGCAGTCCTCACGGCTTCGTCGCGGTGATCGACCCGGCGACCGGCAAACATCTCTCCTACAGCCTCTCGCCGATGCGCGGTGCGCAATGCACCCTCGACCCGGGTCAGGGGATGCACACGATTCCCTGCCTTCCCGAAGGGTATCCCGGGCTTTGCGGCTTCGTCCTCAACAGCGCCAAACCATTTTTAACAAACCGGCCAAAACAGCACCCCCGGTACGGGAAGATCCCTGAAGGCCATATTCCTGTTGAGCGCTTCATGGCGGTTCCGGTCATCCTGGGCGAAAAGGTCGTCGGGCAGATCGCGGTTGCCAATGCGCTGCGTGACTACACGGATCGCGATCTCGAGGACCTTGGACAGCTTGCCTCTTTTTTCACCCTGGCCATTGAAAAGATCCGCTACCTCGAAAACCTGCAGACCGCCCGGGTCCGAGCAGAAGTCGCGAGCCAGGCGAAAAGCTCGTTTCTCGCCAATATGAGCCATGAGATCCGTACCCCGCTCAACGGCGTCCTGGGCATGCTGCAGTTGCTGGGAACCACCGATTTGAACGAAGAGCAGCAGCATTACGTCACTCTGGCTCAGAGTTCGAGCAATAACCTGCTGCATCTGCTCAGCGAGATCCTTGATCTTTCGCGAATCGAAGCGGGCGGGCTGGACCTGCATGCGGAGCCGTTTTTCGTGGAAGATTTGCTGGAATCGACCTTCGTGGTGTTTCGCCAGGCGGCGACCGAGAAGAATCTGGCGCTGGAGCAGAACGTCTCTGCGGCCGTTCCCCGGCAGATCATCGGCGATATGCCCCGAATGCGGCAGATCCTGTTTAATCTGATCGGCAATGCGGTCAAATTCACCGCGGAAGGCAGGATATCGATCGATGTGGACGCGGAGCCCTCAGGCGCGAAGGGCGAGATTTTTCTGCTCATCAGCGTTCAGGACACCGGCGTTGGCATTGCACCGGAGCTCAGAGACAGAATTTTCGAACCTTTTATCCAGGAAGATGGCACCTATCAGCGCCGCTACCAGGGAGCGGGACTCGGTCTGGCCATTGTCAAACGCCTGGTCGACCTGATGGCTGGAGAGATCGAACTGAAAAGCGAGGTGGGCGTCGGCACGCGGTTCGACCTCAGAATTCCGACCCGGATCGGCGCCGATGAGAAAAAGACAGTCCCTGCCAGCGGCGATGCTGCGCCGCAAAGCGCTGCGAAGCAGGCTCCGGCGCACATCCTGCTCGCCGATGACAATGAGGCCAACCGGCGAATGCTCACCCTGGTCCTCGAAAAGTGGGGCCACCGGGTTATCGGCGTCGGAGACGGCCGCGCCACCCTCGAAGCGCTCGCGGCAGACCCTTCTTTCGATCTGATTCTGCTCGATATGCAGATGCCCGAAATGGACGGCATCGAGGTCACCCGCAGGATCCGCACGGCATCGGCGGAGGGGGTCAATCCGGAGATCCCCGTCATCGCACTGACGGCGCACGCCATGTCGGGCGACCGCGAACGGTTCCTTAAAGCGGGATTCACCGACTATCTTGCCAAACCTGTCGATTTCAAGAGGCTGGCCCTGCTGGTCGAGCGCTACGGCTGCCAGCCCGAGCGCTCAAACCCTCACTGAAGCCCCGCCTGTTTCACAACGGCGACCAGTTCTTCGGCCTCGAGCAGACCGCCGTCGTAGACGACGCGAAAATCACTGTCGAGAACCAGCAGCCGGGGGATCATGAAGACGTTGTAGCTGCGCCTGACCTGACCTTCATCCAGCAGGACGGTCGGGGTCAGGCGATGATTCCCCCGGGCGAGCAGATTGCGGACAGAGGCCTCGGTATCCTGGAGGAAACCCTCGATGTAGGGGATCTGATTGGCCGTGAAAAATTCATGGGCCTGGTTGATCTGCCAGGACTGCTGCTGGCACTCCGGGCACCAGGTCGCCCCCAGTTTGAGCAGAATCGCCTCTCCTTTCTGGGCATAGAGCTGGAACGGCTCGCCGTCAATATTCTCCAGCCGGATGTCGGGAACTTTTTCTCCCTTGAGAAAACCGAAGGAGGCCGCAGGAACCGCCAGAGCGAGAAGAGCGCCGGCCAGGATTGTGAATAATACGGGATGAATTCTCATGGTCACCTTTCCTGTAAAGTGTCGAAAAACCGACACAAAAAAGTCTTCACGAAGGACTTTTCAAGATAGATGCCATGTTTCGGGGCGATTTCAGAGGCGCGGCAGGCTGGCCCGACTCACTCCACCGGCTCACGCCTTTGCAAAATTTCCTGCACGTCTCCCATCGCCCGGCCGAACGCTTCCCAGTCCCCTGCCTGCAGAGCCTGCTGGGCCCGCTCGAAACTCTCCTGGGCCTTCTCAAGGTTTCTCGGCAAAGCAACGGGTGCCCGCGCAGCGCCCTCCTCAGGAGCTTGCGCGGCAGGAGCGGCGCCGAAGACGGCGCGCACCGCCTGCTCGAGGGTCGGCTCCATCACCACACGCTCGTCGTATGAGACGATCACCCGGCGCAGCTGGGGGATGTTGTTCCCCTCGGCGATCAGATAAACCGGCTCGACGTAGAGAAAGGAATGGTCGATGGGGATGACCAGCAGGTTGCCGCGAATCACCTGCGAGCCGCGCTGGTCCCAGAGGCTGAGCTGGCGGCTGATGATCGGATCCTGATCGATCATCGCCTCGATCTGCATCGGCCCGAGAATCAGTTTATCCTTCGGCAGCTTGTACACCAGCAACTGGCCGTAGTCGGGCTGGTCGCAGCGCGCCGCCACCCAGGCAATCATGTTGTTGCGCTTCTGCGGAGTCAGCGGCTGCATGAGCAGAAACTCGAGGCGCTCCTCTTCCGGCAGGCGCATGAGAATGTAATACGGCTCCATCGCCTGCGGTGTGCCGCCATACTTCTCCTGCGGCGTCGTCCACAGATCTTCGTTATTGTAGAAAACCTGGGGGATGGTCATGTGATAGCGGTTGTATTTATCGACCTGGATGCGAAACAGATCCTCCGGATAGCGCACATGTGTCTGCAGATCGGCAGACATCTCACCAAGGGGGCGAAAGACGCCCGGAAATGCTCTCTGATAGACTTTCAGGACCGGTTCGTCTGGCTGCATCATGTAGAAGTCGACTGCGCCGTTGTAGACATCGTTCACCACCTTGACCGAATTGCGGATATAGTTGAAGCGTCCCTGATACGGCTCTGAGTACGGATAGGTCTCCGAGGTGGTGTAGGCGTCCTGAATCCAGTAGAGGCGCCCTTCGCTGACCACCAGGTAGGGATCGCCGTCATAGCGCAGAAAAGGCGCAACCGCCGTTACCCGTTCCCGGACCTGGCGACGCAGCTGAATCTGGCTCTTATCGGTGAGATAATCGGAGAGCAGTATGTTGACATCACCCAGCTCCCAGGCGAAGAGGAGCTTTTTCCAGAAGGCATCGATGGGCACGCCGCCGTCTCCCGCGTAGCTGGTGTAGACATTTTCGTCCCCTTTCGGATAGTCGAGTTCTTTGACGCCTGTATCGACAATCCGGTAGCCCTGCATATTTTCTCCATAAAAGATGGCCGGCATCTCGATATTCAGCCCCTCAGGCGTCACCGGCGGCAGATCCTGGACGAGCAGAGTCGGCGTCCCCTCCTCTCCTTCCTGCGAGGCAAGACTCATAACCAGCCCGTAGCCATGAGTGAACTGCAGGGTGCGGTTGACCCAGGTATCGGCGCGCTCGGGCAATTCCCTGGCCAGCTCGCGTGCCGAGAGCATGACCTGGCGATACGCGCCGTCGAGGGTATAGCGATCGATGTCGACCTCATAGAATTCGTAGTAAAGACGGATCTCCTGCAACTGCCGAAAGGTCTGCAGCAGGGGGCGCCAATCCCAGAGACGGATGTTCTTCAGGGTCTGCTCGTTTTCCTGCACCTTGTCGAAAGTCAGATCGGAGATCGCCGGATAGTCGCGCTCCTCCATGGCGTCGATGCCGTATGCCTGGCGCGTCATCCTGATCTCGTGCTCGAGAAAAGGGGCTTCCAGCTCCAGTTCGTTCGGCTCGACGATGAATTTCTGCACACCCACCGGCGCCAGCATCAGAACCGCGAGCAGCAGCACGAAATAGCCGCCCACCCCGACGATGGATATTTTCGGCTGGTTGCGCACATAGGCGAAAAAAACAATGGCCGCCAGCGCTACGGAAGCGGCGAGCATAACCCAAAGTCCGATGCGCACCACGTGCAGGTCGGTATAGCCTGCCCCGGAGACGGTTCCGGTCTGGGAAAATAGCAGCGCGAATCGCTCCAGATAATAGCCCCAGCCGTAGCCGGCGAGAAAAAGGACGAAAAGAACCGAGAGATGACCGGTGGTGCGGCGTGTCGGCTGCTGCGGCAACCCGCCCTGCTGGCGGGCCATTCCGGCCAGCACGTAGACGCCCAGCGCGCCGATGAAGCTTAGAAACAAGAGACTCGTCAGGGCATTCTGCAGCACCTCCCAGAACGGCAGCGAGAACAGATAGAAGCCGATATCACGCCCGTAAACCGGATCGGTTTGCCCGTAGGGGACGCGCCAGAAAAACCGCACGAAGACATCCCACCTGGAATTGGCGTAGAGGGCGAAGGGAACCGAGGCCAGGGCGGCAAGCAGCCAGGCGCCCCAGCGCAGCAGTCCGACGGGGACCTGAACCTGCTCTCCGCCGTAAAGCTCGATAACATTGCCCCGCTTTTGCGCTCCATCCGGAAAAGCGCGCCGGACAGCAATGTGCAGATTGACCCCGACCACCAGCAGGGCGATCAGCCCGAAGAGGCCGCCAAAGCCAACTTTGAACATCAGCAGGCGATAAAAGATTACCGCGTAGCCAAGTTCATCAAGCCACATCCAGTCGACGATCAGATCGGAGAAGCGGGCCAGCAGAAAAACGATGCCGGCGACGCCGGCGACGAAGCTCCAGCCGAGGACCTTACCGCGATTGATATCCATGATTCGATCCTGTAATCCGGTGTCGGGGACGAAAAAAAACGGTCACCTTTTTTTTACCGGCAATCCGATCCGGCGCCAGCCGGCCATATGACCGTCGAGCAACTCCAGCTTGAGATAGCCGGCAAGGCGCAGCTGAGCATGGGCCAGTTGCGCTCGCGGGCCGTGCTCGCAGGTCACGACAAGCCGGTGGTTCTTATCCTGCGGCAGGGTTTTGCGGCTCAGGAGGACCTTCCAGAAGGGCAGATGGATCGCACCGGGAATGTGGCCGGATCGAAATTCCTGGCGGCTGCGCACGTCGACAACGCATGGGCCCTGTGTATCGCGCATTCTGCGCGCCAATTCTTTTGCTTTCATCCTCTGCCTCCCCGCTCGCGACGCTTGCGGTCAATGATATCAGATGCTGAGAAATATTCATGCTTCCGCTGGAGCGGTGAGACGTTCGAGTTCTGCAAGGCGCAACCGCGCCTCGACGAAGCTCCGGCCGCACATCGCTGCTTCAGGGCGGAGGCGGCGGCACACCAGAGGCCGCTCGGGACGACCGAACAGTCGGCAGAGGTTATCCTCTGTGAGCTGCGCACAGCGCGTGCCGGCGGGTTTTCCCTGCGGCATGCCGGGGATCAGCGATGAGATCGAGGGTTCGATGCAGCAGGCGCCGCAGCCGATGCGGCACTGCAAAGCGGCAGGCGTCACGGCGCAAACCTTTCGCACAGCCGCGCCAGATAGTGCGAACCGAGCTGACTTTTCGCCAACCCGCGCGAGACGGCGGGCAAACGCAGTATACTGCCGAGAACCGCTGCAAGAGCGCGATGACTGCGCAGCACCTGGTTGTCGAAGATAAGCTCCTGCAGCGTGCCGCGCTCGATGGCCATCAGTACCGTGCGGTGCACCGAATTGACGGGGGTGATCACGCGCTTTTCGCGCGGCTGCATGGCCAGCGCGCCGCGCGGACAGGACCGCACGCAGACCCCGCAGCCAAGACAGAGCTCCGGGTCGATCTGCGCCCGCTTCCGGCCCCGGCCGTCTCCACCGGCGGTTTCCAGGGTAATCACTTTCCCCGGGCAGGGGGGCAGACAGCGCCCGCAGCCGGAACACTCCTGCGCGTCGACCACCGCGATGAAATTACTGGTGTGGATGGGATGCTCGTGGCCGAAGCGCTGGTGGGCCAGCATCGCCTCGCAACAGCAGGGACAGCAGTTGCAGATGAAATTGACGCCCTGCTGCACATTCTCTCCGAAATGGGCGAGATTCTGCGCGCGGGCCTTAGCCAGCAGATCCCGGCATTCATGGACATCGATCCGCCGCGCCGTGCCATGGCGGATCAGCGAAGCCGCCGTGGCGTTGAAGGTCATGCAGATTTCCATCTCCGCCCCACACGCCCGTCCCTGATGAGCGCGCTTATGCCGGCAGTAACACAGCCCGATGCCGATATCGGTGGCCGAGGCGATGACCTCGCCGGCCCGCTCGTAATCGAGCACATGCAGATCATTCTGGCCGCCGAGGGCATCCTCGCGCACCAGGATGCGGCCAAGCTGCGTCTCGCCGCCGATGAACAGCGCGCGGATGAACTCGTCTTCGACGGAGATGTACTGCTCGAAAAGCTCGGCCAGAAGTCGCTGGTCGAGATCGTCACGCACCCGCATCAGGGAAAATTCGAAGAAGCCGGCCATCGGCGGCGGCAGCACGTAAAGCATGCGGCCGCGCAACTCAACATCGACCAGCAGCCCGCGCCCGGCGAGTTCCTGCAGAACCTTTTCGGCCTCGCCGCATGGCATTCCCCAGATCCTCGCGGCTTTCTCCACCGAGAACGGGCGCAGCGGCAGCTTCGCCACCAACTGCGCCTCGCGCGGCCGAAAAAGCAGCGCCAGGATCCGATCGAGCAGCTCTGCCGGCGGCGCCCCCTGGGGAAAGCGGTTGAGCCGATCTGTCAGGCTGGCGTATGAATCGCGGATTGTGAGGTGAGCCATGACATGCCTTTCCGACACCCTGGGTATGTTTCATTTTGCCACTCATAAAAATGACTGCGGCTTGCTCAATCGCCCGCTTCCCGGTACTCTTGATCATGCATATTCTTCAACGCTCTGCCCACGCCGTCAAGGGGACCGGTCCATGAAAAAACCAATTATCGCCATCATTCTCGTTGCGATTGCCGCCGGCGTCGCGTATTTCGCTTTTCAGTACGGTCAATCCAGGGATCAGCTCGTTTTGCCTGCCGACACGGACCGCCAGGAGATCGCAGAACCGCAACCGGCGGATACAGCCCTGGAACCCGAACCACGCTACCCCGTTCCCGATATCCAGCCCCCGGACGAGCCGGCGCCTGTGGAAGATCCGGCCGAACCAGCTGCGCCCGAGCCTCTGCCCCCGCTCACCGAGAGCGACGAGGAGGTGGCCGAACGCCTCAGCCGCTTCGTCCCCGAGCAGCATCTCGACAAGCTTTTCTATCCGGACAATATCATCAAGCGCATCGTCGCCACGGTTGATACTCTGCCGCGAGCCAAACTGCCGCCGCGCCTGCTCCCGGTCAAACCCGCCCCCGGCGGCTTTCTCGTCGAAGAACGGAACGGGACTCCGGTCATCAGCCCCCGCAACTACAAGCGCTACGATCCCTACATTCAAATGATCGAAGCGGTCGACCTCGGAGCGGCATCGTCCTTCTACGTGCGCCATTATCCGCTGTTTCAGAAAGCCTATCGGCTCCTGGGGTACACCGGTTACTTCAACGACCGCCTGGTCGATGTGATCAACCACCTGCTCGCCGCCCCCGATCTGGACGGTCCGATCCAGCTCGAACCCCACATAAATCGTTACAAATATGCTGATCCGGGCCTGGAGGCGCTCTCGGCGGGCCAGAAAATCCTAATCCGCATCGGCAGCGAGAACGCCTCCATCGTCAAGGAGGAGCTGCGGCAGATCCGGCGTGTGGTGACGACCCTGCCGGAACCGCAGGAGTAATGCGGGAGCCCGGACTGAACATTATCAACACTGAACAGGGAGGATTTTCATGCAATCTCGCTTTATCATGACTGCTTTCGGCGAAGACCGTCCCGGCATCGTCGCCGACGTGACCGGTATTCTGTACGATCACGGCTGCAATCTCGAAGAAACCGCGATGACGCTGCTGGCCGACGAATTCACCGTCAACCTGCTCTTTACCTCCAGCCAGAAAGACCTCACGGAAACGCTGAACAGGGAATGCCGCCGGCTCGAGCGGGAAAAGGGCGTCACGGCGTTCGTGAAAAAACTGCCCGAGCGCCCTGAGCTCGACCGCAGCGGGTATTCCGAATTGACCCTGCACGTCGAGGGTCTCGATCAGGCGGGCATTGTCTACCGTATCAGCCGCTATCTCGCTGAAAACGGTTTGAATATCGTGGCTTTGAACTCCCAGGTGCGCGAATCTCCAGAGAGCGGCACCGCCATCTACCTGATGGATATCCATGTCCAGACTCCGGCCGGAGTGGATATGGGCAGAATCGAAGAGGGCCTGCAGGATGTCTCCGACGATCTGCATGTGGATATCTCCATCCGCCGCACCGACAGGGTCGGGTGAATCGACAGCATGGTCATTCCCGTTCGCGAGGAGCTCCGAATGGACAGATCCAGTGAACTCATTCAACAGATTCGCCATTACAGCACTCTGCGCTTCGCCATATTCGCCGCCTTCCTGGCAGTCACGGCGGGTCTTTTCACAATGTTCGCCGCCGCGGCAAGCTGGGCGCCAAAGCTGTTCATCGCCGGCGCGGGCATCCTTTTTACGCTCGCCTTCCTCTATCTGCAGAACAAACTCAGCGCCAATTATCATGACTGCCTGCAGCTCCTGCTTGAGACGGAGAAAGACGGCGAGGTGTTCGTGAAAACCCTCTTTGGCCTTGTCCGCCCAAGTGCGCTCGCAGGTCACCTCGCGCGAGGGCGCCAATGGGTCCTTGAGGCCGCCGGGCGCAAACACAAACAGGCCGAGCTGGAATATCTGGGCCCCGTCACGGCGGCGACCCTGGGCCTGCACGTACTGGTTATCGTCCTGTGGGCCGTCCTGCTGTTTTTGTAACGCACCGACGCGGGGGATGAGGACTTCAGAGGTTTGATGGAGCTGGTAAGGGGATTGACCGGCCTGAAAACAAATGGCCGCGAAAATAGCTTGCGGCTGAAAATCAGAAAAGGGGCGAACTTTTTGGGCTATGCGTCGAGTTGGACCTTCACCGGAACCCCTTTGTTCACGGAGTTGTACACCGGGGAGTACTTTTTACCCATCTCGATGAGCTCTTCTTTTTCCTGGTCAGAAAGATCGGCCTCGATGGCGAAGAAAACCCGGATTTCCTGATAGCCGACCGGAACCGATTCGGAGATTCCCAGAAAACCGCGCAGGTCGATACCCCCTTCGAAATGCGAACTTACCGATTTCAGCGTAATGCCCCTGGCGGAGGCGTGCGCCACCATCGAGGTGGTGATGCACCCGGAGAGCGCGACCAGCAGATACTCGACCGGGTTGCCACCGCGGTTCTCCCCGAGTAGGACCGGGGGTTCGTCAAGATCGTAATTCAGCGGCTCGCGGGTATCGTCCTCCTGCCCGGCCCCGTAAAACTCCTTGACGGTGGCTTGGCTGTGCGTCCCCTCGACCCAGGTGTTGCGTGCACGAAATTTGAATTTGGCAATATCCGGCTGTTGTTTGATCTGGTCGATTGTTCCCATCAGTTGATCGACGTCGACTCCATTGACGATTTTGGCCATGACGACAAGCCTCCTTTCTTTAGGATTCCCTGTCGCAATTATAGCACCGGAAAATCGTCCTTCAAGCAACTCAAGATCCTGTTTTTTCGAATCTTTTCAATTTTTCTTCCAGAAAGATCCTCAGGTGCGATCCGTCAGAAGAACACCGCCGACCGCCACTTGGTCCGGGGCGTTCTCGCGAATCAGGATGATGATTTTCTCTTTCGGCAGTCCGTAGGCACCGGCGGCGGCGCTGGTCAGCGCGTCGACCATTTTGCGCCGCTTGGCCGGGTCCGGGATCGAGGGGCCTTCAAGGGTAATGACTGGCATAAACATCTCCGATTTCAAATAAAAAGGTCTAACCGCAACAGGAGGATTTCCCACCACAGCAGCCCGAGCTTTTCTGCGTGCTCCCGTGCATCATGTCCTCGATATGCGCATCGAGTTCCTGTTCGATCTCGGCCACTGCGGCGGCGAACTGCCCGGCGGCCAGCCCCTGCTCACAGGTCGGGCAGGTGGAATAGGCTTTTCTGAACCAGCTCAGCGGCTGGTAGATCTCTGCGCCGCAGTACGGGCAGTCAAGGCATATATTCTTCTCTATGGTCAATTGTCTTTCTCCCTGAGTTGTTGGTCCCGGGCCGGTCCGCTCACCCATCGAGCAGGATGTGGGCTCGCCGGGATTTTTACGCTCGGCATGGATCACCCGAACTCGTTTATTTATCATCTGCCATCTTACCGCACTGATACACTAGATAACAACCCGCCTCAGCGGGCGGCGTGTATTCAATTCTGGGCTGGCAACAATCCGTGCGACCTGGATCATTGGTATCCCTGATCGGGCCCGGGGCCAGGCTTTATCACTGCGATGATCAGCATCGCAAAGGGCCCGAGCAGAAGGCCGATAACAACCCACAGAAAAACATTTCTGTTCTTCCCTTTGGCCAGAGTTCCGGCGGCAATTCCGAATATCGCCCATGCGATGAGAAGTTCCATAAAATCTCCATTTCTGTCTAAATGATCCTGCGCCGGCTACAGGCCCTGGTCCTGGCGCACGCGAAGGAAGGAAGGGAATTTCGGAATTCCGGAGCGGTAAAAACCGTCATATTTAAAGGTGACGACCGCGTCCTTTGGAGGCGGATCTTCCCGTTCGGCATCACTGAAACCTGTGCCGATCCTGAAGCGAACCCCGTCCGGCAGTTCGACCAGCAACGAGCCGAGCCGGCCGGCATTCCGACCCTGGCCTAAGATGTGCCCGACCACCACCGCCTCGGCGTCATCGAACTCCTTGACCTTGAGAATCTGCGTACTGCGGCCCGCGGCATAGGGAGCGTCGGGACTGCGGACGATCAGCCCCTCGCCGCCGAGTTCTTCAATGCGCTGCAGTTCCTGCTGCAGATGGGGCCGGTCGCGAACGCGAATCTGGGGGATCACGAACGCATAGGGATCAGGATGAACGGCAAACCAGGACTGTACTTGTTCCATGCGCCGGGTAAACCCGCCAGGCGCTTCAGGCACATCGAAGATAGCGAAGCGCAGCTGCAGCCAGCCTTCGTGAGGCTGCTGCCGCAGAACGATCGAGGCCGTCTGTTCAAACTTTCCGCGCCCGGCCCAGAGCTCCCCTTCCAGAGCAAAGCCGGGCAGCCCTTCGACAAATTCGGACGGCGGATAAAATCGCCTGCCGTTCTTTGACCAGAGCCGGGTCCCGTCCCAGTAGCCGCGCACGCCGTCGAATTTTTCGCTCATCAGCCAGCCCGAAACATCACTCTCTCCATTATCCGCCTTTGGGAGCATCATCTGCGCGGAGGCGCCGTAAGCCGCCAAAGACAGTCCGCAGACCAGAAAAAGCACACAGAGACATTTCAGCAGCTTGATTGCCCGGAGAGCCGACATGGATTCATCTCGATTTTGATTCTGTTGTCGATGCAAAGCGAGCAGGCAGCCTCTCCAGGAGTCTCTCGGACTTTGGAAGGCCCCTAGAAAAACTCCCGAAGGCTCTCGTCGATCCCCATCAGGATCTGATACCAGAACTCTCTGGCCGCCTCGAGCTTGTCCCGGTCAAACTTCTCGAGCCACTCCCCGACCCGCGGATCCTGGGCGTCATCGATCTGTTGTTTCCGCTTCAGAAACGTATGCAGGTAATCGATGTTGCGCTCGGACTCCCAGAAGATCGGGCTGTTGCGGCTGTTGAGGCGGCTGGCGAGCACGTCGATGGAGCGCAGGAAGCTCTCCTTGCAGCCGTAGAGCGAGCCCATGACCTCGGGGAGCATCTCCTCGGCCCAGCCACGGTGAAAGCGGCATGTCCCCAGATTATCCAGAATCAGCTCTTTTTTCATGCGCTCCGCGCACATTCGCCCCAGGGTGCGCGGCGGGATGAAATCGTAGCTGTAGATCATGTAGTACTTGCCCATGATGGCCATAGGGGCCAGCACACCGGAGACCCAGTACTGATTCGGCACCATCCAGCCGCGCCGGTTGAAAGCGACGTACACCAGACGATCGTGCAGCGCCGTTTCCCTTACCCGCGAGTGGATGCGGCTCCACTTGCGCACCCCTTCGCGAAAATCGAGAATACCTCGGCGCTCGAGGATGGCCTCTATCAGCTCGCAGCCGAGCTCGGCGTTGTGCAGCGAGTCGACCACCAGATCGAACCCTGCCACCTGCCAGCGCGGCAGGCGCGTGACGCCGAGCTCTTCGGGTGTGAGCAGCTGCGCATCGAGAAGATCCATCAGCCAGGCGAGCACGCCGCCGCCGGAGATGGCGTCGAAACCCATGGCATCGCAGTAGTGGTTGAGCTTCTCGGCGGCCCGCTGATCGAAAATCCCGCATAGAGGCCCCATCGTCTGGTAGGGCTCGTAATCTTTTTTGTAGATCCCGTTCATCTTCTTGCAGACGGCTACGCAGGGCTCGCCGCAGTTGGCCTGATGCTTGTTCCGGATGGTCTCTTCGTTGAACTGCTTGAGATAGTGATCGAGAACGAAGTTCTTGTGCAGGGCCTGGCGCTCTTCTTCGCTCCAGAAGATCGTGCGGTAGTTGAAGGCCAGGATTCGTCCCCCCATGCCGGCATAATTGACCCCAAACGTCCCGCCGGTTTCGAGCTTTTCATCGTAGCGGTACTTGGTGGTCACCTCCAGGTCCTTGTGCGCCAGGCGCAGCTGGTATTTGTTCTGGAACCACGCGTCGGCCACCTTTCTGTCGCGAAAATCCTCATCCACCAATGTGCCGCCGTAAATGATGGCCACAATGCCGTGATCCTGCACCATCGCGCTGCCGAATCCGCCGCGCCCCGCCCAGGTGTCGACATGGCTGATCTTCCCTTTGCTGATGGGGACCGACATGATTCCGCCCATATCAGTGTGCAGGGCCGCCGGGCCGGCGGCCAGTATGCGCGGGTCGTTCTCGTAGCGCCCGCCGAACATCTCGTAGACCCGGTCGGTCAGGGCGTAGACGCCGGTGCGCCCCGAGCTCCAGATCCCCTCGGCATCGACCGGCACCACCTCCACCTCGATCTCCTCGCCGTGGTTGCGGTTCAGGCAGAGCACCGAAGGGACCGGTGCCTTGCCGACCAGACTGAGCATGTTGATCCCCAGATTGTCGAACACCAGCGCCGCCCCGCCCATGGAACTGATGTAGTAGCCCTGCCAGCAGGGGGAAAAGCCGGTTACGACCAGCCGGTTCGAACCGGGAAAAACGGACCCGGCGAAAACCCCGGCGCCGAAATTGAGGCTGTGCTGCTCCGCGGCGGGATGGAGGCCCAGGTCCACCGGCCCGAAATAACGCTCGAAACCGTACTTCTTGATCTTGTAGAAACCGGTGGCCGGATCGACCAGAAGCACGCGCTGAAACATATCCATGCCATCACTCCATTCCTGGGTTCCCCGAAAGGGCGGACGAACCCGATTCGGCATGTCATGACAGTAATTTAACAACCGAAGGAATGCAACACATTCGGGCAGTGGCCGACTGCCGCCACAAAAGATTGGGAAGCCATCCGGCACGGACAAAAAGAGGCCCCGCATCCCTTTTTACGGGCCGCGGGGCAGCTTGGCTGGATAAGATTGGATAGATCCCCGTTGCACCGCCGGTGCAAATGGTTGAATTAGCGTTGTGCGAAGGTCAGGCAGTCCGGCTGGCTGCCTTTGTAACCGACGTTGATTTCGGGTGCCGCGCACTCGAACTTCTCGTTGTACTTGCAGTCTGATGTTTTACATGCGCCGACCCCGGCAGTCGCGTCCTCAATACCACCGTGATCGTCGGAATGAAAATAGGTGTCGCATTTGGCTTCGCTGGTGGGCTCGCCAATGGTGATTGACATGGCGTGGCAGTCAGATTCGCTGTTGTAGGCGCAGTCCTTGACCGAGCATTCCTTGACTTTGGACATTTTCATTTCCATGGATTTTCCTCCTTGTCGGCGGCGCAAAACCTTCGGGTATTCGCTTCCTTTTAACAGCATACAGAAAGCTGTCAACACGAGGTTGCCATCGCCGATTCAGGCTCGGGCGCGGCCTGCAATTATGCGGCTGCTCGTTCGAATTCTAGCCCGCATCCTGCAGAAGGCAATCTGCATTCAGCTCAGCGCGCAGTCAGTGGTCGCATCTCTTGCAAAGATGCCAGGCGGGCATATAGTTATTGATGAGCTCTGGATCACACTGGAAGCGGTATACAACGCTTTCATAAGGGACAATTCACCCCTTCTCGCCGGATTGAATTCATGTTTCTTTCTTCTCTTATGGGAATCGCCCGTCGATCCTTTCTCCTGGCCCTGCTGTTGATGCTGGCAGGACCGGTGTCCGCATCTTTTGCTCAACAGGAGCAGCCTCTCGAACCCGACCAGCCGAAGGCGCCGGAAAAGGTTGAGGTCGCGCCTGCGGCCGATGCGGATATTGCCCGCAGATTGAAAGGAATTCTCACCTCTACAGGCTGGTTCGAGCAGCCGCAGGTCACCGTTCGCGACGGGGTTGTCTTTCTCGATGGCCGGGCTCTGCGCCGCGAGCACCGCGAGTGGGCCGAACAACTTGCCGCCAATACGGTCGATGTGGCGGCAGTCGTCAACCGTCTCGAAGTCGAGCGTTCGCCCTGGGATATTTCACCTGCGCTGAACGAACTGAGCGATCTCTGGCAGGAAACCCTGAAGTCCCTGCCCCTGTTCGCATTCGGTTTACTTGTTCTGATCCTTTTCCTGGGGCTCTCGCGCCTGACGGCCTCCCTGGCGCGCCGCGGCCTGGCCCGGCGCGAGGTCAAACCTCTGCTGCGCGACGTGGGGGCCAAGGCGCTCGCCATCCCGGTTTTTCTTGTCGGGCTCTACATCGTGCTGAAGATTTCCGGGCTGACCCGGCTGGCCCTGACGGTCCTCGGCGGCACGGGAATCGCCGGCCTGGTCATCGGTATCGCCTTTCGCGACATCATGGAGAACTTTCTCGCCTCCATTCTCATCAGCACGCGCAATCCTTTTCGCTCTGGGGATCTGATCGACATCGACGGGCGCACCGGCATCGTGCAGAGAGTAACCACCCGGGGGACGGTGCTGATGGACTTCGATGGCAACCACGTGCAGATCCCCAATGCCACGGTCTACAAGAACACCATTATCAATTACACCGCTAACCCCAAACGACGGATGGATTTCGCCGTGGGGATCGGCTATGAGGACTCGATTTCCGCGGCGCAGAGCATCGCCCTCGAGGTTATCGGCGCCCATCCGGCGGTGCTGCACGATCCCGAACCCCTGGTTCTGGTCGAAAGCCTCGGCGCGGCCACGGTGAACCTTCGCCTCTACTTCTGGTTTGACGGTATCCGCTACAACGGATTCAAGGTCAAGTCGTCCCTCATCCGCCAGGTCAAGAGGACGCTAGACGAAAAAGGGATCTCCATGCCGGATGAAGCGCGCGAGATCGTTTTTCCGAAAGAGGTCCCGGTGCGCCTGTTGAGCGCGGAAGAGTCTGTTCCCTCAAAAAGGGTGCCGGGCCCGGCCCAGGAACCGGATGAGCCGGTCGCTACGGCGGCCGAGGGGGACCTGGGGAGCGAAGAGGAGACGATCCGGGAACAGGGCCGCCACGCCCGCAATCCCGAAGAGGGGGAGAACCTGCTGTAAGCGGCGCCAGCTTCGCTGGAAATCATTTTTTTCACCGCGGCCCTTCTGGCTATCCGGCCTCGGTGGCGCCCTCCTCGAGGGGCAGGGTGAAATGAACCTGCGTCCCACGGCCTAACTCGCTCTCCACCCAGATCCGTCCGCCGTGGGCTTCCACCATATTTTTAACGATATTCATTCCCAGCCCGAGACCACCGGTCCCGCTATCGGAGGTATCGACCCGATAAAATTTGTCGAAAACCCGCTTGAGTTGCTGTGGAGACATTCCGATCCCCTGGTCGGCGACCGTCACCCGCGCCTCGCCGTCGGTACGCCGCACGCCGACGGTGATGCGACCGCCCACGGGTGAGAATTTCACGGCATTGCTGAGCAGGTTTTCCAGAACCTGGCCGATCTTCCCCGCATCCAAGAGCACGCGTAGCCCCGGCTCCGGCAGGTCGAGATCAAAGACATGCTTGTGGGTCATTTTCGCGTAGGCATCGACCGCCTTGACCACCAAAGCACTCAGATCTTCGGGAAATTTTTTGAGAGAAATCATCTGCCCGGATCGGATGCGACTGAGATTAAGAAGATCTTCGATGATATGAGCCAGCACCTCGGATTTCTGGTAAACCAGCTGGAGAAATTCTCGCTGCTCAGCGGGGCTGAAGCGATGATCGTTTTTCTGCATCAGCAGTTCGACGAACCCCATGACCGCCGTCAAGGGGGTTCTCAGCTCGTGCGCAGCGGTGGAGATGAAGTCATCCTTCATCTGGTCGAACTCGCGCTCGCGGGTGATATCGCGCAGCAGGGTGATGGTTTCGCTCGGGCCCGTATCGCCCGTGCGCACCGGCATCGAATGCGCCTGGAGAATCTTTCCCCGCGCTTCCGCGTCCCCGAAGGCAGGCATTTCCCATTCGTACGGCCCCTGTGGAGACGCTTCGCTTCGCGCGGCGACGATTTGCTGCCGCAGGGTCTCCTGCGCCAGCACCTCATCGATATGCGGCCGCGCGCCAGCGGGGGAAATCCCAAGCAGGTTCCGGGCCGCCTCATTCATCAAAACGATTCGATCGGCCTCATCGGTGACAATCAGGCCATCCATCATCGATCTGATGATGGCACCAAGTTTCTCCCGTGTCTCTTCCGCTTCCGCCAGGGCCTGCTTGATTTGCTCTTCGGCCCGCTTGCGCTCGGTCATATCCCTGGCAAGGCAGAGAACAGCCGGTTCACCCAGAAAATCGACCCGCCGTCCGCTGATCTCAACCGGCATCAGGCTCCCGTCCTTGCGCATCTGCATCGACTCCATGCGGTCGCTGCCATGCGTCAGGACCCGATCTATAAATGCGCGGATGCGCTCTCGCTCGGCCGGGGCGTGGATATCCCATTTGCGCAGCTGCAGCAGTTCCTCCCGCCGGTAGCCGAGATGGATAAGAGTCTGCCGGTTCGCTTCGAGCAGGCGTCCGTCCGCAGACACCAGAACGATGGAATCGAGGGCGCTTTCGAAAATCGAGCGGAATTTCGTTTCCGAGGCTTCCAACTGGCGGCGCGATTCCGCCTGTCGCAGGCGCGAGGTCCCGAGGCTCGCCAGGAGCATGGCGAAGCCGGAATAAAAACCGAGGATTTTTTCAACCTGCGGACGGCTGAGAATAGGCACGTTTTGGACCGCCTCCAGATAAGGCTGCTCCTCAATGCCGAATTCCCGGGCCTGGCGCCGAAAGTGCTCCAGGTCGGGCGGTTGATAGAAAAACTGGGAGAGAAAGAGGGCCGCCAGGTGTTCGCCCGCGATGATGATGGGGAAACCAACGTGAACAAGGCCGTTGCGGCAAAGAGACTCGAAATAATCGCCGGCGACGGGCGGCCGGCCTCCTCGAGTGAACTGTGAGAAATCCGTGTCGCTTTCGATACAGCGCTGCAGGGGGATGGGGAAACGGCGATGGAAATAGGTGCAGAGCTTCTGCCACCCGGAGGTGACCAGAACCTGCCCCTGCGCGTCGACAATCGACATGGGCAGGTTCGATGTCCGGGAGAAGCTCTGCATCAGCGGCCGTATAACGCCGAGATCGATCAGATCGGAGAGTTTCTGAGGCATCGCTGAGCTCCCGCAGGGCCGTTGCTTCATTGAGAGATAATAAAGAGTTTATCCCCAGATAGGTTGAATGCAACGATTCTCCCCACATGCAGCGGGTGGGCGCCCCGTTTTTCATAAGCATGCCGGGCTGGCGTTTTTCTCCTTTTCGGAGTCGGCCGCGCGCCCCGGTTTGGTCTGGCGAACGAAACCTATGCGCAAATGCCCCAGGACTGGCGGGAGGTTATTTCCGTCGCCTGACCCCCTCGCCGGCCACTCAGGGGACGATCAGGAATCCTCTCCCGCCGTTCTCTCGAAGTCTCCGAAAGAGATCTCGAAAATCTCCAGCAGTTCCAGGTTCTGCTTCGAGAGCATCATGGCATTGCCGATAATGCCGTAATAGAGAATGCTCAGGCGGGTTTTGGACGTATTGTCATGAATCCGCGCCACCTGTCTGCCATTCAGTTCGGCGGCCAGAGCCCGCAGCTGGCTGTCTTTTTCCGTCAACCGACCCAGGTCGGCGGTCTGTTTGCGGCTGAAGGTCTCCTCCACTTCGCGAAGAATCTCCTGCAACAGCTGGCGCACCTCTTCCAACTCCTCGATCTGCACCGGCAGAAGCCCCTTGTGGTGGTTGCCGACATGCGTATAGGCGCGCAGAACGATATCGCGGTGGCCATCGGTTATTTTCTGCAGGCGGCGGATAGTCTGCGCGTACCGGCTCGAGACCGCCAGCCCTTTCTGGTCGAGCAGGCGCATGGCCTTGAAGACATTGGCGCTGATGATGTTCGACCATTGCTGCACTTTGCTGAGCTTCTTGCGCTCTACCCCGAGGCGGTCGAAATTCTGCCTGAAGAGGGCGTCCAGAGTGGTATCGAGCGATGCGCGAACCTCCCTCAGCAGAAAACTCATGTGCTCAAATGTCGTCTCGACGCTTTCGCGGGGGTCCTCGACCGATTTGAGGTTGAAGACCTTGTCCTTTTTCGCCTCCTCCGCCATGCTGCGGTGCTTGCGGTGGGCATTCCAGAGCAGCGCTCCGGCGAGAAGCAGCAGAAAGACGACCCCGGGTGCCTGCCCGTAAAAAATGACGGCGGCGAACAGGCCTGCGAACGTGAACGCGATAACCGCCGTCATGAACCAGCCGCCGATCACGGTCAGCACGCCGGTAATCCGGTAAACGGCTGTTTCGCGCCCCCAGGCGCGATCGGCAAAGGAGCTCCCCATGGC
>JAGXHK010000048.1 GCA_024636255.1 Desulfuromonadales bacterium | reverse complement strand
GAAGAGAATCCGGGACAGGAGATCCTCACCGGCTTCGGCCACAACGCCGTGCTCGGCGTAGCCGACAAGGTGATTGACGCCGTCAAGGGCGGTCAGATCCGTCACTTTTTCCTGATCGGCGGCTGTGACGGCGCCAAAACCGGGCGCAATTACTACACCGAGTTCGCCGAGAAGCTCCCCGAAGACACGGTGATCCTGACCCTGGCCTGCGGCAAGTACCGCTTCAACAAGCTCGATTTCGGGGATATCGGCGGCATCCCGCGCCTGCTCGATGTCGGGCAGTGCAACGACGCCTACTCGGCGGTGAAGATCGCTCTGGCTCTTTCTGAAGCCTTCGACTGCGAGGTGAACGATCTGCCCCTGTCGATGATTCTGTCCTGGTACGAACAGAAAGCGGTGGCGATTCTGCTCACCCTTCTCTACCTGGGGATCAAGGACATCAAGATCGGCCCGTCGCTGCCGGCCTTTGTGACCCCAAATGTGCTCAACTTCCTGGTGGAGAACTACAACCTTGCCCCTATCGGCACGGCTGAAGAGGACATCAAACAGATCCTCGGCTGATCCAGCCACCACCACTCAAACGGCGCAGGCATGTCCTGCGCCGTTTTTTTTTGATCGATATTCCGCTTGCCCTATTTCCCGTTTCACCTTTCCCGAAGTTTTCTTTTTGCGGTTGACAGGGGCCACAGGGTAAGATAGTCAGGTTTGCAATGAACGCTCCCCTGCAACCCCTAAAGGCCTATGACATCCTACACATCCATTTTGTTAGAGATCGCACTCCCCGTTCTGCTGATGCTGGGCGCGGAGCGGTTCGCCGTCTACTGGTTTCTGCGTACCCCCCGGCAGATCGACTGGGTGCGCGCCCACTCATGGCTTCATCCGAACGCGATCAGCCGGGCGCGCTACCCCATGGGAGCCGCCTCGGTGGCACTGCTGCACATGGGTTATCCACGCCTGTGCTTTCTGTTTTTCACCTTCTGGATGATCACCGATATCACCGATGGCGACATCGCCCGCAAGTGCGGTCTGCACACAGAAAAAGGGGAATCGATCGACCCGTTCTCCGACAAGCTCATGTACTCTCCCATGCTGGTCTACATGGTCTGGCTCGGGTGGTTGAGCCCGGTGCTGGTCGGGCTGCTGCTCGTCTTCGACATCATCGGCCAGACCTCGCGGCGCTTTATGAAAATCAAGGCGGCGAACCTTTTCGGCAAGGCCAAAACATTTCTTCTGGTCGTACTCCTGATCGTCGTCGGTCTGGAGTGGATCTACGGTCCGCTGCCGTTGCTCGGCCGCGCCATCCAGCCCCTGCTGGGGATCTGCGCGAGCCTCGCATTCTGCTCAACCGTTTTCAAGCTTATCCCCAATTACTGGTACGCAAATATCCTCAGCCTCATGAACCTGGTGTGCGGGCTCGCCGGCTGCTGGGTGATTCTCGCCGGTCACCCGCCGGTCTATGCTCTTGGGCTCGTTTTCCTGGGGCAGTTTCTTGATCTCTTCGACGGACGGGCCGCGGAACGATGGGGGTCCACACCGAAAGGGGAAATATTCGACGATGTCGCCGACGGAACGAGCTTCGGACTCACCGTCGGCCTGATCGTCATCGCATCCTTCGCGCAGCTGTGGATTGGAATGGTCATCGGAGGGCTGTACATTGCAGCGACCGTATATCGCCTGATTCGCTTCGTGGTCGAGAAGAGAAAGCAGGGAGTGTTGGGCGGCGTGACGACCTTCTCCGGAATGCCCTCCCCGGCCGGTGCGCTGATGGCGGGAACCACCTGCGTGCTGTTTCCAAGCGATATATTCAATGGCCTGATCGTCATCCTGACTGCCCTGCTGATGATTTCCCGGGTGCCCTATCTTCACTTCGGCCGGGCCATCCTGCCGAAAATCCCCAAAGTCGTGCGCGTTCTTTTCCTTGGCGCCTTCCTGTTCCTTTTGGCTCTGGGAGTCAAGCGGGACCACTATACCGCACCGCTTCTTATCGCGTTTACCGGCGCCGTGGCCTACCTGAGTTCACCTTTTCTCAGACCCAGAATCGAAAAACCTTCCATTCAATAAATCCCTTCCGCATTGCGTTCCTGCGTTCTGCAATGATTTGTCCGACTGATTCCCCGGTGCCACGGGGGATCTGTCGGATTTGCGGGAATAAGGATCGACATGCACCAGCGACGTCGCAACCAGACATCTGCGACATCGCATGCGACAGGTCAAGAAACCAGCCCCGACCCCTCGGAAAAGCGCAATTATCTGGTTTTCCTACAGAATTTCAGTGTGCGCCAGATTGGCATCCGAAATGAAAGGAGAGAAGGAAACCCAAACATTTTTTTCGAGAGGTGAAAAATTATGAGTAAAGTGATCGGAATCGATCTGGGAACGACCAACTCCTGTGTCTCCATCCTGGAGGGCGGCGAACCTGTCGTCATCGCCAATGCCGATGGAGTCCGCACGACGCCTTCGATGGTAGCCTTTAACGAAGCCGGTGAACGCCTGGTCGGTCAGCAGGCCAAGCGCCAGGCGGTGACCAACCCTGAAAACACCCTGTTTGCCGTCAAGCGCCTGATCGGGCGCAAGTACGATACACCGACGGTTCAGAAGGAGAAAGAGATTTCTCCCTTCAGGATCGTCAAAGCGGAAAACGGCGACGCCTGGGTCGAGGTGCGCGGCAAGTCGTACAGCCCGCAGGAGATCTCGGCTATGATCCTGCAGAAAATGAAGCAGACTGCCGAAGCTTACCTGGGCGAAACGGTCGGCGAAGCGGTGATCACCGTGCCCGCCTACTTCAACGACAGCCAGCGTCAGGCGACCAAAGACGCCGGCAGGATCGCCGGCCTCGACGTCCTGCGCATCGTCAATGAGCCGACTGCGGCCGCCCTGGCCTATGGGCTCGATAAAAAAGGGGATCGGCGCATCGCGGTCTTCGACCTCGGCGGCGGGACCTTCGACGTCTCAATCCTCGAACTGGGCGACGGCGTCTTCGAGGTCAAGTCGACCCATGGCGATACATTCCTGGGCGGCGAGGACTTTGATCAGCGCATCATCGATTATCTGGCCGACGAGTTCAAGCGCGACCAGGGGATCGACCTGCGCACCGACAAGATGGCTTTGCAGCGTCTTAAAGAAGCGGCCGAAAAGGCAAAATGCGAACTCTCCAGCCTGGCGGAGACGGACATCAACCTGCCTTTTATCACGGCTGATCAGAGCGGTCCGAAGCATCTGAACCTGAAGCTGAGCCGCGCCAAGCTCGACGCCCTGTGCGCAGAACTGATCGAGAAGCTCGCCGCACCCTGCAGGATGGCGCTCAAGGATGCAGGGCTCTCCGCCTCCGAAATCGACGAGGTGATCCTGGTCGGCGGCATGACCCGCATGCCGGCGGTGCAGAAGAAGGTTCAGGAACTCTTCGGCAAGGCGCCGAGCAAGGGAGTCAACCCGGACGAGGTCGTGGCTATTGGCGCCGGCATCCAGGGCGCAATTCTCAAAGGGGATGTCAAGGATGTGCTGCTGCTCGACGTCACGCCGCTCTCCCTCGGCATCGAGACCATGGGCGGGGTGATGGCCAGGCTGATCGAGAAGAACAGCACCATCCCCTGCAGGAAAAGTCAGGTCTTCAGCACGGCCGAAGACAACCAGCCGGCCGTATCGGTGCATGTGCTCCAGGGCGAGCGCGAGATGGCCGCGGACAACAAGACCATCGGCCGCTTCGAACTCACCGGGATCGCTCCGGCGCCGCGCGGCATGCCGCAGATCGATGTTACCTTCGACATCGATGCCAACGGCATCCTGAGTGTCTCGGCCAGGGACCAGGCGACGGGCAAAGAGCAGTCGATCCGCATCACCGCCTCTTCAGGTCTCACGGAGGAAGAGGTCGAGCAGATGGTCAGAGACGCCGAAGCGCACGCGGACGAAGACCAGAAAAAGCGCGAACTGGCCGACATCCGTAACCAGGGCGACCAGCAGGTCTACCTGGCGGAGAAGACGCTGGACGATCTCGAAGGAAAGGTCGACCCCGCCCTGAAGGCTCAGGTCGAAAATGCCGCCAACGAGCTGAAGCAGGCCCTGGCGGGCACGGACGCCGAAGCGATCCGCTCCCGCACCGAGGCCCTGACCAGCGCTCTGCAGCAGCTCTCGGCCCAGGCCCAGGCCCACGCCCAGACCAGCGAAAGCGCTCAGCCGCAGGGCGAGAGCGCGCAGGGCGCTCAGGAAGAAGGCGTCATCGACGCGGAATACACCGAGGACGACGACTACAAGAAAAGCGCATAAACCGCGCCTGAATAAAACGGCGCGCGAAAAAAAAGCCTCCGGCCGCAAGGTCGGAGGCTTTATTCATTTTTAAGGTTTAAGATTCCATAAGCCTTCTGCCTTCAGCCTTCTGCTTCTCCCGTGTGACGCCAAAAGAGAAAACCGGCGGGTTTCGCCCCGCCAGACGAGTTCCTTTTCTTGCTCGGCCAAGAAAAGGAACCAAAAGAAGGCCGCCCGACTGTCTTCAACCATATCATTTTCTCCTCTCACGCAGAAAATCCCCGAGAAACCGCGCCGTATGCGAACCCTTCGCCTTCGCCACCTTTTCTGGCGTTCCCGCCGCGACCAGCCGCCCGCCACCGTCTCCCCCTTCGGGACCGAGATCGATCAGCCAGTCGGCCTCGGCGATGATATCGAGATTATGCTCGATGACCACGACGGTGTTGCCGGCCTCCACCAGGCGATGCAGTACGCGGATCAGTTTCTCGACATCGGCCATGTGCAGGCCTATGGTCGGTTCATCGAGGATGTAGAGGGTCTGCTGCGCGGTCGCCACCCGTGCGCCGCGCGCACGATCAGATGCCGGACGGGCTTTGGCCAACTCAGTGACCAGTTTGATGCGCTGCGCTTCGCCGCCCGACAGCGTCGGGCTCGGCTGTCCGAGACGCAGATAACCCAGACCGACATCCTGCAGCAGAACCAGGGTGTGGTGGACACGGCGGTGAGCGGTAAAAAACTCCGCCGCCTGGTTGATGGTCATGGCGAGCACCTCCGAGATGCTCTTTCCCTTGTAGAGCACCATCTGCGTCTCGGCGCTGAAGCGGGCGCCGCCGCAGGCCTCGCACGGAATCCGCACATCGGGAAGAAAGCTCATCTCAACCTTCTTCACTCCCTGTCCTTCGCAGGAATCGCAGCGCCCGCCCTTGACGTTAAAGGAGAAACGCCCCGGCTCGTATCCGCGGATCTGCGCTTCGGGAGTCTGCGCGAAGAGCTTGCGGATGGTGTCCCAG
>JAGXHK010000047.1 GCA_024636255.1 Desulfuromonadales bacterium | reverse complement strand
GCGCAGGCTTCGGCCAGCATCGTGATCCCCGTTCCCAATGGGCCCCAAAGCATCACCCCGGCGGGAATGCCGAGATTGTGCCGGCGGATCAGCTCGGGCTTTTTCAGCGGCAGACAGACCATCTCCTTGAGAGTCTCTTTGACATCGGCATAGCCGCCGATCTCGTCCCAGGTCAGTGCCGGATCGCGCACCTCATAAAAAATATTTTTCAGTTTTCTGTGCATGCAACTAATCCTTGTCCGATGGAAATTGCTGCGCCCTTCACGGGCACCCGGGGTAGAGCGACAGCAAATGACGTGCCAGTCCCGGTGCGGCCCCGCAGGGTCAGAGATCGTTCAGCAGCCGATAAATCGTCTGCTCCAGTTCCCAGACCCGGCTCGCCAGGGGATGTCCCTGCTCTTCGAGCATCAATCGGGTGCGATCGAGCTGGCTGTGCCCCCTGAGCAGAACAGGGGTCAATCTGTCTTCGAGCTGAATGCGGGGGATCTCGCCGACCTGCTCACGGTATTCTTCCAGGGTCGCCGCGGCGGAGCCGGCAACGTTCCGCACTTTCTCCGGCAGGTCCTGCTCCGAAGCCTGCAGAGCTTTCTGCAGTCCGGCCACCTCAGCGACGAGGTCGCGGTAACGTTCCGATATCTTCATCATGTCTCTCCTGGACTACGGGAATTTCAGGGATTTTCGACGGCACCACGAACCGCCCATGGTAAGCGAAAGCCCTCGCTCCTGACAACTGCAAATCCCTGTTAAACGGTTGACTTGACGCCGCCCGCACTGGTAAATTCAAATTTCTAAGCGACCTGCGATACAGAAAAGTTCAGAAAATACGCCCTAGGGGAGTGCAAGCTGAGAGTCCCGCCCGAAGCGGGTGACCCTTGGAACCTGATCCGGCTCACACCGGCGTAGGGAAGCGGCGGCGATAGAAATTGCGGGAGACATCGACTCCTGCAAAGCCGCAATTGTCTTGCGGCTTTTTTAATTTTAATACCCTGGAATTTATGAAGATCTGGCTCAACGAACAGCAGACCGAAATTGCCGACGGCGCGACCCTGTTTATGGTACGCGCGCGCTTCAAGCCGAAAGCCGATGTGACCATCCTGAATGGTTTTCCCCTGCGGGAAGATCATTCGCTGGATGAGGGCGACCGGGTGGTCCTGATCCGGCGCGGAGAACGGCCTTCGCCGCAGGAACTCGAGGCGCTGATGGCCTCGCGCCATACCCCCGGAGTTCACGAACGGGTCAAGCGGGCGGCTGTCGGCATCGCCGGGGCCGGCGGACTCGGCTCGGCGGTCGCGGTGGCACTGGCCCGCAGCGGCGTGGGACGATTGGTCATCGCCGATTTCGACGTCGTCGAGCCTTCAAACCTCAACCGCCAGCAGTTCTTCGTCGACCAGATCGGCGTGCCGAAAGTGGAGGCTTTGCGCGAGAACCTGGCGCGCATCAATCCCTACGTGCAGGTCTCCGCCTTTAACGGCCGGCTTGATTCCGGAAACATTGCCGGCGTTTTCGCCGGCTGCGATGTGATGGTCGAGGCTTTTGACGGCGCGGATCAAAAGGCCATGCTGGTGGAAACCTGCCGCATCCGGCTCCCGCAGGTGCCCCTCGTGGCAGCCTCGGGGCTGGCCGGCTACGCGCCCTCGAACACAGTCGTCACCCGCCGCGCCGGGACCCGATTCTACCTGGTCGGCGATGGCGAAACGGCAGCCCGCCCCGGAGAGGGGCTGATGGCGCCGCGGGTGGGAATTGCCGCTCATCATCAAGCCAATGCCGTGCTGCGGCTACTGCTGGGCGAGGAGCCGGGCTGAAGGAGAGAAGATGAAGATTATCGTTAACGGCTCCGAACGAGAAACGTCCGAAGGCCGCACCCTTGAGGGATTGCTGGAGGAGAGAAAACTTGATCCGCAGCGCGTGGCGGTTGAACGCAACGGCGCCATTGTCTCCCGCGAGCGCTTCGCGGCCACCCTGCTCGAGGAAGGCGACACGCTGGAGATCGTCCATTTTGTCGGCGGCGGCTGATCGCGCTTCCGAGACCGAGGCGGGCTGCCCCACGTGCCGGCTCGCACTCTATCCGTAGAAAGGCTTCCGATAATGGATAAACTGACAATCGCCGGGCGTGATTTTTCCTCGCGCCTGCTGGTCGGCACCGGAAAATTCGCCTCCAACGCCCTGATGGTGGCTGCCATGGAAGGTTCCGGTTGCGAAATCGTCACAGTGGCGCTGCGCCGGGTCGACATCGACAACCCGCAGGACAGCATGCTCAGCCACATCGACACGCAGCGCTACCTGCTTCTGCCGAATACCAGCGGCGCCCGCGATGCCGAAGAGGCCGTTCGTCTGGCGCGCCTGGCGCGGGCTGCGGGCTGCGAGCCCTGGGTCAAGCTCGAGGTGACGCCCGACCCCTATTACCTGCTCCCCGATCCGATCGAGACGTTCAAGGCGGCCGAGATTTTGGTCAAGGACGGCTTTACCGTGCTGCCCTACATCAACGCGGACCCGGTGCTGGCCAAACGGCTCGAAGAGATCGGCACGGCTACGGTCATGCCGCTCGGCGCGCCGATCGGCACCAACAAGGGCCTGCGCACCCGCGACAATATCGCCATTATCATCGCGCAGGCAACCGTGCCGGTGGTGGTCGATGCCGGCCTCGGGGCCCCGTCCCACGCCGCCGAGGCGATGGAGATGGGCGCCGATGCGGTGCTGGTCAACACCGCACTGGCGGTGAGCCCCGATCCGGGGCGCATGGCCGCCGCTTTTAAAAAAGGCGTCGAAGCCGGTCGCGAAGCCTACCTTGCTGGCTTGGGGACACAACGCGAAAAGGCTGAGGCATCCAGCCCATTAACGGGTTTTCTCCACAGTTAGTCGAGCGCGCAGAGGATCACCATGAGCTTTCTTGAGATTTTGAATCAGTACGCTTACCCCGGGGTGCGCGACCAGATCGAAGCCGCGACCGGCTCTGATGTCGAACGTGCCCTTTCCCGCGAACATCCGGACGTTCGGGATCTGGCGGCACTGCTTTCGCCGGCTGCGGCCAGCTATCTTGAGCCGCTTGCGCGAAAAGCACACAGCCTGACCGTCCAGCGCTTCGGCCGCAATATTCTGCTTTACGCACCACTCTATCTTTCGAACCTGTGCAGCAATGGATGCCGCTACTGCGGGTTCAGCGCGGAGAACCGCCTTGCGCGCCGCACGCTCAATCCCGCTGAGATCCAACGAGAGGCCCGCATCCTCTACGACCAGGGGTTCCGCCATGTGCTTTTGCTGACCGGTGAAGCGCCCGAGAGTGTGGACGATGCGTTTATTGCCGCCGCGGTGCGCCAGGTCAAACCGCTTTTCAGCTCTATCGGCATCGAGGTCTATCCGATGGAGGTCGCCGCTTATCGGCAGATGGTCGAAGCCGGTGTCGATGCTCTGACTCTCTATCAGGAGACCTACGATCGCGAGCTCTATGCCGAATTGCATCCCTTCGGGCGCAAGCGCGATTTCGACTGGCGCCTGGCAGGTCCCGAGCGCGGCGGCGCGGCGGGGCTGCGCAGAATCGGCATCGGCTCTCTGCTCGGACTCGGCGATTGGCGAACGGAAGGTTTCTTCACCGCCCTGCACGGGCTCTATCTGGGCAAGCACTTCTGGCGCAGCCAGCTGACCATCGGTCTTCCGCGCATCCGGCCTGCCGACGGCGGGTTTCAGCCGCTTCATCCGGTCTCTGATCCGCAGATGGTGCAATTGATCTGCGCCCTGCGCCTGCTCCTTCCCGATGCGGGGCTGGTCCTGTCGACCCGCGAAAGCGCGGCGCTGCGCGACAACCTGATCCCGCTCGGCATCACGCAGATGAGCGCCGGCTCCTGCACCGCGCCCGGCGGCTACGGCGAAGCCGAGGAAGGCGGTCGCCAGTTTGCCATCGACGACGAGCGCAGTCCCGAGACGGTAGCGGCGACAATCCGCGCCCAGGGATACGAGGCGGTCTGGAAGGATTGGGACGCGGCCTTTCTCTCGCGCGCATTCTGAAGGGCTGAGCATGCCGTCGGCTCTACCCTCCTCACTCTACCTGATCACGGATCGCAAGATCTGCCGCAGCCCCCTTGAGGATGCTGTGCACAGAGCCCTGGACGGCGGCGTAAAGGCCGTGCAGCTGCGCGAAAAGGATCTGGCGGCCCGCGAACTTTTCCACCTCGCGGAAAAACTGCGCGCCCTCACCACGCGCTATCAGGCCCGGTTGCTGATCAACGACCGAATCGATGTCGCCAGAGCAGCCGGGGCAGACGGTGTTCAACTCGGCAAAACCTCTCTGCCGGTGGCAACCGCCCGTCTGCTGCTCGGCCCCGAAGCCCTGATCGGATTTTCCGCCCATAGCCCCGAAGAGCTGGCGACGGCGGCGCGCGACGGCGCTGACTTCGCAACCTTCAGCCCAATTTTCTCCACGCCCTCGAAATCTGCATTCGGCCCGCCCCAAGGGCTCCCGGCCCTGGCCGCGGCCTGTCGTGACTCCCCCCTGCCGGTATTCGCTCTCGGTGGCATAACCCAGGAGCAGACCACACCCATCAGGGAAGCCGGAGCCGCCGGGATTGCCGTGATTCGTGCCGTTCTCGGCGCAGGCGACCCCGGCGCCGCAGCGCATCGGTTCTGCCAGGCGTGGGCCTCCATCTGATTTTTTATCTCGTCTCTGCTTGCCCCCCCATTTTTCTCGGCTAGACTTTAATTATTTGATATTTCTGACGATTTCAGGCAGCCGCCACTGTCTTTGAGGCCATATGGACATCGCACTCGTCCTGACCATACTCGCAATCGCCATCTTCTTGTTTGCCACGGAGTGGATCCGCATGGATCTGGTCAGCCTGATGGTGCTGCTCACTCTCGGTCTGACCGGCCTGGTGAGTGCCGAACAGGCCTTCTCGGGATTCAGCAACCCGGCTGTCATCACGGTGGCAGCCATGTTCGTCATCAGTGCCAGTCTCTCCAACACCGGGGCTCTCGGCCCGATCGGCGAGCGCGTCATCAAACTTGCCGGTGAAAACCCGGCGCGCATGATCGCAGCTATCATGATGACCGCAGCGCTTTTTTCCGCCTTCGTCAACAATATCGGCGCAACCGCCATGCTCATGCCCATGGTCATCAGCATGGCGCACAAAAGCAATATCAGCCCTTCCAAGCTGCTCATCCCCCTCGCCTTCGGCTCGCTGATGGGCGGGGTCTGCACCCTGATCGGCACCCCGCCCAACATCCTCATGAACGCCTTGATGCAGGAATATGCCGGGCAGAGCTTTTCCATGTTCGATTTCACGCCAATCGGCCTGGTGGTCCTGCTGACGGGTATCACCTATATGGCGTTCGCAGGCCGTCATCTGCTCCCGAGCAGAAAAGCCGGCACCCTGACCGAAGCTTATCAGGTCAAAGAATACATCACCGAAGTGGACATCCTCGAAAGCTCCCCGATTGCGGGGGGAACGATCGCCAAGAGCGGCCTGGAGCAGGAATTTGGGCTCAAGGTACGCGCCATTCTACGCGGCAAACAGAAGATTCCTTTTCCCCGCCGCAACCGTAAGCTCTATGAGGGCGATACCCTTTTTCTAGAAGGCAACCCCGAGGCCATTCTCAACCTGCGCAAGAAAAAGGGGCTGCAGGTGGTTCCGGAGCGTGACAACCCCCTGCAGATCGATATAAAAAAATCGGAAATGGTCGTCGTTGAAGCCAGTCTCACGCCGACCAGCGAAATGGTCGGCAAAACGCTGCGTGAAATGCGCTTCGCCGATACGCATGGCCTGACTGTCTTGGCCATCTGGCGTCAAGGGGGGCCGGTGGTGAAGAAAGTTGACCACGTCGAGCTCAAGTTCGGCGATGTGTTGCTTATTCAGGGACCGGAGGAAAAAGTCATACATCTGGGCAAAGCGCACGATTTTCTTCTTCTGGGCGGGGTCTCGCCCGCGCCTTACCGGCCCCAGAAAGCCCCTATTGCAATCGTCACGCTGGTCGCCGTCATCACCCTCGCCGCGACCGGAATACTGCCGATCATGCTTGCGGCAACGCTCGGGGCACTGATCATGGTCCTCACCCGCTGCCTGACGACCAAGGAGGCTTATGAAAGCATCGACTGGTCGATCATTCTGCTGATCGCTGGAACGCTCCCCCTCGGTCTGGCCATGGAGAACAGCGGCGCGGCGCATCTTCTGGCCGACCTGATCATCGATGGTGTCGGTCCGATGGGCCCGTGGATGGTCCTCGGCGCGGTCTTTCTGATCACTTTCGCCCTGACCGAGGTCATGAGCCACGCCGCCGCCGCGGTGCTCATCGCTCCCATCGCCTTCAATACCGCCCTTGAACTTTCCGTCAGCCCGAAACCCTTTTTTATGGCCGTGGCAGTCGCAGCCTCTTCCTGCTTCATGACACCCATCAGCCATCAGAGCAACGCCCTGGTCATGGGGCCGGGAGGATACCATTTTCTGGACTATACGAAGGTCGGCACGCCGCTGAACATTCTCGTCTGGATCATCGCCACGCTGCTGATTCCCCTGGTTTTTCCCTTTTGAAGTGACTCTGAGTCCCCGCAATTCTCTATCGCAAACACGTCATTTCCCCAGGGGATCGCGGGAAAATGACGGAGAATGCTGCACTGAGGCCGATCCTTCATGGCCGGGATTGCCCGCATTCACGCCTGTTGCCACCCTCCACCCTGGCCCGCCTGCAAACCGGAGACATGGCATCATATTTGAAGACACTCACGCCAGGTTAAAACCTTCCCATACTTCACTTGCTCAGACATTAGCGGAGGCAGGATGAACGTGTTCGCAAAATTGATGACCGCCTTCACCGGCATGGCGATTCTGTGCGCCCTGATCGGTGGGCTCGGCCTGGTCGGCCTCAGCCGCGTCCAAGAAACGCTGGGCGAAATGGCCGGAACGTCACTGCAAGACGGCAATGCGACTGAGCGAATTGCCGCTCTTCAGCTACAAATCCAAACCAGCGAACACATTCTACTGGCAGCCGCGATCACGGGGATACTGCTCCTTCTCGGCTGCGGTTTCTTCCTCGCGCGCAGCCTCTCTGCTCCTCTGGGCAGGGCGGTTGGCATGATCGAAGAATTGCGACGCGGCCATCTTGGTCACCGGCTGAACATTCGACGCACCGATGAGATCGGAGGCCTGGCAAAGGCCCTGGATCTATTCGCGGACAACCTGCAGAACGAGGTGGTCGATACTCTCAAGAAGCTGGCGCGCGGCGAGATGACCTTCACCACTCACCCCGCAGACGATCAGGATGAAATCCGTATGTCCCTCCAGAAACTGGGCGAGGATCTCAGCGAGCTGATTCTGCAGATTCAGCAGACAAGCGAACAGCTCGCAGCAAACTCTGCCATGATCGCCGATTCCAGCCAGAGCCTGAGCCAGGGCGCGACGCAGCAGGCGAGCTCCCTGCAGCAGATTACAGGGTCGCTCAGCGAGCTCTCGGCGCGCACCGAACGAAACGCCCGCAATGCCCAACAGGCGAATCAGCTCACGGAAAAATCACAGCAGGCCGCCGAGCAGGGCAATGC
>JAGXHK010000046.1 GCA_024636255.1 Desulfuromonadales bacterium | reverse complement strand
GGGACCTGGTCGTCAAGGGGGTTCTCACCGAGCGCGACATGGCAGAGTTCATGGATGCCTTCGATTATCTGTGGCGTATCCGCAATGAGCTGCATTATCTGAGTCCACGCAAGAGCGATCAGATGCAGTTCGATCAGCAGGAGCAGATCGCGAGATTTCTTGGCTACGAAGGCGATAAGAAGGGTCTGGCGGTCGAGCAGTTCATGCAGGACTACTACTACCATGCCACCCAGGTCGAGCATCTGTCCTCCATGCTTGTCGCGCGCATCGTGCAGGAGGAGAAACCCTCATCGAAGATATTGGGCTTCCTGACGCGTCGACCGGTCGAAGAGGGGTTCTACATCCTGCGCGGCGAACTGCGCACGACGGATGAAGAGATTTTCCAGAGAGATCCGAGCCTGATGATGCGGGCCTTCCACCTCGCCCAGCGCCACGAGGTCGAGCTGAGCCTGATGCTCAAATGCCTGATCCGCGACAACCTCCACCTGATCAACGACAGGGTGCGGCGCGCCCGGACGATGAACGAGACGTTCTTCGCTATTCTGCGCTTCCCGCGCGATGTCGGCAGGATCCTGCGCGAAATGCACCACCTGCAGTTCCTCAACCGATTCATCCCTGAGTTCGGACGGATTTTCTGCAAAGTGCAGCACGATCTCTATCACATCTATACTGTCGATACCCATTCGATTTTTGCGGTGGAAGAAGTGCTCAAGCTCTGGAGCGGCGCCTATCGCGAAGAACTCCCGCAGATCACCCGCGTTGCCAGCGAGATCGAAAAGCGCGAACTGCTGCTGCTCGCGGTCCTGTTTCATGATATCGGCAAAGGCGAGGGGAAGGATCATTCCAATAAGGGCGCGGCGATAATGCCCACCATCGCCCGGCGCATGGGACTGCGTAAAGAGGACAGCCGCAGGCTCGAGTTTCTGGTCCGGCACCATCTCGATATGGCGCACATATCGCAGCGCCGAGATCTGCACGATGACAAACTGATCACCCAGTTCGCACGCACCATGGGCATGAGTGAAAATCTGCGCATGCTCTACCTGCTGACATTCGCTGACATCAAGGCTGTCGGTCCCGATGTCTGGAACGACTGGAAGGCGATGCTGCTGCAGGAGCTCTACGATAAATCCTTTCAGATGCTCGAGAAGGGCAACTTTCAGCTCGAGAAGCGTTCCGAGAAAGTGCGGAACCGCAAACGCAAGGTCCTTAAGCGGCTCGAGCACACCTTCGATCCGAAAGCGATCAAGGACGGTCTGCGGGGTATGAGCACCCGTTATCTGCTGACCTACAGCTCCCGCGAAATTGCCGATCATCTGCAGCTTCAACTCAACAGAGGCGACCGCACCCTGCTGATGCAGGTCGAACATGAGCCGGAGAAGGGGTACAGCGAGGTGACGATCACCACCATCGACATCCCGGGCCTGTTTTCCAAAATCGCCGGCGTGATGGCCGCCAACGGCATCGATATTCTCGGCGCGCAGATTCACACCCGCACCAACGGCATTGCTCTCGACATCCTTCAGGTGGTCAGTGTCGGCGGCGAGATTATCGATAATCCGGTCAAATGGCAAAAAGTTGAAGACGAGCTGATTTCAGTGCTTGAAGGACGCAGAGGGGTCGAAGACCTGTTTGATAAACGCAAGAAGCCGACTTTTCTCACCGAAAGGCCGCGCCCGCGCTTTCCCAATCAGGTGGAGATCGACAACCAGATTTCCGAGGAGTATACGGTCATCGACATCTTCGCCCACAACACGGTCGGGCTTCTCTACAGCATCACCAAGACCTTGAAGGAACTCGGCCTCTATATCGGGGTCTCGAAAATCAGCACCAAAGTCGATCAGGTTGCCGATACATTCTATGTACAGGACATCTTCGGGCAGAAAATCGTTCAAGATGAAAAAATCGAAGAAATCCTTTATGCCCTTCAGGTTTGTCTGGACCAGGAATGAAAAACGATTCAGAACGGCATATTATGGATCAATACCTCGAGCAATTTATGAACTACCTCGCCGTCGAGCGGGGACTCTCCGCAAATACGCTCGAGGCCTATGGGCGCGATCTGGCGCGCTACGCCGATTTTGTCGAACTCAACCAGATCGATCATCCCGAGAAGATCGGCAATGATCTGATCCTGCGCTATCTCAGCGCGCTCAGTGATGCGGGCCTCTCGCCACGCAGCCGAGCCCGGGCCCTGGTCGCCGTGCGCACTTTTCATAAATTTTTACTGGGTGAGAAAATCACGACCGCAAATCCCGCCAGCCGTATCGAATCGATGCGCCCTCTTTTGGCTTTGCCGCATGTCCTCTCCGTCACCGAAGTCGACCGACTGCTGGGGACCTCCCCGGGGTCGAGGCCGGCCGATCTGCGTGACCGGGCCATGCTCGAACTGCTCTACGCCACCGGGCTGCGTGTCTCCGAACTGGTCGGTCTGCGGGTGGGCGATCTGCAACTCACCGCAGGGTATCTGATCGCCTTCGGCAAGGGGCGCAAGGAGCGGGTGGTGCCGGTCGGCGAGGCGGCCCTGGGCGCTGTTTCGGACTATCTGCACCATGGCCGCCCTCAGCTCGACAAGCAGCGTGGCAGCGCCATGTTGTTTCTCAACCGCGCCGGCAAAGGGTTGACACGACAGGGGTTCTGGAAGATTATTAAGCGCCGGGCCCAAAAGTCGGGCATCAGCAAGAACATCACTCCGCATACCCTGCGCCACTCTTTCGCAACCCATCTGCTTGAAAACGGAGCCGACCTGCGAGCGGTGCAGACCATGCTGGGTCACGCCGACATCGCCACCACGCAGATTTACACTCACGTGACCCGCGAGCGCCTGAAACAGCTCCACGAGAAGTTTCATCCTCGCGGTTAGTCGTAAGCAAAGGACAGATTTTCATGAAATATATCGTGCTTCTCGGCGACGGAATGTCCGATGAGCCCATTTCCGAGCTCGGCGGGCGGACCCCGTTGGAGACCGCGGATACTCCCCATATGGACGATCTGGCCCGAAACGGCGAAATCGGGCTGGCGCATACGATTCCCGAGGGATTCCCCCCCGGCTCCGATGTCGCCAACCTCTCGGTCTTCGGATACGATCCGCAGCAGTGCTACACCGGCAGGTCGCCTCTTGAGGCTGCGAGTATGGGCATCGAACTTGGTCCCGACGATGTGGCTTTCCGCCTCAATCTCGTGCAGCTGGTCGCGCATTACGGGCGCCTCTACATGGGTGATTTTTCGGCCGGACACATCTCAACCGACGAGGCGCGGCAACTGATCGACGACCTGCAGAACGAACTGGGCAGTCACGAGATCGAGTTTCATCCGGGCATGTCCTACCGGCACATTATGGTCTGGCGCGGCGGAAAAGAGGCCATGACCTGCACGCCGCCGCACGACCTGACAGGTCAGAGCATCGAAAACGACCTGCCGCGCGGCGACGGGGCCGAGACGTTGATTCATCTGACCAACTCGGCTCAATTGCTGCTCCATAACCACCCTGTCAACCGTCGGCGCGAAGAGAAAGCCGAGGTGCCGGCCAATTCGATCTGGCTGTGGGGGCAGGGCAGGGCTCCGCAGTTGGCCACCCTGCATGAGCGCTTCGGCTTGAGCGGGGCCGTCGTTGCGGCGGTCGACCTGATCAAGGGCATTGGGCTCTACGCCGGGCTTGACGTGATCAAGGTGCCGGGAGCGACAGGCTTTACCGATACCAATTACCGCGGCAAGGCCGAGCACGCTCTGCAGGCTTTGGAGACGCGCGATTTTGTCTACCTGCATGTCGAGGCCCCTGACGAGGCGGCGCACCAAGGCGATCTCAAAGAGAAAATCCGGGCGATCGAGTCGTTCGACCGCGAGGTGGTGGGGCCGGTGCGCGCGGGGCTGAAACATCTCGGCGCGCATCGGATTCTGGTGCTTCCCGATCACCCGACTCCGGTCCAAAAGAAGACGCATACCGACGATCCGGTTCCGTACGTGCTTTTCGATTCATCCGGCAGTCTGCGCGCGGACGCCGTTGCCATGGGTTATAGCGAGAAAACCGCCGCGGCCACCGGAATCCGCCTGACCGAGGGGCACAGGCTGATGGAGCGCCTGGTGCGCGGTTGAGGGCGGCGCATCGCGCGCATATGATTCTGACCGACTTCTGCGCTTGTGGCCGGACGGGGAAAAATCCCGGCCGGCTTTTTTCTGATCCGGGACGTAGAATATGCCCAGAGTTTCTTTCGTAAAGTGGAAAAAACCTGAAAAAGCCCGCCATCTGTGCGAATTGGCAGCAGAAGTTTATCAAGGCGGACAGCGCGTTCTGATCACGGTCATGGATGACAATCAGGGCGTGACGCTCGACCGGTTCATGTGGACCTGGCAAAAGGGCTCGTTTATTCCTCACTGCTTCGATAACGGCGCGGTCGACGCGCTGGACGAACCTGTGGTGATCGTGACCGAAGAGCGCAATCCCAATGGCGCAGGAGTCCTGATCATGGGCAAGCCCTGCTCTCCGGCATTTCTGCGCCAGTTCGACCAGGTCATCGATTTTGCCGAAGTCTACGACGATCAGCTGGCGCAGGCCTCGCGCCAGCGCTTTGCCCGATATCGGAAGGAAGGTTTTGAGCCCGAGATGCGTTAACCGGGCGGGGCCGATGAGCCGAATCCGCCTCGAAGCGATCCCCGCTCTCGGCCAGCCTTTGCATCTCGGCGCCGATTCTCGCCGGGCGCTGCAGTGTTGGGATCTGCGCATCGGTGAGGCCTGCACAGTCAGTGACCCCGAAGGCAACTGCTACCGGGCCCGGTTGTCCCGGATCGCTGCGGACACGGCCGTTCTGACCCCCTACGAAATGCTGGGGCGAACGATGGAAAGCCCTCTGGATCTCGAGATCTACCAGGCGCTCCCGCAGAAGGAGCGCTTCGAACTCGTGCTGCAGAAACTCGCCGAGCTGGGGGTGACCCGCATCATCCCTTTTACCTCGCAGCGCTCGATTACGCAGGAAGAGCGGGACGCCGGGCAGAGAAAGTCCCACCGCTGGCCAGAGGTGTTGCTCCGGGCTGCCAAGCAGTGCAGGCGTGCAGAGATCCCCGAACTTTCTCCGACACGCGACTGGGATGCTGCTGTTTGCGCGATGGGTCGGGCCGACCTGCGCCTTTTTCTCCATGAGAACGGGGCGGTGACGCATCGTCTGCATGAGGTCCTTCAGGGTCAGAGGCCGCAGCGGGTCGCCCTACTGGTGGGGCCCGAAGGCGGACTGACATCCGGAGAGGCCTTGGAGCTGCGCTCCGCCGGATGTCTTCCTGTGAGCATCGGTCCCCGTATTCTGAGAACCGAGACCGCCTCGATCGTCGGGGCGGCGCTGATTCAATATGTCCTTGGAGATTTGTCCTGATGTCCGGCAAGAGAACCGATCATCCTTTCGATCCCGACAACCTGTGCATCATTCTGGTCGAGCCGCGCGGCGAGCGCAATATCGGCTCGGTCTGCAGAGCCATGATGAATTTTGGCTTCAGCCGGCTGCGCCTGGTCAATCCGCAGACGGACCATCTGGTCCACGAGGCCAGGCAGATGGCGGTCAAAGCTACCGGTCTGCTGGAAAACGCAGAAATTTATCCCGATCTCGCCGCCGCTTTGGCCGATTGTCGCCTGGCGTTGGGAACCACGCGCAGATTCGGTAAATACCGCGAGGACTTTCTCCATCCGGATGAGGCGGCCGAGTTCTGTCTGCCGCATACCCCGCATGGCCGGGTGGCCCTGGTCTTCGGACGCGAAGATCGCGGCCTGCATACCGCAGAGCTCGATCTATGCCAGCGCTTTATAACGATTCCCACCAGCGACCAGCTTCCGTCCATGAACCTTGCGCAGTCCGTCGCCCTGTGTCTCTACGAGGCGTCTCGCGCGGGTGCCCGCATGGCCGGCAAGCGGGGCGGCGGACGCAAACGCCTGGCCGAAAGCGCCGTTCAGGAGGAGATGTTTGCCCACATGCGGCAGACGCTCCTGGATATCGAATACCTCAATCCAGAAAATCCGGATCATATCCTGCGCGCTTTTCGCCGGATTTTCGGCCGCGCCGGACTCAACGAGCGCGAAGTCCGCATCCTGCGCGGCCTTTGGGGGCGCATCGACATACTTGAGGCGGACCGCAGCCGCCTGAGCGATCTTCTGGAGAAAAAGCCCACGGAAAAGGATTCATGAGCGATCACAGCCCGAACCAGAGCCCCTTGGACGAATTTTGTTTGGCCAACGGGATGCGTGTCGAATTCTATGATCAGACCAACCGCTATTACGGCGACTACCATCGGGTGGTCATCGAGGTGGTTTATCGGGTGCCCTTGAATAGTGAGGTTTGTGCTTCAGAGGATGACCCGCAGGCCTTCCTGCAGAGGGCCCGCCGCCTGTTCGGCGATGAGCTGATCGTTCGGCAGAACCTTGTGCGAATGGGGGTCCCGGAAACCGCTCTCGAGGCAGTCAAGCAGTCTTTGCTGCAGTCGTTTCTGAGCAGTAACCGGGATTACCTGAAGCAACCCGAATTTCCCGCCCGGCTGCTCGCGCGCGAGCTGGCCCGCCGCAGCAAGCGTTCCCACCTGAGGCCGATACCCAAATGAGCCTGACGCTGCGTATCGACTCCCTGGCCTACGGTGGCAGCGCAGTCGGACGGCACGAGGGGAAGGCTGTCTTCGTTCCTCTCGCCGCCCCCGGCGATACGGTGCGCTGCCGGCCGGTCCGGGAGAAGAAAAATTATGTCGAAGCACAGCTGGAAGAACTGATTGAGCCCTCGGCGCTGCGCCGGGCTGCGCCCTGTCCGGTATTTGGCGAATGCGGAGGATGCCAGTGGCAGCATCTTGGCTACGCCGATCAGGTTTCCTGGAAGAGCCGGATATTCCGCGATTTTCTCGAGCGCCGCTGCGCGGTCTCCAACGACTGCTTTCTGCCCGAGGTCGCGGCGCCCGATGAATGGCATTACCGCAGCAGGGTTCAGTTCAAGTGCCGGCAGGCCCCACAGGGGTTCGTCATGGGATTCTACCGACGGGGCAGTCATTTTATCGTCGATATCGAGCATTGCCCGATTACCGCCGAACCCATCAACCTTCTGCTCCGGCAATTCCGCGGCTGGCTGGCGCATGCCCCCTGTCGCCGCCAGATACCCCAGGTCGATATGGGGCTGGACGACGAAGGGCGCATCCGGGTGGTGGTGCACTTCATCGGGGGCGATGCCGAGCCGCTGGCGCGCTATCTCAGACCGCTTGCCGCACGGCATGAATTCTCCCTTTTTCTGCAGTGCGGGCGAAAAAAGACCTTGCAGAAGATCGCCGGCGAGGAGGATCTCTACATTCGCCCCGCCGCCGGATTGCGCCTGGCCTATGGTCCTGGCGGCTTCGCTCAGGTGAACTTGATGCAGAACCGCACGCTCGTCGGTGCGGTCTGCGCGGCGGCCCGGCTCGGCGGGGATGAGCGCGTCCTCGATCTTTACTGCGGAATGGGAAATTTTTCGCTGCCCCTGGCCCGCACTGCCGGGCAGGTGGTGGGGATTGAAGATTACGCACCGGCCATCTCCAAGGCCCGGGAAAATGCTGCCCGTAATCGGATGAACACTCTGACGTTTTTTGCCGCGCCGGCCGCAATGGGGTTTGCCACCGAAGCCGGGCGGGACTTTGACGTGGTGATCCTTGATCCTCCCCGCACCGGGGCCCGCGATCTCACCAGAGAGCTGCTGGCAGCCGGTCCCCAGCGGATTCTTTACGTCTCTTGCGACCCATCGACGCTTGCCCGCGATCTTCTGGTTCTGCTGAAAAGCGGCTATCGCGTCACGCAGGCGCAGCTCTTCGATCTTTTTCCGCAGACATTCCATATCGAAAGCCTGACCGTCCTGGAGCGAAATTCCTGAGTCTGGATTGATCCTCGAGTCCGGCCTGTTAAAGTGTAAGGAGATACAATCTCTCCTCATTTCAAAGGAAAATGCCGATGACAAAAGTACGGATTTTTTTACCGCTGCTTTGCGCCGCAATGATCTGCGCCTGTCAACCCGTCGCCTCCCCGCCGGCGGCTCAGGAGGCTTCAAGCCCGCCGATCCGAACGTCCTCTCCGGTTGGCGTGCCCGAGATGCAGATTGAGGCGGCTCCGGATATGCGTTTGAATTTCTACCTTGATCCCGAGCGCTGGCGGGTCGCTGAGCAGCCCCCCGAATATCTGGTCGACGATGTGGCCGAACATCTCGAACACGAACTGGAGGATCAGGGCAAGCACCCTTCTGAAAAAGAACTTGTGCAGCTCGCCCGCGAGCGTCTCAGAAACAACGAAGCATTCGTCTTCAATCCGGAAACCGGCGCCCACCTCGATGTGGACAGCAGCAAGCTGCGCGAGGGCGAGAGTGTTCCGTCCGCCTACGCCATCCAACGTTCGGCCGAGTACGCCGGAGAGAGCCTCGGCAGCGAAGAGGGCGTTTCCGACGTTTCCTATAAGACGGAAAACATCGAAATCCAGGGCGCGCATGCCGCGACCTTTCTGGATGCCAGCTTTCGGCATCATGATGAGCCCCGGCGCTTCCTCGGAGTGATTGCTTTTGCCGATTCACACTGGCTCTTTCTCTATTACACCGATCCTCTGCGCGACGAGGGCGATTACGAAGCGATGGAAACAGCCTTGCGCACCTTCTCGATCCGCACCAAAGGCGGGCTCGTGGAGTAAATTTCCTGTTGCAATTTCACGGATGTCGTGTTAGATATCGACCTCAGATTTAATGTTCACGAAAAGTGGGCCCATGCTCACTTTTTTTTATTTGTTTTCCGGAGCGGTTATGTCAGAGATGGCCATTCTTGAGAAGGTCAGGCGCATCGCCGATCCGATTCTGGCAGAGATGGGGCTTGAGCTGGTCGATACCGAGTTCAAGCGCGAAGGCCGGGGCTGGGTTTTGCGGTTTTTTATCGATCGCCCGGAAGTAGGAGTGACTCTGGACGACTGCGCGCTGTTCAGCCGCGAGATCGGTGCAGTACTCGATGTCGAGGAGACGATCGATCGCCCCTACCATCTCGAAGTATCGTCGCCCGGGCTCGATCGGCCTTTGAAGCGGCTGGAGGATTTCGAGCGCTTCAAGGGGCATCGGGTGAAGGTAAAGACGGTCGAGAGGGTTGATCCCGACCAGCGGGGTCATCTGCGCAAAACCTTCGTCGGCGAACTCCTTGGCCTTGAAGACGGTACAACAGTCAATCTGCTCCAGAAAGATCGCAAAGGCGGCATCGTTTCACTTCCCTTCGAAGGCATCGCTCAGGCCAATCTCGAGCCCGAGTTCGATATTTAGGGTACGCCCGCTGGTTTTCCGACGAGAATTGGATATTGATGTTTTCGACGCCCACGGCTCTGAGGCCGGGCTCAGCAAGAAATAGATAGGGGGTTGACACCTTGGTGAATCTGAACCAAATCATCGATCAGGTGGTGAAGGATAAGGGAATCGATCGTTCGGTTCTCGTTGAGGCTCTGGAGTCCGCGGTTCTTTCTGCGGCGAACAAGAAGTATCGCAATACCCGTGATCTGGAGGCCCATTACAACGATGATCTGGGAGAGGTCGAACTCTTCGAATTCGTCACTGTCGTTGAAGAGGTTGAGGATTCCTACCGGGAAATCGGTCTTGAAGAAGCGCGCGAGGCCGATCCGGAAGTCGAGTTCGGCGATTCTCTCGGGATGAAGCTTGAATCGAGCGGTTTCAGCCGTATCGCCGCCCAGACCGCCAAGCAGGTTATCATTCAGAAGGTGCGTGAGGCCGAGCGTGAATGGGTATATAATGAATTCAAGGATCGGCTCGGGGAGCTCGTCAACGGCATCGTTCGCCGGTATGAGCGCGGCGACCTGATCGTCGACCTCGGCCGTGCCGAGGCTCTGCTGCCCGGGCGCGAGCAGGTGCCGCGCGAGAGCTATCGGCAGGGAGACCGGGTGCGTGCCTACATCTCCGAAGTGAAGCTCTCGCCCAAGGGGCCGCAGATTATTCTTTCCCGAACGCACCCCGGCCTGGTGATCGAATTGTTCAAGCTCGAGGTGCCTGAAATTTCCGAAGGCATCGTCGAAATCAAGTCCGCAGCGCGCGAACCCGGCAGTCGCGCAAAGATCGCGGTGGTCTCCCACGACTCCGATGTCGATCCGGTCGGCGCCTGCGTGGGGATGCGCGGTTCCCGCGTTCAGAACGTGGTGTCCGAGCTGCGCGGCGAGAAGATCGATATCATTCCCTGGACGCCCGACATCGGTCGTTTCGCCTGTTCGGCGATTGCTCCGGCCGACGTCACCCGCGTCTATGTGGATAGCGAGGAGCAGGCGCTCGAAATCATCGTCCCTGATGACCAGTTGTCCCTTGCCATCGGCAAAAAGGGCCAGAATGTGCGTCTTGCCGCCAAGCTGACCGGTTGGAAGATCGATATTAAAAGCGAAACCCGGGCCGCCGAGGCCGAAGCGCAGGAATTTCTCGATGAGGAGGAAGCCGTCGAGGAAGACCTCGAGCAGGGCGGAGAGGAAGAGCTGGAGGAGTCCGGAGTCGAGAGCGCTCCCGAGGACGACGAATCCGCCGCCGAGCCGGCAGAGCGCGCGCCAGTGACTGAGGCCGCAGAACTCGAGGAAGAACCCGGAGAGGCCGAGGAAGAGCCCGGAGAGGCCGAGGAAGAGCCCGGAGAGGCCGAGCAAGAACCCGGAGAGGCCGAGCAAGAACCCGGAGAGGCCGAGCAAGAACCCGGAGAGGCCGAGCAAGAACCCGGAGAGGCCGAGAAGGAAGAGTGATGGGGGCACATCCCCAACGCACATGCCTGGGGTGCAGATCGACGCTTCAGAAAGATGAGCTGATCCGCTATACTGTTTCGCCACAAGGCGATGTGCTGGCGGACTATCGGCAGAAACTTCCCGGGCGTGGCGCTTATACGTGCATCGACCCGAATTGCCTCGCCGATGCAGTCAAACGCGGCCAGTTCGAGCGGGCTTTTCGAGGGCGCTGTCGCCGTCCCGAGTTTGACGTGTTGCGCAGCTCGCTGCTGAGTCAGTTTGCCGGGCGCACATTGAATCTGCTCGGCATGGCGCGCAAAGCCGGACAGATCGTCTCCGGCAGCAATCAGGTGCTGGTGGCCCTTAACCGGGCCGGCGAGTTGACTGTGATTCTGCTGGCCCGCGATATTTCCGCGGGAGTGGCCGAGAAGGTCGAAACAAAGGCAGCGCACCGGCAGGTATTCTGCCGACGCATTGCAGAAAAAAGCATACTGGGCCAGAGCGTCGGCCGGGAAGAACGCAGTGTCATCGGTTTGCGGCCGGGGCCGCTCGCAGACGCACTGAAAAAAGAAATTATACGTTACGAGGAATTTGCAGGGGAGCATTAATGGCGAAAACACGGGTATTCGAATTAGCACAAAAACTCGGCATGGGCAGCAAGGAGATAATCGAGAAACTTGATGATGCAGGCATTCAGGTGTCCAGCCATATGAGTGTTCTCGAGGATGAGGAGATTCAGAAATTCGAATCTGCGTCTGCACCCAAGGTCGAGAAGGTCGAAGAGGAGCGGATCAAGCCCGGAATTATCCGGCGTCGGCGCAAAGAGGTGCCGGCATCTCGGTCCGAAGCCAAGCCTGTTGTCGAGGAGCCTGCTCCCGAGGCGAAAGAAGCTGCCCAAGAGGTCACCCCCGAAGAGCCGGTCGAGCCGACTGAGACTCCCGCTCCGGTTGCTGAGGAGAAAGCTCCCGCAGTCGAGAAGGTCAAGAAAGTTCAGGAAGAAGCTGCGCCGCCTGAACAGGAACCCGTCGCTGCCAAAGAGAAGGCGCCCAAACCGGCCACGAAACCTGAAGGCGAAAAACCTGTCGCCGCTGCTCCGAAAGAGAAGGTAGAGAAGCCGGAAAAAGCGACAGCCACCCGCGCCAAGGTTCTTGGTCGGGTCGATCTGTCGCAGCTCTCCGGTGCCCGTCGCGAAGAGGCGCCCAGTCGGCCGCGCAGAGAAGCCCGGCCCGCGGGCGAGAAGCCAGCCCCCCGGCGTGGAGCACCTGCACCCTCCGGCCCGCCCGGGCGTGCAGGTGGCGGTCGTCCTTCGCCGGTGCCTGTCGCTCCCGACGAGCTCTTCCCGGCCAAAGAAGTCCGCGGTGGAAAGAAAAATAAAAAAGGCAAAGCGGGCCCCGCCCATACAGAAGAAGAGGGGGCGCCTCGCGGACGTCGCACACGGCGCGAGGTTTTCGAGCCGGATCGCGGCGGCAGGATGCGCAAGCCGAAAAAGAACGCCAAGTCGGCCAAGAAAACCGAAGTCACCGTGTCCAAGGCGATCAAGCGCGTCATTCGCATCACCGATACCATTACCGTTGGCGAGCTTGCCAAGCGTATGGGCATCAAGGCCAATGAGCTGATTGGCGAGCTGATGCGGCAGGGGTCCATGGTCACCATCAACCATCCTCTTGATTTCGATACCGCAGCCCTGCTGGCGGGTGAATATAATTACGAGATCGAGAATGTGGCCTTCGATGAGGCTGCAATTCTTGATCAGCCGCTGGCCGAAAAAGAGGCCATCGAAAGCGAAGAGAACCGCCCCGAGGACCTCGTGTCCCGGCCTCCGGTCGTCACCGTGATGGGTCACGTCGATCATGGCAAAACCAGTCTGCTCGATGCGATCCGCGCCGCCAATGTGACCGGCGGCGAGGCCGGCGGCATCACCCAGCACATCGGCGCGTACTATGTCGAGCTTGGCGGTCGCCTGATCTCCTTTCTCGATACGCCCGGCCACGAAGCCTTTACGGCGATGCGTGCCCGCGGCGCCAAAGCGACCGACATTGTCATTCTGGTGGTGGCCGCCGATGACGGCGTCATGCCTCAGACGCGCGAAGCGATCAATCACGCCAAGGCCGGCGGCGTGCCGATTATCGTTGCCGTAAATAAAATGGATAAGCCCGAAGCCAATGCCGAGCGGGTCAAGCAGGAATTGACCGAGTTCGAGTTGATCCCTGAAGAGTGGGGCGGCGAGACCATTTTCTCCGAAGTCTCTGCCAAGGAGCAGCTCAACCTCGATCACCTGCTCGAGATGATTCTGCTGCAGGCCGAAGTCATGGAGCTTAAGGCGAATCCGAAAAAACGCGGCAAAGGCATTATCGTCGAGGCGCGTCTCGACAAGGGACGCGGGCCGGTGGCAACGGTTCTGGTTCAGGACGGGACTCTGCACGTCGGTGATCCGATTGTCAGCGGCGTGCATTTCGGGCGTGTCCGCAGCATGGTCGATGACCGTGGCAACCGCCTGGACGTGGCTGGACCTTCGATGCCCGTCGAAGTCACGGGCCTGACGGGGGTTCCCGAAGCCGGCGAGCTTCTCCACGCCCTCGAGGATGAGAAAAAGGCCCGCGACGTCGCGCAGCACCGCCAGATGAAAATGCGCGAAGCCGAGCTTGCCAAGACCAGCAAAATTTCGCTTGATCAACTTTACGCCAAGATTCAGGAAGGCGACGTCAAGGAGCTCAAGGTCGTCATCAAAGGGGATGTGCAGGGCTCTGTCGAGGCCGTCAAGGAGTCGCTGCAGAAGCTCTCGACCGATGCCTGTCGCCTTGTGGTCATTCATACAGGCGTGGGCGGAATTACCGAAAGCGACATCAACCTGGCGTCCGCTTCCGACGCGATCGTTCTGGGCTTCAATGTCCGCCCCGAGGCCAAAGCGTCCCAGCTGGCCGAGCAGGAGGGGGTCGATATCCGCCTCTACAACATCATCTACGACGCCGTGGCCGATATAAAGGATGCCATGGAAGGGCTGCTGGCCCCGACGCTCAGGGAAAAAGCTCTCGGCCGCGCCGAAGTCCGCGACACCTTTTCCGTTTCACGGATCGGCACGATTGCCGGCTGCTACATTCTCGATGGCAAGATGGTGCGCAACGCCCGTGCCCGTCTGGTGCGGGACAGCGTCGTGATCTGGGAAGGCAAGCTCTCATCTCTCAAGCGTTTCAAAGATGACGTCAAAGAAGTTGCGGCCGGTTACGAATGCGGCCTGAGCCTTGAGAACTACAACGACATCAAGGTCGGCGACATCATCGAAGACTACGAGATGGAAGAGATCAAAACGAAGCTGTAATACCATGGTCGTGGGTATCGTAAAGTTCGATCTTTTACTTCACACTCCGCAGAATCTGAAAGAAAAGCGCGGCATCGTCCGCAAGATTCTCGGACGGTGCCGCGAGCGGTTTCCCGTTTCCGGCGCCGAAGTCGGATGGCACGACCTCTGGCAGCGCACCCAGGTCGGGTTCGCTGTCGTTGTTCAGAACGAGGGCGAGGCCGACTCGGTGTTCAGCCGTATCGAAAACGAGATCGGCCGACTCGGACTGGCCGATATCAGTGGCCGCGATGTTGAGTTCATCCATTTCTGACGAAGGTGAATTTTTTGGAATTCCAACGCTCTCACCGTGTCGGCGAGCAGATACAAAAAGAAATTTCGGAACTTCTTGTCAAAGGATTGAAGGATCCGCGCATCGGTTTCGTCACCATTACCGGTGTTGAAGTCACGCCGGATCTGCATCTGGCCCGTGTCTATTACACGGTTTTCGGCGAGGAGGAGGTGCGGCGCGAAACCGCCGCCGGACTGCGCAGTTCGATCCCTTATATCCGGCGCGAGCTCGGCAAGCGGCTGCGCATGCGTTACATACCCGATCTGATTTTCGAATACGATTCTTCGGTCGAGTACGGCAACCGCATCGAAAATCTGATCAAGGAAATCAAAACCCATGACACAGACGGCGATACAGGCCATTCTGACCAGGATTGACGCAGGGTCCCGCTTTCTGGTGGCCGCGCATAGCGGCCCGGACGGGGATGCGGTCGCCTCCACCCTGGCACTGACCTGTGCCCTGCGTGAGCAGGGGAAGGTTGCTGTCGCCTACAATGGCGACGATGTCCCCCCCGCTTTCGAATTTCTCCCCGGGGCGGCAACGCTTACCACGGATCTCTCGGGGCAGGCGCCTTTCGACGTCGGGTTCGTTCTTGACTCCGGTGAACTCGCGCGTGCGGGCACGCACCTGAAAAATGTCTGCCGTGAGCTGGTCAATATCGACCATCATCCCTATTCGGAGTCTTTCGGCACCGTCAATTACGTCGATGAAAACGCCTGCGCCACCGGGGCTCTCATCTACCGCATACTGACGGCGGGGGGGATGAGAATCTCCACCGATGTCGCCCTTTGTATCTATACCTCGATCCTCTCCGATACCGGGTCGTTCCGGTATTCCAACGCGAACCCTGAAGCGTTTCGGATCGCCGCAGAAATGGTCGACCTGGGCGTCGATCCCTGGCAGGTCGCCGGCGGCCTCTATGAGAGCCAGGATGAAGCACGCCTGCGCCTTCTTGCACTCGCCCTTGCAACCCTCGACGTATCGCCCTCGGGAACGTTCGCCTCTCTGACATTGACCAGCGACATGATGAACGCCACCGGGGCCACCCCTGCACACGCGGACGGCTTCGTCAATTATCCCCGTTCGATTCGTGGTGTCGAGGTCTCCGTTATCTTCCGTCAAATTTCCGCGACCTCCTTTAAAGTCGGATTTCGCTCCAAAGGGGCCGTCGATGTCGGCGCTCTCGCGCGCGCCCTCGGCGGCGGCGGTCATCACAATGCCGCCGGTGCGATTGTCGAAGGGGAGTTCGACCAGGTCAAGCGGCACGTTTACTCCTGTCTGGAGAATCCCAAAGGGGCCGCCGCTTTATAACCCGCCATGGATGCCGTTTTACTCATTGACAAGCCTCAGGGCATGACCTCCCATGATGTAGTCAGCCGCGTGCGTCGCATCCTTGGCATGCGCAGAGTCGGCCATACCGGCACGCTCGATCCCATGGCGACCGGAGTGCTTCCTGTTGCGGTCGGGCAGGGGACGCGGCTGGTGCAGTTTATCATGGAGGGCGAGAAAACCTACCGCGCGACCCTGCGCCTGGGGGAGACAACCGACACCCAGGATGCGCAAGGGGCGGTGACCGCGCGCCATGACTGGTCGGGTGTCAGCAGTGCGGACGTTGAAAAGGCCTGCCGCGGCTTCACGGGTGTCATCGACCAGATGCCGCCGATGTACTCGGCGCTGAAAAAAAACGGCGTCCCGCTTCACCGCCTGGCCCGCCAGGGGGTTGAAGTCGAACGCGCCTCCCGTCGGGTGAGCATCCGCCGGATGGAGATCCTCTCCATCGATCTTCCTCTGGTCACCTTCGAAGTCGAGTGCAGCAAGGGCACCTATGTCCGCACCCTCTGCCATGATATCGGCGAGGTTCTCGGTTGCGGCGCCCATTTGACCGCTCTGCGCCGCCTCGGAACGGGATCGTTCAAGGAGCAGGAATGTACCTCCCTTGACGCTCTGGCCGCGTGCGGCGAGCCTTTACGGTGCCCGGGTGTTCTCACTCTGGCGCAGGCTCTGCGCGATTATCCGGCTGCCGGAGTTCACGACGAGGCGGCGGCGCGCCTGCTGAACGGCATTTCGCCGCAGATCGGCCAGGTCAGCGGGGCCGACGATTTCGCCGCGGGGGATATTGTTGCGCTGCTTC
>JAGXHK010000045.1 GCA_024636255.1 Desulfuromonadales bacterium | reverse complement strand
TTTCTGCAGGAGGCGCTGCGCTGGTGGGACAAATGGCTCAAGGAAAAAGAAACCGGGATCATGGATGATCCGATGCTGCAGGTCTGGATGCAGGACAGCGTGCCGCCCACCACCCGTTACAAGCTGCGTCCCGGACGCTGGGTCGGCGAGCCGAGCTGGCCTTCGCCCAATGTCGGTGAGCAGACCATGTACCTGGGCCGCGGCACCCTCGACTGGAGGCAGGGGCAGGCGTGGCAGGGTCCGCGCAGCGTGCAGTCGCCGCTGGCGGTTGGACTGTTCGCCGGCAAATGGTGCTCCTACAGCGCGACCCCCGATCTGCCCCATGATCAGCGTCAGGAGGACGGCGGCGCGCTGGTTTTCGAGAGCGATCCTCTGCAGGCGCAGCTTGAAATCCTCGGAGCGCCGGTGGTCGAGTTCGAACTCGCCGTCGACCAACCGGTGGCGATGATCGCCGTGCGCATTTCCGATGTCGCGCCGGATGACAAGGCGACACGGGTCACCTACGGCGTGCTCAACCTCACCCATCGCGACGGTCACGAAGAGCCGCGTCCCCTGAAACCGGGCACACGCTACAAGGTCAGTGTCCAGCTCAACGACATCGCCCAGGCCTTTCCTCAGGGGAACCGGGTGCGGCTTGCGGTTTCAACCAGCTACTGGCCCCTGGCCTGGCCGCCTCCCGAACCGGTCCACCTGACGATCTTCACCGGGGCCAGCCGGCTGATCCTTCCGGTGCGCCCGCAGCGCGAGGAGGCGATCCGGCCCTTCAGCCCTCCAGAGGCCGCCCCGCCCCTGGACGTGGAACAGCTTCGGGAAAATAATTACACTTGGCATGTCCACCGCGACCTCGAGAGCGACGAATCGGTCCTCGAGGTGGTCAAGGACGAAGGGCGCTACCGGATCAAAGAGATCGACCTCGACGCCTGGAACAGCAGTCATGAATGGTACAGCTTCCACGGCGACGACTTCGACTCGGTGAAAGGAGAAACCCGCTGGGTCTGGGGCCACCAGCGCGGCGACTGGAAGATCGAGACCGTCACGCGCACGGTGCTCACCTCCAACGCCACGCATTTTCACCTGCACGCCCAGCTGGACGCCTTCGAAAACGACCGCCGCGTCTATTCGCGCAACTGGGACGAGGAGATCCCGCGGGATCTGGTTTAGAATCAACGGTCTGAAATCAATAAACGCAAAGAGCGCAACGGTGCAAAGACCGCAGAGAAAACCTTCACTGATTTCTCCGCGCCCTTTCAATTATTAGCGCTCCTCTGCGTTAAAGGCCCTTTTTGAGAAAAAAAATGCCCTTCCGGCAGGGAAGGGCGAATGGGGAGAGAGAGGACAAAAAACGGCGGTCTTCAGGACCGCCGGGAGGAGGTTCAGTCTTCGGGAGTTGCGCGCCCGAGCAGCTCGATCAGGTGCAGCACGCTCTGCGGCATCTCTCGCTCGCGCAGACCCCAGGCCAGCTGCAGGTGGCAGCCGGGATTGCCGGTCACCAGGTAATCGGCGCCGGTGGCGGCGACGTTGTCGAGCTTGCGGTCGAGCACCTTTTTGCTGTCATCGGAATATTTCAGGCCCCAGGTGGCGGCCGACCCGCAGCACCAGCTCGACTCGTTCATTTCGCGCAGCTCCACCCCAGGGATCTTTCGGATGATCTCACGCGGCTGCTTCGAGATGCCCTGAGCGTGGCAGAGATGGCAGGGCTCATGATAGGTGACGGAGGTTCTGACCTCTTTTAGCCCCTCGGTGCGCAATCCGACCTCGACCAGAAATTCGGAAATATCGCGGATCTTACTGCGAAAGAGCGCCAGTTTATCCTGCTCGGCCCGCCCCTCGAGCATCTCTTCGTATTCCTTGAGGGCGGCCCCGCAGCCGGCACAGTCGGTGACGATATAATCGATGTCCTTTGCGAGAAACAGATCGAGATTGAACTGGGCCAGCTGGCGTGCGGTTTCGCGATCACCTTCTGAGAGGTGCGGCGCGCCGCAGCACTTGGTCTCTTTCGGGGTCACGACATCGAACCCCTGGTGGGCGAGCACGCGGACCGTGTTCCGGGACACGTTCGGGTACATAAGTGTCATCACGCAGCCAAGAAAGAACCCGACCCGCCCGCGTTTCTCGCCTTTGGCAGGGACCACGTCGGGCAGCTGCGGACGCAGTGGCTTTTCCAGATCCGGCAGCATCCCCTCGGCTTTTTCCATCCAGTCGGGACCGAGCTTGAGCACCCTGAGGTGGCGCACCAGCCACTGAATACCGAGCCGCTGATACAACCGGGTCGGAATCATCGATTTTTCGAGCCGATCCGGCGACACGACCATCTTTTCCAGGACGAACTCGCGGAAGGCCTTTCCAACCTTGCCCAGGGGATAGAACGCGTGCGCCTGACTGCGGCAGATCTCCATCACCTCGCCGGCGCGCACGCCCGAGGGGCAGGCCGTGGTACAGGCGCGGCAGTCGAGGCAGAAAAACGCCTCCTCCATCACCGCCGGGGTGAATTCGAGCTTCTCTTCGGCCACGGCCCGCGCCAGGGCCACCCGGCCGCGCGGGTTGGAGCGCTCGCGCCCGGTCAGGGCATAGGTCGGGCAGGTTGGCAGACAGAATCCGCAGCGCATGCACTGCAGAACATCCGCATATTGCGGCGCATCCTGCGGCTTGAAGTTCCCCTGCAGATTTTTCTTGTCAGTGGCTGACACGGAAACCCTCCTCCACATGCTGCTTCGTTCCGGGATCCTTCTCCTCGAAAATCTTGCCGGGGTTGAGAATGCCTTCCGGGTCGAAGGCCTGTTTGATGCGCTTCATCACCTGAACCCCGCCGGGGCCGACCTGGCGGGCGAGATACTCCTTTTTCGCCAAGCCGATGCCGTGCTCGCCGGAAACCGTTCCGCCCCAGGCGAGAACTTTTTCGTAGAGTTCGTTATAGAAGGCGTGCGCCCGCTCCATTTCATCGTGATCCCGCTCGTCGCACAGAACCGTGGGATGCAGATTGCCGTCCCCGGCATGGCCGAAGGTGCCGACCTTGAGCTTGTATTTCCCCCCCAGGCGCTCGATTTCGCCGAACGTTTCGGCCAGGCGCGAACGAGGCACGGTCGCATCCTCGAGCAGAGTGGTCGGGGAAACCCGCGCCAGTGCGGAGAGGGCGGTGCGGCGGGCCGCGGCAAGGCTTGCTGCGTGGTCGGCGTCTTTGGCCACGTGAACTTCGGCGGCCTTGACCTGCTCGAGGATCCTGCGCACCCCATCGGCCTCTTCGGCCACCGGTGCGGGATGGCCGTCGACTTCGATCAGCAACAGGGCCGCCATCTCGCGCGGCAGGCCGATCTTGACGTAATCCTCCACGCAGTTGATGGTGGCGCGGTCCATGATCTCCATGGTCGAGGGGATGATCTTGGCGGCGATGATGCGCGAGACCGCCTCGCCGGCGGTGCGCACGTCGTTGAAATAAGCGAGGATGGTGCGTTTGTCCTGCGGTGGGGGAATCAGCTTGACGGTGATCTCGGTGATGATGCCGAGCGTTCCTTCGCTGCCGACCAGAAGATCCTTGAATCCGTAGCCGGCCACGTCCTTGACGCTTTTCCCGCCGGTGGCGATGAGGCTTCGATCCGGGAGTACGCCCTTGAGCTGCATTACATAGTCGCGGGTCACGCCGTATTTGAGTCCGCGCAGCCCTCCGGCGTTCTCGGCGACATTGCCGCCAAGGGTCGAGATCTTCTGCGAACCGGGATCGGGAGGATAGAAGAGTCCCTTTTCGGCCACCGCATTGAACAGATCGAGGGTGATCACACCCGCTTCTGCGGTAGCAGTGAGATTTTCTTCATCGATTTCGAGAATGCGGTTCATGCGCGTCAGGGTGACCACCATCCCGCCCCGGACCGGAACGCTGCCGCCGGAGAGCCCGGTTCCCGAGCCGCGAGGAGTCAGAGGCAGACCCTCGCGCTGCGCGATCTCCATAGCCGCGATCAGCTGCTCGCTCGAGGTGGGGTAGACCACCACCTCGGGCAGGTGATGTACGCCCGGGGTCGAATCGTAGCCAAGCGTGAGCAGGTCTTCCTTCTCGTGCAGGACATTTTCGTTCCCCAGTTTTTCCACCAGGTGGTCAATCGCCGTTTTCGAAATCATTAAAACCTCGCCTCGCCGGCTGCAGGCCGACGCAATAGAAATGGATCCCGTTTCTATTCGACACCTTCTTCTCGATACCCCTCGGGAATCCGCACCAGCAGAACCGGGGTTTCGCAGCGGTGCACCACCTTGTTTGCGGTATGGCCGAGCATCGCTTCCCCAAGGGCGGTGTGCCGGTGGGAACCGATGACGACCAGTCCGGCATTGAGCGAGCGCGCCTGCTTGACGATCTCGAGATGCGGCTGGCCTTCCACCACGCGTATTTCGCTGACCAGATTCTCGCCGCCCGGCATGCGGCAGGATTCTTTATCGCAGAGTTTCTGCACCCGCTCCTCGATGCGCTTTTTGGCATGCTCGCGGGCCTGCGCCTGAATCTGCTCGGCCTGCGAATGCGAGATATGCAGCTCAACCAGGTGCCTGCCAAAGGGATTCAGAGGCTCCATCACGTGCAGGATGATGATCTTTGCCTTGTGCTTTTCCGCCTCCGTCAGCGCATGGCGAAAGACATAGGGGGCGCCGGGGCCGAGTCCGGTTGCATACAGTATGGTTTTTAATTCTGGAAGCATCGCGTTCCCTCTCTGAGCAGGTCGGATCCGTTATCAGCTACCGAAAAAGACCGTCGGCAGCCAGGTGATAATCTGGGGAAAGAAGATCATCACGGCAAGGCCGATCAACTGAATGAAAACAAACGGCAGAATTCCCCGGTAGATATCACTCATGCTGTACTCCGGAGGCGCCACGCCTTTGAAGTAGAAGAGCGCATAGCCGAAGGGAGGTGTCAGAAATGAGGTCTGCAGGTTGACGCAGATCAGCATGGCGAACCACAACGGGTCGAAGCCGAGATCAGATGCGATGGGGGTGAAAATCGGCACCACCACCAGCAGGATCGCCGCCCAGTCGATGAACATGCCCATGAGAAAGACCACGCCCATCATGATCGCCAGAATCACATAATCGTTGACATCCATCCCGAGCAGCAGATCAGCCACCACGTCGCCGCCGCCCATGGAGAGAAAGACGACAGAGAAGAGCTTGCCGCCGACGAAGAGCAGCATGATCATCGCCGTGGTGCGCAGCGTCGAGTTGCAGGCCAGAGAGAGAACTTCCCAGTTTAGCTTGCGGTTGAAAAGCGCCAGGACCATGGCGCCGACGCACCCGAGAGCGGCCGCCTCGGTCGGGGTCGCAATGCCCATCAGAATCGTGCCCATGACGATCAGGATGAGACTGAAGGGGGGCACGAAATTCTTCATGGTCATGGTCATCTTCTGCCCGAGGGTGGCGGTGCGGTCTTCCTTCGGAATCGGCGGACCGAGCTTCGGGTTCAGGTAGCAGCGGATGGCAACGTACCCCAGGTACATGCCCGAGAGCAGGATGCCGGGCAGAATCGCCCCGGCGAACAGGTTGCCGACGGAGGTTTCCTTCATGCCGGTCAGACCGCCGTAGACGACGAGCATGATGCTCGGCGGGATCAGGATGCCCAATGTCCCCGAGGAACAGATGATGCCGGCGCCCAGCCCCGTCTGATAGCCGCGGCGCAGCAGCGCCGGTCCGGCCATCAGGCCCATGGCCACCACGGAGGCGCCAATGATGCCGGTCGTTGCGGCAAAGACCGTGCTCACCACAATGACCGCCATGCCCAGACCGCCGCGCAGACCGCCGAGCACGATGTAGAGCGCATCGAACAGTCCTTCCGAAACCTTAGAGCGGTCGAGAATCTGCGCCATGAAAATGAACAGCGGGATGGCCACCAGGACGTAGTTCTGCTGCAGGCCCCAGGCATTGTTGACGAACAGGTCGAGGAGTGCGCCGACGTCCCAGTTGTACTCGAGCAGGCCATAAAAAGTCGCCACGCCGGCCAGAGTGATTGCCAGGGGGTGGCCAAGCGCAATCAGCACCATCAGGCTGACGAACATCAGAATTGTCAGGACTTCTGGACTCATAGAATCTATCTTCTCCGCTCGGGATATTTTGTTACTCTTCGGAACCGCGCAGAGCGCGGAAATCACCGACCAGCTTGGCCACCCCCTGCAGGAAAAGCAGGATGAACCCGATCGCCATGATTGTTTTCAGCGGGTAGAGAGGCGGCGCCCAGGATGTGGAGGCTCGCTCCCAATTCTGCCAGGAATCGATGGCATAGATGACCGACCACGCCGAGAGCAGGCCGATGGTGGGGACGAAGATGATCAAATTGGTCACAATGCGCAGTATGGCTCGCGGCCGCGCGGGCAGCTTTGCTTCGAAGACGTCAATGGACACATGGCCGTCATGCAGGTGGGTAAAACCGAAACCGAGGACGAAATGCACACCGTAGATAAAGGTGGTCATTTCAAATCCCCAGGTCGTCGGGGCGTTAAAGACGTAGCGCATGAAAACCTCGTAGCCCACGACGAAAATCAGCGGCAGGGCGAGATACGAGGTCAGCACGCCCACCTTTTCGTTCAGAGTGTTGATCGATCGCTCGACCTTAACCATAAAGTGTCTCCGCAGATCTGGAGAGGACCCCGGCCCGAGGGCCGGGGTCGCAGTTAACCGACAGGATCTTAGTGCAGGTGATGACCTTTCGATTCCTGCTGGCCGCTGGTATACTTCTCATACGGCCAGGGGGCGACGCGGCTGCGGACATCGCGCCAGAGGGAGAAATCCTCTTTGAACTTCTCCTGGGAATCGAGAGCCTTTTTCACATCGGGGAATTTGCCCTTAAGCTCGGCGAGATAATCGTGGGTACGCTTGGCAAACTCGTTGAGGGTTTCATCGTCAAGGGTCACGAACTCAACCTTCTCCTGGAAGCGTTTGATCGCCTCGGCATTCAGATTCTCGATCCAGGCGTTTGACCAGAGCTGGGTTTCCTTGGCGGCGAGCTTCACGATCCACTTCAGATCGTCCGGGAGCGAGTCCCAGGCTTTCTGGTTGATCATGACATCGCACTGAAAGCCGGGCTGGTGGACACCGGGAGTAATGACGTACTTGGCGATATCATCGAAGCCCATCGGATAGTTGATCGCCGGCGTCGAATATTCGGCCGCATCGATGACGCCACGCTCGAGAGCAAGGTAGACTTCGCCGCCGGGCAGGGGGCTGACCGAGGCGCCGAGGCTGTTCATAATGTCCATGTACCAGCCCGGCGTGCGAATCCGCATGCCCTTGAAATCAGCCATCTTGGTGGCTTTCTTGTTGGAGAACAGGCCCATTTCCTGGCCCGTCTGACCTGCGGGCAGGGCATAGATGCCGTAAGGCTTGTACAGATCCTGCAGCATCTCGAGGCCGCCGCGCTCATACAGCCAGATGTTGTAGCCTTCCGCATCAAGACCGAACGGCACCGAGGCGAAAGCGACAAAGGCCTCGTTCTTGCCTTTCCAGTACAGAGGGGAGGAGTGGGCAATTTCAGCCGAGCCTTTGCTGACGGCGTCAAAGACTTCGTTGGCACCGACCAGCTCGCCGGCCGAGAAAACCTTGATTTCCAGACGCCCGCCGGAGGCCAGGGCCACGGAATCGGCGAAATGCTGCGCCATATCGTAGAAGAGCAGGCCCTTGGACCAGGGCATGACCATCTTCCAGCGAAACTCTTCTTTTGACGGCTTGATGCGCCGCAGATCGCGCTTGACCTCTTCATGGCGCTTGTCGATCCCGAATTTCTCGCGTTTGGCGGCAAACGCGCTCGGTGCCGACACGAGGCTCAGCACAACCAGAAAACCAACCAACAACCGGAATGTTCTCATCGATTCCTCCTTTTCAACGGTTTGAGCGAGGTGGCAGACTCCCTTGTCTACCGCAAGATACGGCAAATGATGAAGTTTCGAAACTGGTTTTACCAATTTTCACTGTTTACAAACCTTAGCCGAACAGGAGTAGACGGTCAAGAGGGAAAAACAAACAATGTTTCCCCATATTGTGTAATTAATCCCCGATCAGGGAATCCGTTCAATTTTTCGGAAATTGCTCCAAAACCGCCATCGCCCCCGAACAGAGCTGGCAGATCTTTCAGACCGTTGAATTTGCGCAGTAATTTGGTGAGTCAAATTTTTCTTTCTTGGCGGAGCCGCTTTTTTCTTTCTGCTGCCGACTCCAGGTCCATTGCGATATCATCCGCTCAGGACGTGAAAGAAGCCAGGAGGGAGTCGGCCTGAGCTAAACAGCGTTCCACTTGACACTCTGTGAAACCCTCGAATAGAGTGGCAGACAATTGGTAAGACCACTGTGAGGAGCCTATGGATGAATCACGCCTGATGGTTGTGTTCCAGGCTGCCGCCCGAAAGGTCGGCGCCGAAGTGAGCCTTCTTCGCGATGCCCGGACAGCTGCGGATTATATCGCAAAGCGCACCCGCGGCCCGATCATGCTCCCCACCTGCCCCAGCCTCGATC
>JAGXHK010000044.1 GCA_024636255.1 Desulfuromonadales bacterium | reverse complement strand
GCCGCTCCGCCTGCATGGCCTGCCAGTCGGGCTGATTCCAGAAGTGCCGATAGCGACGTTGATACAAACGCCTGATTTCGGCGCTGCTGCATTCGTGGATGCTCTTTCGCCCGGATGGGGCGACGGAGTTGAAATAATCGGGATCAAAGAGGGATAATTTTTCCGGAAAATCCGAATACATCTGATCCCCCATCAGCAGGATGAACTTGGTATTGTGGCGCGCCATGCATTATCGGGCGGCCTTGAGCATTTGAGCCGATGCCGGCAAAACTCGTCCCCTGGCGTCAAAGGGCTGGTTGTTGCAGCTCATCACGGCCACGGAAAAGCGCTCGGGCGTTTGGTTTTCATCCTTCGGAGCTGTCTCGAACGTCCCCTGACCGAGCAGTGTGCCGCTCGCTTCATCACTCACCTGATAAAAATAGCGCGTCAGCGGCTGGAGCGCAGGTTCTTCTGCCTGCGGTATTTGAACGCATGAGGTGTTGTCCCGCTCATTGTATTCGGGAATCTCCACGCTCATATCATACCGTTTGCCGCTGTCTTCGGCGGACCACCATTGCAGGATAAACCGACCCGGATGTTCCGTTCTCATCCAGATATGTGCTTTCATCGATTCTACGCGCCCAAGGGCGGTCATAAACGTCAGAGGCGGGTTTTGGAAGTCAAGTGGGGGCATGAACGGGCATGTTCCTGATGGGTGAAGCCGAGCCGCAGGCATCCTGAGGAAACCTGCGGCTCGGTTGCTCCAGAGACTATCTGCTATTTCTCTTCAATCTTGTCCCCAAGTTCCTCGGCTTCTTCCTGGGTTTCTTCGACGGCCTCGTCGATATTCTCTCCCACCTCTTCAGCCGGCCCCTCCTGCTCGCAGGCCGCCAGGCTGAACGCGAGAAGGGATATGGGCAAAAACAGCAGAATTGAAGCCTTCATTTTTCGAATGATACTCATCATGATTCTCCTCCCTGAAATGTGGTTATCTGCTTGATATTCTAACAAACAATTTGGATTGTTCATGGGAAAGATAAAAATTTTTCCCTGCGTTGCAAAAGAACCCCCACGTGCTATTAGTTGAGAAAGAAGGTGGACAAAATGCACGCTTTCTCACCAACTCACTAACGACGAACGAAAGGAGTCGACCATGCTCGGATGGGCAGTTCTCTTTTTCATCTTCCTCGTTCTTTTTATTGTCTCTCTGGTCTTCGGGTTCTTCCGCAAGCCGCGGCCCTGACCAGGTCTGAAAAACCGATTTTGAATCGATGCAGGGCGCGTGGATGAAAAACATCCATCATTTTTCGCCCTGCATTTTTTCTTGCCTAACCAGGAGGCTGCCGGGAGAAATAAAAAAAAGGCCCGGCGTCGCAAACAGACCCGGGCAAAAACAGATGTGAGTAAGGCCTTTTTTTCTCTCAGGCCCACAAGACGGTAACATGAATTTAAAAGAGGTAAAGGATCGCAGAAAATTATCTTTATGACATAAGAACACATTAAAAAAATGAGGAAAGGGGTTTGACAATCCAGGAAAGCAGATTAGCCTTATCAGCAGAAACACGGTCGTTAATAAAATTGCACGGAGAATTGCTATGAACTTAAATAACCGGAGTCCACCTAGGGTCTCAGAGCAGTGAAATTTCATAGAAAAATTATTGTCCATTAACAGGAGGTTTTATGTCGCGCATCATTTACATTTCCGTTATTTTCGGTTTGCTTCTTCTTCCCTTTACTGCGCTGGCCCAGCAGGGCCAGGATTTCGCTCAATATCGGGCGGGTAACCAGGAATTGACCCTGAGTGGCTCCGGGGCGAGCGATAAGGATTTCGACACGACCAATTTGAGCTTTGATGTCGGGTATGGTTACTTCATCGACCAAAGCTGGGAAGGACTCATCCGCCAGACCCTCAATGTGACCGATCAACCCGGGGAAAATGCATATAACGCCACCACCCGGATCGGCATCGATTACAACTTCAACATGCAGAACTGGCGTCCCTTCCTTGGCGCAACCGTCGGCTACATATACGGCGACGGCGTCGAAGAATCCTTCATCGCCGGCCCCGAGGGCGGGGTGAAAGCTTTCCTTAGCGAGAACACTTTTGTGATCGCTGCCATCGGTTACGACTTCATCTTCGATGATGCCGACGAGGCCGACGACGCATTTGATGACGGTGTTTTCAATTACCGTCTCGGTCTTGGCTACCGCTGGTAATCTGACGGTTTGAAAGAATCTGCGGGGCTCATTTCCGGAGCCTCGCAGATTTATCGAAACTTTTTCCGATGCGTTTGATCTCAGCATAAAACGATGAAACGGGAGGGAGCACATGGAAGCCTTTGGCGGAATTATCGGAATCATCATTCTCATTGCAGATATCTGGGCGATCATTCAGATAATCCAGAGTTCAGCCACCACCGGAATGAAAATTCTATGGGTCCTTATCATCCTGTTTCTGCCCCTTATCGGTCTGATCATCTGGTTTTTTCTCGGGCCGAAGAAGAGTGCGACGGTCTGATCACCCAAAAGGTGAGCATGAGCAGAAGCTGAAGGATTTCTGATCTGGCGGGCGATGCGAAAAAAAGAAAAGCCGGGAAGGGTCAGGTCAGCCTCTGAGGGGCTTTCTCTTCTCCAGCGTTTTGTGACGCCCTTTTCGATGATTCTCGAAAAGGGCGTCTTTTCTGTCAGGCGGTCAACACTTGAAGTTCAGTAGCCCTTCTTCTCGGTGGCTTCTTTCTCGATTTTCTCGCCTGCCCGTTCAATGCCCTGTCCCAGCCCCACCATGCAGTTGCAGCCGGCCGTGCCCAGAAAAACAAAACGAAGAGCAAATCCTCTGATTTTTCTAGATATGTAAAACTTCTGTGTAAAATATGTGACGGGAAAAATGGAAATAGCGCAGGTATTACCTCCCTTCAGGCCCATTCCTTTCGAGCCGGTTCCGGGGATAAACACGCCTCTTTAGTGGGGAGAGGATTCCTCGCGCGTTTCCTCGTAAAGATCGAGAAGAATGCGCCTTGCTCCCCAGAGCATGGCTTGAGAATCTCCCCGCGAAGAGTATTTCTCGGGATCTTCCCGCGACTGGCCCTCGTACTGGATAATCTGCTTGATCCGCGAGCCGTTCTTTTTCACCACCTGACGCTGTCCAACAATATCTTTGCCGTCCAGAATAACTGAAACCTTTTCCATAAAATCTCCATGTTTCCCGTTCTTTTTCGTCAGAACCTTGCAAAATGAAAATATGCAATTAAAGGGAAAATAACTCATTAAAAACCAGATCCTCCGATAGCTTCCAAATGAGATTTTACCACTTATTGTCCGTTCCGCAATTGACATGGAGTTCGGGGCCAACCCGCCTTCAGACTCAGGCCCTTGTGCTATTCTTGAAAGAAATCCTTTTCCTGATCAAGCAGATGACTCCAAGGGAGTTCTTTGAATGTTTCTTCCCATCGGCAATACTCCGAATCCGAACAAGCCTGCCTGGATCACCTGGCTTCTGATGGCGGTCAATATCGGTGTTTTTCTATTCATTGCCATTCCCCTGATGAACGCCGCACCCGAGACCAGCGACCCGTTGTTTGCAAAATTCGTGGAGGTGATGCGCGAGCGTGGTGTCAGCCTCCAGCAACTCCGCAGTCAGACATCTGCCTACGACAGGGTCGCAGGTGCCCATGCTGGGGGCTTCGGGGGCCATCTCGGGTGTCCTGGGCTGTTATTTCCTCTGGTTTCCACGCAACCAGGTGAAGGTGTTCATTTTTCTGTTTCCCTTTCTCATGGACTTTTTTCTTATCCCGGCGCGCCTGGTCCTGGGTATTTATCTGCTGATCGATAATCTTCTGCCATTCCTGCTTAAGGCCGGGGCGGCTACTGGCGTCGCCCATGGCGCGCATATCGGCGGGTTTCTGGCCGGCCTGGCCCTCGCTGCGCTGCTTTACAAGCGGGCACCGGAGAAGGGGAAGGGTTGATCGGCTTGAAGGGCGCACCGGTTGTCTTTAGGCATGATCCCTGCCATAATAGTCCTTTCGTCATTCGATACGCTTTGTGACGGCATCCGTCTGCGGCTGCATCGACTTTCCAGCGGGTTCTTTCAGGGTCCCGCTTTTCTTTACACATGGGTTCTATGAAAAAAGACATCCAGCAGAAAACGTCCCCCAAGAACGAGAAACGCCGGCAGCACGACCTCATTCACGTGCGCGGCGCCAGTCAGAACAACCTCAAGAATCTCGACCTTGCGCTCCCTCTCGGCGAGCTGATCGTCGTCACCGGCGTGAGCGGCTCGGGCAAATCTTCGCTGGCCTTCGACACCATCTATGCCGAAGGCCAGCGCCGCTACGTCGAGACCTTCTCTCCGTATGCGCGCCAGTTTCTTGATCGCATGGACAAGCCGCGTGTCGATGCCATCGAGGGGATACCGCCGGCGATCGCCATCGATCAGACCAATCCCGTGCGTACGAGCCGCTCGACGGTCGGCACGATGACCGAGCTCAACGACCACCTCAAGTTGCTCTTCGCCCGGGCTGCGCGTCTTTACTGCCGCGGCTGCGCTCAGCAGGTTCGCCGCGACACCTCGCAGAGCATCCTGACCGATCTGCTGCGCCGCGTCGGCGACAGCGCGCCGCGTGCCCTGATCACCTTTCGCGTGCCGATACCGAAAAAGCTCAGCCCGGATGCGGTGAAGGAGTTTCTCGCCGGCCAGGGGTACACCCGCATTCATCGGGAATCAAAAAAAGAGATCGAGGTCATCCAGGATCGCCAGCGTCTCGCGGAGAACAGGCGCGAACGCCTGATAGAAGCTCTCGAAGCGGGGCTCAAGGCCGGACACGGCAAGGTCGCTATCCATCTGCCAGGCCGTGGCGGGGAGGGTGAGGACATCTGGCGGTTCTCCTCGGAGCTGCACTGCGCCGACTGCGACATCAGCTACAGCGAGCCGTCGCCCAATGTTTTTTCGTTCAATTCCCCGATGGGGGCGTGCGAAACCTGCCGCGGTTTCGGCCGGACCATCGGTGTGGATTACGGGCTGGTGGTCCCCGATGAAACGAAAACGCTCGCCGAAGGAGCGATCAGACCCTGGCAGACCGAGAGCTATCGGGAGTGCCAGGAGGACCTCGAGCGTTTTGCGAAATTGCGCGGAATCCCTCTCGACGTGCCCTGGCGGGATTTGAGCCAAGAGCAGCGGCAGTGGGTTATCGAAGGGGAGGGGAGCTGGAAACAGGACGTCTGGTACGGGGTACGGCGCTTCTTCGACTGGCTCGAGAGCAAGGCATACAAGATGCACATCCGGGTGCTTCTCTCGAAATACCGCTCCTACGATCTGTGCGGGACCTGCCGGGGCGCCCGCCTCAAGCCGGAGGCTCTGCTGTGGCGCATCGGCGGTCGACGCGGCGCCGACCAGGCCCTGGCGGGGAAACAGCGCTTCCGTCCCGAGGGGGTGGCCTGGAGCGAGGATCAGCTTGCCCGTATGCCCGGCCTGACCGTGCATGACGTCATGCTGCTGCCGATCGGGCGCTGCCGCGACTTTATCGACGAGGTGGAATTGCCTGCACCTCTCGACAAGGCAACCGAGATGCTGCTGGGCGAGATTCGCTCGCGTCTGCGTTATCTGGCCGATGTCGGGCTCGGCTATCTGACGCTTGACCGCCAGTCGCGAACGCTCTCCGGCGGTGAAGTGCAACGTATCAACCTGACGACGGCCCTGGGCACCTCGCTGGTCAATACGCTCTTCGTTCTCGACGAACCGAGTATCGGCCTGCACCCGCGCGATATGGGGCGGGTCATAGGCGTGCTGCAGCGCCTGCGCGATGCAGGCAATTCGCTGCTGGTCGTCGAACACGATCCGCAGGTGATGGTGGCCGCCGACCGCATTCTCGATATGGGGCCCGGCCCCGGCGAAAAGGGCGGCGAAGTCGTTTTTTTCGGATCCCCGGACGAAATAGCGGCCGATCCCTCTTCCCTGACTGGACAGTATCTGACCGGAAACAAGAGCATCCTTGCTGCTGATGTCCGGCCTGACCCGCCTGACGAGAAGACGCACTGGCTCGAAATTCACAATGCTGCCGAGCACAATCTAAAGGGAATCGACGTGCGGATTCCGCTCGAGCGTCTGGTCTGCATCACCGGAGTCTCCGGCTCGGGGAAGTCGACCCTCGTGCAGCAGGTCTGCTATAACGCTCTGCGCAAGCTCAAGGGCCGCCCGGTCGAAGCGGCCGGTGCCCATGGCCGGATCGTCGGCGACGAGTACGTTCGCGATGTGGTGCTGGTCGATCAGTCGCCGGTCGGCAAGACGGCCCGCTCCAACCCGGTCAGTTATGTCGGAGCCTGGGATGCGATCCGAAAGGTTTTTGCGGCCGAGCCGCTGGCCAAAGAGCGCGGGTACACGACCGGCACTTTCAGCTTCAATGCCGGCAAGGGGCGTTGCCCGACCTGCGGCGGAAATGGCTTCGAGCACGTGGAGATGCAGTTTCTCTCCGATGTCTATCTGCGCTGCCCCGATTGCGACGGGCGCCGCTACCGCGCAGAGATCCTCGAGGTCAAACGCCTTCCCGCCGCTGGCGGGACGCCGCGCTCGGTGGCCGAGGTCCTCGAGATGACCGTCACCGAAGCGGTCGGATTTTTTTCGGATGCTCCCGAGGTGCTGCGCAGTCTTGAACCCCTGCAGGCGGTGGGACTCGGTTATCTCAAGCTCGGCCAGCCGGTCCCGACGCTTTCCGGCGGCGAGGCGCAGCGGCTCAAGCTCGCCGGGCATCTTGCCGCAACCAAGGGGCGCAAAGGCAGGCAGGCCGGCCTTCTCTTTCTTTTCGACGAGCCGACCACCGGATTGCACTTCGAAGATATCGCCGTGCTGCTGCAGGCCTTTCGGGAGCTTCTGGATGAGGGACATTCTCTGGTGGTGATCGAGCATAATCTGGATGTCATCCGCGCCGCCGACTGGCTCATCGATCTCGGCCCTGAAGGCGGCGACGCTGGCGGACACCTGCTTTGCGCGGGCCCCCCTGCCGAGATCATGACCTGTGCCGACAGTTACACCGGGGCCGCGTTGAAAGAGTACGCCGAGGCGACCCGGCAGTTGCGGATCGCGCAACCGGAGCCTGGGTTCGCTCCCCCGACGGCCGAAATTGCGGCCGACCCGGAGGCGATCACGATTCATAATGCCCGCGAGCACAACCTGAAGGGGGTCGATATCCGCATTCCCCGCGACGGCTTTACGGTGATCACCGGAATCTCCGGTTCGGGAAAGAGTACGGTCGCTTTCGACATTCTCTTCAAAGAGGGGCAGCGCCGCTACCTCGAGTCCCTCAACGCCTACGCGCGCCAATTCGTGCAGCCCGCCGCCCGCCCCGATGTCGATGCCATCTTCGGGATTCCACCGACGGTGGCGATCGAGCAGCGCACCAGTCGCGGCGGACGCAAGAGCACGGTGGCGACTATGACCGAGGTCTACCATTTTCTGCGCCTGCTGTTCGTCAAGCTCGGGGTGCAGCACTGTCCCGACTGCGGGGTTGCCATCGAAGCGCAGTCGCGCGACGCGATTCTCGCCCGCATCCTGCGCGATTTCCGCGACGTGAAAATCAGCCTTCTGGCCCCGCTGGTGACCGGCCGCAAGGGGATTTATAACGATCTGGCCAAATGGGCGGCGGACAAGGGGTTTTCTCATCTGCGGGTGGATGGCGAACTGCTGCCCACCACCGGCTGGCCCCGGCTTGATCGGTACCGCGAACACGATATCGAATTGCCCGTGGGCGAGCTGCGCGTGACGCCGGCAGCCGAAGAGCGCATCGCCGCTCTTCTCGATCAGGCACTCGATCTTGGCAAGGGGATGGTTCAGGTGCTGGCGGACGGAGCGAAGGAGAGCCTTATCTACTCGATCCGACGAGCGTGCCCTGATTGCGGCCGCAGCTTCGAAGAACCGGATCCGCGCCTGTTCTCATTTAACTCCAAGCACGGCTGGTGCGCGCAGTGTTACGGCACCGGACTGCAACTGCAGGACTTCGACGCCGAGCAGAGCGGCGAAGAGATCTGGTGGAACGCCTGGTGGGAGGGAGAGGAGAAGACCTGCCCTGCCTGCCACGGCGCGCGTTTGCGCCCAGAGGCGCTTGCAGTGCGCTTCGCCGGGAACAATATCGCTGAATTCAGCGGCCGCTCGATTGCCGCGGCCGAGGATTTTTTTCGCGCACTCGATCTTTCCGGGCGCGAGGAGCGGATCGCCCGCGACATTCTGGCAGAGCTTCGCTCGCGGCTCGGTTTTCTGTGCGAGGTCGGCCTTCCGTATCTCACTCTTGACCGGGCCGCGCCGACTCTCTCCGGGGGCGAGGCGCAGCGTATCCGGCTGGCGGCCCAGCTCGGGTCGAACCTGCAGGGGGTCTGTTATATCCTCGACGAGCCGACCATCGGCCTGCATCCGCGTGACAACCGCATGCTGCTCGATACGCTTCATCGCCTTGAGCGTAAGGGAAACACCGTGGTGGTCGTCGAACATGACGAAGAGACGATCCGTGAGGCCGATCACGTCATCGATCTCGGCCCTGGAGCGGGGATCCACGGCGGCCAGGTTGTTGCTGCCGGGACCTTCCTGGAGCTGCTGGAAAACCCCGATTCGGTGACCGGCCGGTTTCTTTCCGCGCCTCTGCGCCATCCGCTGACGACGCGGCGAAAGGTCGCGGCGAAGGATCTGCGCCTGACCGTCAGAGGCGCGACTCTGCACAATCTCCAGAAGATCGATGTGGATTTTCCGTTGCAGCGGCTGATCTGCGTGACCGGCGTGAGCGGCAGCGGTAAAAGCACCCTGGTAAGAAGCGTGCTGCATGACAATTTTAAACATCTGCTCGATGCGAAAGAGACGCCGGCGCACCTTGGTTGCAGCGCAATCGAGGGGAGCGCGCAGATCAGGCGCGTCCTCGAGGTCGACCAGACACCCATCGGCAAGACGCCGCGCTCCTGCCCGGCGACCTACGTCGGCATCTGGGACACCATCCGCGAGCTCTTCGCGCAGACTCCCGAAGCGCAGATCCGCGGATACGAGCCGGGGCGTTTCTCCTTTAACGTCAAGGG
>JAGXHK010000043.1 GCA_024636255.1 Desulfuromonadales bacterium | reverse complement strand
GCCCAGGAATGGGCCTGGCAGTACATCTTTCCGGCCGACGTGATTTCACAAGATCCGCGCAGTAAAGTGATGCGCCGCCACCACCTGAACGAACGGGTGCTGCAAAAAGCGGTCAAGCAGGCGGTGCGCGCGGCCGGGCTCACCAAGCCGGCGACCTGCCACACCTTCCGCCACAGCTTCGCCACCCACCTGCTCGAGGCCAACCACGACATCCGCACCGTGCAGGAGCTGCTCGGCCATCAGGACGTGCGCACCACCATGATCTATACGCACGTGCTCAACCGCGGCGGCTGCGGGGTGCAGAGCCCGCTGGTTCAGGGCTGAAGGCGCGCGGTCAGGAATAGACCCCGACGCCCTTGAGCTTCATGGTCTTTTTCAGCCACGGCAGTGCTCCCGGCGTATCCTGCCAGACTCCGCGCATCGCGTCGCGGTAGACCCACGCCTGATCGTCGCCCCCGTGATGAATGCCATCTTCGGAGAGTGCCGGCTGTTTGATCCGGGCGCGCACCAGGTAGCGGGCGACCAGGGGCAGGTCGCCGACCGCCTGCTCGGCGGCGGTCTGGGCGCTCTGCAAACGGTTCTGGCGGTAAAGGGCGAGGGCGAGCCCGTAGCGGGTTTCGGCAAGAATGTCGTCGGGAAAGTGTTGAGCCAGCTCGATCGCCTGCGCGTCCTGCCCCCGGCGCAGGTAGTCGTTCATTTTCTCGCAGCGCAGGCCGTGATTGTCGCCGGGGTTGAGGCGTAAAACCTGTTCCAGCAGCTGCTCCGCGTCTTCCTCTTCGGCGAAGGTGTGGCGCTGCAGGATATAGAGGCGCACCAGGCTGCGCAGCCCGGCCCGGTTTTCAATTCGGTTCCAGAAAAGACGCGGCTCCGAGACCGCCGCGAGGGCCTGTTCCACAATGTGCCGCGCCCGCTCGAGGAGGGGGGAAATGCCCTCGATGATCAGGGTCTCCTGTGCTTCGTCGGGCGCAGCAAGCATCGCGCTAACCAGATCATCGATGATTTCGAGGCTGTCGCCGGCCTCGGGGTGCCCCTCGAGAAAGTCCAGCCAGGCCTCTGCCCGGCCGGGCTCCCAGCCTGGCCACGGCTCCGTGGGAAAACTGCGGGTCCCGAAGGGCTTTGAGGGCGCGCCGAGCTCGCTCCAGCGCTCTTCGAGGGGGCGCAGGTGCGCGGGTGGAAGCAGAATATGGCTAAAATCGCCGTCGTCGGCTTCTCCGAATGACGGAGCTCCGTTCTCGGCGTCCGCCTCCACTTCCTCGAGCTGCCGCTCCAGCATCTCCAGGGCGGGAGGAATTTCCTCATCCGCGATACCCATGCCGCGCAGTTTGCTCGCGAGTTGATTCGGTTCTTCTGCGCTCTCGGTCTCCTCCACCACCCGGTAGTCGGGCAGGGGGCGCTCTAAGACATCATCGACCCAGTCCAGCAGGCGCTTGCCCGCTTCGTCGAGCTCATCCGCATCGTCGAACTCTTCGATTGGGGCGCTTAACTCAGTCAGCGCGTTCTCGGGGTCTTTCAGGACCCTTTCGAGGATCGCGACCAGAGGCACGACCGCGTCCGGATCATAGATCGGCCGGCGCAGTTTTTTCAGCCAGAAGCGGGAGCGTTCGCGGGCCTCCTCCCAGCACTCCTCTCGCGCAAGCAACTGCAGTTCGACCAAGGCCACGGTGGGTTCATCCGGATCGTCGCGCATGGCCTGCGCCAGGGCCTGGCGGCAGCCTTGGGCGTCGTCCCGATCGATGCGTATGGCGGCGATGCGCTGCCAGGCCCCGGCGCGAAGCGGCGAGCGGGGCGCATCGGCGGTGATGCGCTCCAGCAGCGCCGTTTTCTGCGCCTCGCGCCCGAGCAAATCGTAGGCGTCGCATAAGGCCTGCAAGGCGGTGTCCTCCGCCTGACGCGCTCGCTTCGGTATCTCGGCGAACAGAGGCTGCAGCAGTTCGACAACCTCTTGCGGGCGCCCCTTATCCAGCATGGTCATCGCCTCTTCCACCAGGGCTTCTACGGGTACCCGGCCCTGGGCGATGGCCTCGGCAAGACGCGGCCGGGAGAGATGCTTCAGGACCAGAGGCCAGAGCGCCAAGGTGTCGAGAGGGGGAGGCTGGGGGGCGCCGCTGCAGCATTTTTTGTACTTGCGCCCTGATCCGCAGAGGCATGGGTCATTGCGGCCGGGCAGGGGTAGAGGGCGCGGCTGGTAGTTGTTCCCCGGCAGGGGCAGGGCGTTCCAGATCGCCAGACCGAGCTGGGCGGCCATGGCATTCAGCATTTCCCGCGGCGCATCCGGCAGCTCGGCGGCGGCGAATTCAGGCAGATTGTCGCGCAGCCACAGTTGAAAGGTTTCCGGATTTTCATCGCGCAGCGCCTGCGCGACGGCCTCTGTCAAGAGGCGCTCAAGGTCGAGAGCCTCGGGCAGATCTGGTGTATCGCTCATGTCGGCACATCCTTTCCATTATGTCTAGCATTTCTCGCTCACTGCGGCTTGCGAAAGATCTGCGTGAACAAATAGGTCTCGCCATCCTTCCAGATGCCGACTCCGGTTTGGGTGAGCTCTTCGTTGAGAATGTTCCGGCGGTGCCCCTCGCTTTGCATCCATCCCTCCACGGCGGCCTCGACGGGGTCGGGCATGTTGGTGCTCTGGGCGAGGTTCTCGGCGACGGTGCGAAAGCTCATGCCGGCGCCGAGCAGTCTGTCATCGAGGCCCTGGCCCTGCGGGTCGGTGTGGCCGACGAAATTCTCTTCGCTCATGCGGCGGCTGTAGTTGCGGGCGATGCGGGAGAGGGCGGGCAGGGGCTCGAACTTTCCCAAGCCTTTTTCCTGGCGGATTGCGTTGATCCGGCTGATCACCTGCGCCTCCATCTCGGCGATCTTTTCGGATTGCGGCTCGATCTCTGGCGGTTTTCCGGCAGGGTCCGGCTCCCTCGGCATGATCACTCTGGTCTCGGGAGTTTCGCCCATGCCGGCGGCCGGGCTGTGCAGGGGCGATAATGCGAAGATCGCCATAAAGAGGGCGGTGACAATTCGGATGCAATTCATAGGGGCTCGTCTCTCCAAAGAAAAAGGGACAGGCTTCCTTTGCGGAACCTGTCCCTTGTCGTCGTCATTGCCGTATGTGCCGTTTCTCCGCCATCTTCAGGCGCATTCGCTGTAGCCGCAGGCGTGGCAGACGCAACAGCCGCCTTCGTGCTCGACGGGTCCGCCGCACTCGGGGCAGGCGCCGCCGCCGCCCAGGTGCTGGGTGACCGACTCGCCTTCGGGGAGCATGTGCATTTCGATCGCCTTGGCGACGGCGTCGGCGCAGCTGGTGACGCGGTTCTCGCCGAAGCCGGCCGGTTTGTGGCAGCTGATGCCGATCATCTGCTTGACTGCCTGGCGGGCCTGCACGCCCGAGCGCCAGGCGAGGGAGACCAGGCGGCCGATGGCCTCGCACTGGCTGGCGGCGCAGCCGCCGGCCTTGCCCATGGTGGTGAAGAGCTCGAAGAGCCCGTCGTTGTCCTCGTTGATGGTGACGTAGAGGGGGCCGCAGCCGGTCTCCATCTGGTAGGTGGAGCCGCGCAGGGCGCGCGGCCGATCGCGCTTGCGGCCGGTCTTGTGCGATTCCATCGGCAGGACCTTTTCGGCCTCTTTCGGCTGCCCCTCTTCTTTTTTCTTTACCGAGAGCACCTGCATGTCGCGCGAGCCGTCGCGGTAGATGGTCACCCCCTTGCAGCCGAGCTGGTAGGCGAGCCGGTAGACGGTGGAGACATGATCGCGGTTGGCGTCGTTGCAGAAGTTGACCGTCTTTGAGACCGCGTTGTCGGTGTGCTTCTGGAAGGCGGCCTGCATGCGGATGTGGTCCTCGGGGCTGATGTCGTGCGAGGTGACGAAGACGCGCCGCACGTCGGCGGGGATCTCGGCGATATCCTGCACGGTGCCGTGCTCGGCGATGGTCTTCATCAGCTCGTCGGAATAGAAGCCGCGCTCTTTGGCGACCTGCTCGAAGAGCGGATGCACCTCGACGAGGATGTCGTTGTCGAGCACCTGGCGCACGTAGCTCACCGCGAACAGGGGTTCGACGCCACTCGAGGAGTTGGCAATGATGGAGATGGTTCCCGTTGGCGCGATGGTGGTGCTGGTGGCGTTGCGCACCGGTCTCGCGCCGGGCTTATCGAAGACGCTGCCCGTGAAGTTGGGAAAGGCGCCGCGCTCTTCGGCGAGCTGCTCGCTGGCCTTGCGCGCCTCGTCCTGGATGAACTTCATCAGCTGCTCGCCGAGCTGCACCGCTTCGGCCGAGTTGTAGGGGATGCCGAGCAAGATCAGCATGTCGGCCCAGCCCATGACGCCGAGGCCGATCTTGCGGTTGGCGCGGGTCATCTCGTCGATCTGCTGCAGGGGGTACTTGTTGACCTCGATGACGTTGTCGAGAAAACGTGCGGACAGGGCCACGGTGCGGCCGAGGTGATCCCAGTCGACGGCGCCGTCCTTGATCATGCGGGCCAGATTGATCGAGCCGAGATTGCACGACTCGTAGGGGAGCAGGGGCTGCTCGCCGCAGTTGTGGACGTAGAGGCCGTTGGCGTCGAAGGCGTTGATGCCGGGGACCTGCACGTCGAAGACCGCTTCCGTGCCGGCAGGTGTAACTTCCGCCACGGTGGCGACGAAGCGCTCGCGGTTCATGCGGCGCTGGTAGGATGCGAGCAGTGTGGTCAGGCGAGCCTGTTTTTCATCGTCGTTAAAACCGACCAGGCGCGCGAACCGTTCGAGATTATCGTTGCTGATGATCAGTTCGTGCTGCGCTTTCGTCGCATACTGGCGCATGCCGCCCTGACCGTCGGGAAGCAGCGCGGCGCCCGCCTCGCGGCGGTTGGCGTAAAGGGTGGAGAGAATCCCCAGGCGCTGCAGCATGCGCTGGGCGGCTTCGAGCAGCGTCAGGTCGCTCTGCGCGAGACGGACGCTGACACCCTTCTCCTGACTGCCCTGGACGGAGCCGTCGGCATCGAACAGGCCGCGCAGCAGGCCGATATGGAAGTCGTGGGAGGTCTTCTCCATCTCCGGGGTGATGGTCTTGTGGCCGGGACGCATGCCCATGTCCAGAGCCAGGCGGCGCAGATGGCCGAGGCTCAGACGGTACTCGCCGCGCCCGGCAATGTGCTGCCAACCGTTGAAATCGCTGCGGTGCGGCAGCGCGCGGGCCGCTTCCTCCGCCGCCGCCATGATGCCGTCGACGCCTGCCGCGGGGGAGGCGTCCCCATTGGCGACGGTCTCCTGCTTCCACACGGAAAGGACGGCCTTGTCTTCTTTGAGAGTGCCGTCACCGACCAGCAGGCCGAGCAAATATCCTTCGCCCAGGCTGCCGTGGCCTGCCCAGCCCGCCAGGGGCCGGTGGTTGTGCAGCACGATCCGGTCGCCGGACTGCAGCTCGCCGGCGGCGACCCATTCGTGCTCGAGCCGTGAGCGGGTCAGCGTCGCGGCCCGAAGCACCCTGTGATCGGCGGTCAGGCGCAGCTGGTGCCCCTCGCGGGTGGTGAGCCGGACGACCGGCTTTTCTCCGGTGGCGAAGAAGCCCTCCGCGGCTGTGCGGTGGGGGACGCCGTTGACGACGAGGTCGTACGGCGTGCCGACGAGGTCGCCGACCTGGCGCGGCCCGTCAGAGGTCATCACAAAGGTGTCGGCCGTGACGCATGGATTGGTGCTCTCGATCTCGCCGATATGCGGGGTCGGGTTGTCGCGGTTGAGGCGATCGAGAAAGATGATGCCCGGCTCGCCGTTGGTCCAGGCCAGGTCGACAATGTGTTCGAAGACCTTGCGCGCGGCGAGTTTTTTGACCGGCTCGCCGGTGCGCGGGCTGAGCAGGTCGTACTCGGTATCCTTTTCGACCGCTTCCATGAACGCCTCGGTCAGGCCGACGGAGATGTTGAAATTGGTCAGCACGCTCTGATCGCGCTTGCACATGATGAAATCCATCACGTCGGGATGGTCGATGCGCAGAATCCCCATATTGGCGCCGCGCCGGGTGCCGCCCTGCTTGATGGTCTCGGTGGCGGCGTCAAAAACCTTCATGAAGGAGAGGGGGCCCGAGCTCACGCCGCTGGTGGAGGCAACCACGTCGTTGGCGGGGCGGATGCGCGAGAAGGAGAAACCGGTGCCGCCGCCGCTCTTGTGGATCAGGGCGGTGTTCTTGATGGCCTCGAAAATGCTCTCCATCGAGTCTTCCACCGGCAGGACGAAGCAGGCTGAGAGCTGCCCGAGTTCGCGCCCGGCGTTCATCAGCGTGGGGGAGTTGGGCAGAAACTCGAGGCTGGTCATCATGCGGTAGAAATCGTCTTCGAGCGCCCGCACGTCGATGCCGGTCTTCAGGCGCTCTTCGGCGGAGGCGATGGTCTGGGCGACGCGGCGGAACG
>JAGXHK010000042.1 GCA_024636255.1 Desulfuromonadales bacterium | reverse complement strand
TAAGAGACAGACCCGGCCGGCCCCCTCAAGGGATTCGGCGATCAGGCTCTTCATATCTTCGGCGATAAAATCGATTTTCAACCGCCGACGCAAGGGGGCCAGGCTGTCTGCGCTTGCGGCCGCGACATCCTCGAGACGGGTGCGGTATTCGACCATGCGTTCGATATATTTGCGCATCGTGCCAAGGTTGCTGGAGATATACCCGATGGGATTGTTGATTTCATGTGCGACACCGGCTGCAAGCTGGCCGATGGAGGCCATCTTCTCCTGCTGGAGAACGCGCATCTGACTGGTTTTGAGCTGATCGTAGGCGTGTTGCAGCTGGCGGCTGTATTCTTCGAGTTTTTTATTGCTCTCTTCAATCTTTCGGGTCATGCGGGTCAGCTGAGTGACATCCTGCAGGGTGAGCACGGCCCCACTGTTTCCCGCATCCTCCAAAGAATCCGGGAGGGGATAGGTTTTGAGAATGAAGCGCCGATCGTGGGCAGGACTGGTCATGACCACATGGTGGCTGTTTCCTTCGTCCAGATGAATTTCGAATTCGGTCAGCAGGTCGGCCAGATCCGTTCCCTGGATCGATTTGAAATCTTTTCCGCTCAGCAGTTGCAGGGCCTTGTTGCAGCGCCGGATGCACCCGTCCCCATCGGTGAGAATCACGATATCTTCCAGACTGTCCAGTGTGCATTCCCACTCTTTCTTGATGGCTTCGACTTCGCGAAAGGCCTGGCGAAGTTCCTGATGTTCGCGGATCAGGCGGCCCTGGCTGTCGGTGACTGCCGTCTGCATCAGGCGGCGCGTGGTAAAATCGGTCAGGGAGATAATGGCCTGCTCGCTGCTCGCCAGAATGCTGGCGGTCATCAGTGCGTAACGAACCTGCCCGGCACGATTCAGGAAACGGATCTCTGCATTCAGCGGGGCGGTATTGGCAGGGGACCACAGGTCTTGGTTGAGCCTGTTCATCGCCGGCAGATCGACGGGGACAATGAAATCGCGCCAGTTTTTCCGGCCTTCAACCTCATGGACGGCAAATCCGCTTATCTGAGCGAAACGACTGTTGGTCTGCGCGATCGTGCCGTCCTTTTCAATAATCAGCTTGGCGTTGCCAGTCGTCTCGAAGATGCCCCGGTATCTTTCTTCGGAATTCTTCAGTGCCTCTTCGGCCAATTTTTGTTCGGTAATGCAGCGGTGACTGATGACCGCGTGCGGATGCTTGTTTTGTCGCACAAGGGTGACCCGGACGATGAACCAGCGGCGTTGATCGTCGGAGTGACACGGGTACTCCAGGGAGAATGACTCGCGCTCGCCTTGCAGTACCTGCCGGACGCCATCGATGAATCGATGGGCCAGAACGGCGTCTTCGCCGTCCGCCCGTTCGCAGACTGAAAAATAATTGGCCCCTTCATTGACAGAAGATCGGATCGGGCCGTTTTCTTCTGCGAAATCGCGCCAGCTCTGGTTGACCGAGAGGATGCGTCCCTGCGCGTCGATGATCGCAATATGGCTCGTTAGGGCATCGAGTGTGCCTTTCAGGGACCTCTCGGAGGCCGCCAGCGACCCAACCCGCTCTTGGTGAGCCCGAAGAAGGCGCAGGTACGGTCGAGTCACGACGCGACGGCCCAGCAAGGCCAGCAGTCCGAGCAGCACAAGGGTCAGAAAAAACAGCCCCGTTTTTTCAGCATCGGGCAAGAGCCATGCCTGTAGTTCATGACACAGGAGCGAGGCTGTCACGCCCAGGAGCACCAGCAGAGCAAGCCGCGCCTCTATCTTCCAGAAAGGATCTGCTGGGATTTCTTCGGGTTGATCCATCGAATCTACCCCCGTGGCTTCCGGTTGGAGATGGGCACGACTTTCGGGTGAGAACCGGTTGAGGCCAGAAAATCGGGCAGCTCGAGGTCGGGAAGAGGCTTTGAAAAATAGAACCCCTGCACTTCGCGGCACCCCCGGAGAGCCAGAAAATCGAGCTGGCTTTGTGTCTCCACACCTTCGGCAAGGACATGCATCCCTAACGCGCCGCCCATGGCAAGCATGGTTTCGACGATCGCGCGATTGCCTTTATCCTCAAGATCGCAGATGAATTCACGGGCGATCTTGATGCGATCCGCCGCAAAATTCTTCAGGTACGCCAGAGATGAATACCCGGTGCCGAAATCGTCGATCGCAATATGCACGCCGAGCCGCTTCAGCTCCTCGATCACCCCGCACACCCGGGGGCCTGTATCCATGAGGATGGTCTCCGTCAGTTCCAGCTCGAGCGAAGCGGCAGGCAGGCCGGTCTGCGCCAGAACCTTTTTGACCAACTCGACCAGGCCGGGTGCGCGAAATTGGCAGCCCGAGAGATTGACGGCCAGTTGGAAAGAAGGCAGGCCTTGCCTGCGCCATGCGCTCGCTTGGGCGCAGGCGGTGCGCAGAATCCAGGCGCTCAACGGCAGGATGTATCCCGATTCTTCAGCTAGCGGGATGAAACGCGCCGGTGAGATCAGGCCGTGTTCCGGATGCTGCCAGCGCACCAGGGCTTCGACGCCGAATGTCCGTCCCGAATCGATGTCGATCTGGGGCTGGTAGACCAGAAAGAGCTGGCCCAGGTCGATCGCGCGTCTCAGATCGTTTTCGAGCATAAGGCGATTGCGCGCATCGCAATTCGGTTTTGCAGAATAGTGCCGATAGGTGTTCAGGCCGGCCTGCTTGGCTTGTTCAAGGGCCAGATCGGCATTTTTCAGAAGGTCGGCCACGCTCAGCCCGTCATGTGGGTAAAGGGCGATGCCGATGCATGGCGTGGCGAAAACATCAAGGCCGGAGAGGTTGAACGGCTCTTTGAAGACATCCAGAAGTTTGCGGGCGAAGGCGGCGGTATCGCGCAACTCCGGGGGACCGGCGGCGATTATGGCAAATTCGTCGCCACCGAGGCGGGCCACTGTATCCGAGCGACGCGTAGACTGGCGCAGTCGCATCGCAACTGTTTGCAGCAGCTCGTCGCCTGCGGCATGACCAAGCGTTTTGTTCACCTTCTTGAACTGATCAATGTCGATCATGAAAACGGCGATTTTATCTCCATCGGCCTGATCCGAATTGATCTTCCGGGTCAACTGATCAACGATCATGGCGCGGTTGCCCAACCCGGTCAGCGTGTCGTTGTAGGTCAGCTGTTCAGCCTCGAGTTCAGCCCGCCGCCGCCGGGTCACATCCCGCGAGGCGTAGATGATGGTTTTGAGGCGTGCGTCATCTCCGCGGATCGGAGACAGGGTAACCTCGAGATAGCGATCCCTGACGTCAACTCCTTTTACCCGATGCTCGGCCCGGGTCGTCTGACCACTCGAGAGAATCTGCTGCAAGGGACAACGCTCCAGCGCGGAGAGCTGCGCGTCCGGGTGAGGAAAGCAGATATCGTGACAGTTTCGAGCGATAACCTCATCGAGCGCACGGCCCGACTCCCGTAAAAAAGACGCGTTGGCCCAGACGATTTTTCCCGTTTCGGCGTCGATGATATGGACGGCGTCATCCATGTTGTCGAGCATGGATTTCCAGAAATGCTCCGAGGCCCGCAGACGCTCCTCAACATCCTTGAGCTTTTGAATATCCTGGATCATGGCAATGAGGCAGGTCGGATTGCCGGCGTTATCGTAAAGCCGCGAGGATGTGACCTGCCCCCAGCGGCTGCCGCCCTCTTTGGTCAGATAACGCTTTTCCAGCGTTAGCGCTCCTGCAGTTTCAGCCTGGAAGGAGCTGCCCAGAGCTATACCGGTTAACTCGCGGTCCTCGGGATGCGTCAGCTCCTGAATATGGCGTCCCTCCAGTTCTTCGGCACGAAACCCCAGGAATCGGCAGAAAGACGGATTGATTTCAATGATCTCTCCTTCGAGAGAGGCAAGAACCAGGCCCGCGGTGGCGTTTTCGAAGAGAGAGCGAAATTTCGGATCGTGCCGCAATATAGAAAGTCCGAACGGCTCCAGGTCGCTCAAGAGGTGTCTTTCCGTGGTGTCCGTTTCCGGCATTCCCATACCTTGGGTACTCTTAGGGGCTAAGGGTTCATTTCTGATTTCAGGTTTCCGCGGGGCATTTTTTCTCATCTGTTCGAAACGATTTTGCATGGGGCCAGAGGGAGCAATGTCAGTGCCAAGGACGTTAGTCTGCCTTAAGTCTATAAAAGTATTAATGATAAGTGGGTAACTGCTGTTTGGGAGAAGGTGCCGAATCATAATCAAGTGAATAGGGAATTTGGCGTTATCTCAGGTAAGATTTTGAATTAAAAGGAAAATATCGCTTCTATAGCTTTTGTTATACACCATAGCCAAAGTTATCGAGGGAGGGTGGGATGGAAAAAGGTGACAATTTCACAAACATGATCGTTCATTAGACTTCTTTACAGACGCAGAAATGTGTGCTTTTTAATTGGTTGATCCGTTCATTCATGGCACGCTCGGAGTTTTCCGGCCTCGCAAGCCGCAGGCCTCCGTCACTGTCTGTTGTGAACACGGCGAGCGAGTTTTGGAGAGACATCCCTGGTGCAGATCCGCAATCACGCCGCCGACACCGTCTATGAAGAAATCTACGACAAGCTGCTTCTGGCGCCCGGCGGATCGCCCGTCAAGCCGCCGATTCCTGGCGCCGACCACCCGGCAATACATACGCTCTGGACGATTCCCGACACGGACCGCATCCGAAAGGTGGTCGATCAGGGGGAGATAAAAACCGCCCTGGTGGTCGGGGCCGGTTTTATCGGCCTGGAGATGGCCGAGAATCTTCATGCCCGTGGCATTCGCGTCATTGTCGTGGAGATGGCCGATCAGGCCCTGAGCCCGCTCGACTACGAGATGGCGGCGCTGGTACACAGCGAACTTCAGCAACAGGGGATCGAGCTGCATCTTGCAGAGAGCGTCACCGCCTTCGAACCCGCGGCAGAGGGCGCGATCGTCGCCCGTCTCGCCAGTGGCCGCGAGATCGGCGCCGATCTGGTGATGCTCCCCATCGGCGTCAGGCCGAACACCGGTTTTCTGGAAGGCTCGGGCATCGCTCTGGGGCCGCGCGGGCACATCGTTGTGGACGAAGACCTGCGCACCAGTGCGCCGCATGTCTACGCGGCCGGCGATGCGATCGAGGTGATCAACCCCCTGTCCGGAAAAAAGGCTGCCATCCCGCTGGCCGGGCCGGCCAACAAGCAGGGGCGGATCGCCGCAGGCAACCTCTCGGGGGTGTCGCCGCGCATCTATGACGGCACCCTGGGTACCGCGATCGAGGCCAGGCCGGTCGGGGCCGGCAACGACAAGACCATCGTGGTCTTCTCCGGCGACCTGGACAAGGCGATCGCCAGTTTCATCATTGCCAACGGCGCCCGGGCCATGGGGCGCAAGGTGACCATGTTCTTCACCTTCTGGGGGCTCAACGTGCTGCGAAAGCCCGGGAAAACCGCGGGACTGAAAAAAACCCGGTCGAAAAAGCCTTTGAGATGATGATGCCGCGCGGCAGCAACAAGCTGCCTCTGTCGCGGATGAATATGGGCGGCCTGGGCGCGCGGATGATCCGGGGCATTATGAAGCGCCGGGAGGTGGCGGCCATCGAGGAGATGATGGCCGCGGCCATCAGGGACGGCGTCAACATCGTGGTCTGCCAGATGTCGATGGAGCTCATGGGGCTGCGTCGCGAGGAGTTGATCGACGGCATTCAGGTCGGCGGTGTCGCCGCCTATCTGGAAGTCTCGGAGCATGCCGACAGCGACCTGTTCATCTGATCTGAATCCGCGTCAGGCGGGTTATGCCGCCTGGCCCGACCCATCCTCCCGGGGCTTGAGAAATTGGCTTGACCCGGGGGGATTTTTTCTTTATCGTCCCGGACTGAACGTTCACTCCGAAAAACTCGAGTCAGGATTATGGAAAAAACCAGCAAACGAGATCTTATCCTGAAAGCTGCCCTGGAACTGTTCGCCGAGCAGGGCTTTCACGGGGCGCCAACCTCGCTGCTCGCGCAGAAGGCGGGGGTCGGGGTGGGCACGATCTACCGTTATTTCAAGGATAAGGACGAACTGATCCGCGAGCTCTACCGCGAGGTGCACGAAAAGGCCCGGATCAGCCTGTATTCGGATGCGCCTGCCGCGATGCCGGTGCGTGTGCGCTATCTCCGTGCGATGATGCGCCTGCTGCGGTTCTTCCTGGAAAATCCCCAGGAATTCCGGTTCATGGAGCAATATTATTTCTCGCCCTTCTCCGCCTGCGAGGACTGCGCCGCTCCGGAGGAGGATGAAACCGTCCGGCAGCTGCTGATCGCCGCCCGGGCCGAGCAGATCGTCAAAGAGGCGCCCATCTCTGTGCTGCAGGCTCTGGCGTACGGGCCGATCGTCGCTTTAGCCAAGGAGCATAACAACCGCAACCTGGCGGTGGACGACGAGATGATCCGGCAGACCGTCGAGGCGTCCTGGGACGGGCTGAAGCGTTGAGCGAAAACCGGCCTGCAAAAGGCGGCAACCGGCAGAAGACTGGAAAGTCTTTATAAATCCGGAGTGATTATTCACTCCTTTGAGGTGAAAAAAGATGACAGAAGAGCGTATGCAGGAAAACACTTCGGGAAAAAAGGCGGGTCGCGGGCGGATTCTCTGGTCGCTCGGCATCTTAAGCGTACTGGTGATCGCCGGTTTGCTGATGTTCTCTCTCGGCTCTTTTGGGGGCGAAGAGGAGAAGAAAAACGCCGACGCGCCGGCAGATCCGCCACCCGGGATGCCGGTGGAAGCCGTTCAGGTCGCGGTGGCGGCGGTGAATCGCGAGCTGAGCGCCGTGGGGTCTCTGCAGTCGGATGAATCCGTGGTGCTCAGCACGGAAATCGCCGGACTGGTGACGGAAATCTCTTTTGCCGAGGGCGAGCAGGTCGCGGCCGGCCAGGTCCTGATCCGGCTCGATGATTCGGTGCTCAAGGCAGAGCTTGACCGGGCCCGGGCCAGTCTGGAGCTCAGCCGGGCGAATTACCGGCGTGCGGAGCTTCTGCTCAAGGACGACGCCATCGCCGAGCGCGAGCGGGACGAAGCCTTTGCCAAGTGGCAGCTCGATCAGGCCAGCGAGCGTCTGGCCGAGGCCAACCTGCGCAGGACCGTTATCCGCGCTCCCTTCGCCGGTCGTCTTGGGCTGCGCAACGTGAGTCCCGGCGCCTATCTGCGCCCGGGCGATCCCATCGTCAAGCTCGATGCCATCGATCCCATCAAGGTCGATTTCAATATCCCCGAAGGCTTTGCCCGTCAGGTGCAGGTCGGTCAGACTCTCGCGGTCACCGTCGATGCCGTCCCCGGCACCACTTTTCCCGGTCAGGTGATCGCCGTCGCACCGCAGTTCGACGCGCAGGGTCGCAGCATTCTGCTGCGGGCGCGCCTGGATAATGAGCACCACGTGCTCAACCCCGGCATGTTCGCCCGCGTTTCCCTGGTTCTGGAGAGGCGGGCCGAGGCGCTGATGGTGCCCGAGGAGGCGCTGTTCGCCCAGGGGGAGCAGCAGCTGGTCTACAAAGTGGTGGACGGCAAAGTAGAAGCCGCCCCGGTCAGGCTGGGCATCCGCCAGAAGGGGCGGGTAGAGATTCGCGAGGGCGTGCAGGCGGGTGATACCGTCATCACCGCCGGCCATATCAAGGTTCGGCCAGGCATGCCGGTGACCGTCCTGCCGATAGCCGCACAGGCCGAGCCGGTGGGCAACGAACCGGTGCATAAAGACACGGCCAATAAAGAAGGATAACCCATGGTTCTTTCCGATCTGTCCATAAAGCGCCCCGTCCTGGCCACGGTGATGAGCCTGGTGGTCATTCTGGTGGGCCTGATCTGCTACCAGCGGCTTTCGGTGCGCGAATATCCGAATATCGACGAGCCGGTGGTCAACGTCGAGACCCGCTACCCAGGCGCGACCGCCGAGATCATCGAGTCTCAGATCACTCAGCCCCTCGAGGAGAGCCTTGCCGGGATCGACGGGATCGACCTGCTGACCTCCATCTCCCGCCCGGAGATGAGTCAGATCACCGTCAAGTTCCGCCTCAGCCGCAATCCTGACGAGGCGGCCAACGACGTGCGCGATCGCGTTTCGCGGGTGCGCGATCTGCTGCCCGACGAGATCAGCGAGCCGGTCATCAGCAAGGTCGAGGCGGACGCCCAGCCGACCATCTATCTGGCGTTCTCATCCAGCCGCCATACGCCCCTGGAGATCTCCGACTACGCCGATCGCTACGTCAAGGACCGTCTGCAGAATATCAACGGGGTGGCCAACGCGCAGATCATCGGCGAGCGGCGCTATGCCATGCGTCTCTGGCTCGACCCGGCGCGCCTGGCCGCCTATCGCCTGACCCCGCAGGATGTGGAGAGCGCACTGCGGCGCCAGAATGTAGAGATTCCCTCGGGCCGCATCGAGTCGGTCGAGCGCGAGTTCACCGTTCTCGCCGAGACCGATCTGCGCACGCCGGAGCAGTTTGAGGCGATGATTCTGCGCGATGCGGGCGACTACCTGGTGCGCCTGCAGGATGTGGGGCGTGCCGAGATCGCCGCTGAGGATGAGCGGCGGGTCGTGCGCTTCAACGGCCAGCCTTCGGTCGCGCTCGGGGTGGTCAAGCAGGCCACGGCCAATCCTCTGGATATTTCGACAGACGTGCAGGCCATGCTGCCGCAGATCGAGGCGGATCTGCCCGAGGGGATGACCGTCGAGGTCGCCTATGACCGCTCGGTCTTCATCGACCGCTCGATCCAGAACGTCTACACCACCATCGCCGAGGCGGTCGTCCTGGTCATTCTGGTCATTTTCGTTTTTCTGCGCAGCCTGCGCTCGACCCTCGTGCCTCTGGTGACGATTCCGGTGTCGCTGATCGGCGCCTTCGGCGTCATGTACGTTCTCGGCTTCTCGGTGAACACCCTGACCCTGCTCGCCATGGTGCTGGCGATCGGGCTGGTGGTGGACGATGCCATCGTCGTGCTCGAGAATATCCACCGCCATATCGAGAACGGGATGGCGCCGCGACAGGCGGCTTTCAAGGGGAGCCGGGAGATTGCCTTCGCGGTCATCGCCATGACCCTGACGCTGGCCGCGGTCTACGCCCCTATCGGTTTTATGGAGGGGCGCACCGGGCGGCTCTTTACCGAGTTCGCCCTGACGCTCGCCGGCGCCGTTCTGGTCTCCGGGTTTGTGGCCCTGACCCTCTCGCCGATGATGTGTTCAAAGCTGCTGCGCCACCAGACCAGGCACTCAGCCGTCTATAACTTTATCGAACGGGGCATGGTGGCCATGACCAACGGCTACCGCACTCTGCTGCGCCTGTCCCTGCGCGGCAGCCTGGTGGTGCTCCTGATCGCCCTGGGCGTGGCCGGGTCGGCCTGGTTTCTCTTCGGCGCCCTCAAATCCGAGCTCGCTCCGACCGAAGATCGGGGCACCATCCTCGGCGTCGGCATCGCCCCCGAAGGCTCGACCGTCGCCTACACCGACAGATACGCGCGGATGATGGAAGATGTCTATGCCGGCACCGACGAGATCGAGCGCTATTTCGTGATTACCGGCTTTCCGGTCGTCTCCCAGATCATCTCCTTCGCCAACTTGGATCCCTGGGAGAAACGCGAGCGCAAGCAACAGGAGATCGTCACCGAGCTGCAGCCCAAGCTCTACGGCGGCATCCCCGGCGTCATGGCCTTTCCCCTCAATCCGCCCTCTCTCGGGCAGAGCCCCCTGGCCAAGCCGGTGCAATTCGTCATCCAGACCAACGCACCGTACGAGGAGCTGCAGAAGATGGCCGAGGCTGTCATGACCGAGGCCCGCCAGTGGCCGGGTTTTCAGAATCTTGATTCCGATCTGAAGCTGAACAAGCCCCAGCTCTCGGTTCAGGTCGACAGAGAGAAGACCGTCGACGTCGGCGCTGACATCGCGACCGTTGGCCGCACCCTCGAAACGATGCTCGGCGGGCGCCAGGTGACGCGCTTTAAGCGCGATGGCAAGCAGTACGACGTCATCGTCCAGGTCGAAGATGCCGAGCGGGTTTCCCCCGCCGATCTGTCGTCCATCTATGTGCGCGGCAACGGCGGCAATATGGTGCAGCTCGCCAACCTGGTACAGGTCGACGAGACGGTGGCCCCCAAGGAGCTCAACCATTTCAATCAGCTGCGCGCCGCCAAGATTACCGCCAGCCTGGCGCCGGGCTACGCTCTCTCCGATGGGCTGACCGCGCTGGAAGAGATCGCCGCCCGGGTCCTGCCCGCAGGTGCGGTGATCGACTACGACGGGCCTTCGCGCGAGTTCAAGGAGTCGAGCGCCAGTCTCTACGTGACCTTTCTGCTCGCCCTGGGTTTCATTTACCTGGTGCTGGCGGCTCAGTTCGAGAGCTTTGTCGATCCGTTCATCATCATGCTCTCGGTTCCGCTCAGCGTGACCGGTGCCCTCGGGGCGCTCTACCTCTCAGGCCACACCCTGAACGTGTACAGCCAGATCGGCCTGGTGACCCTGATCGGCCTGATCACCAAGCACGGCATTCTCATCGTCGAATTCGCCAATCAGCTGCAGGAAGAGGGCAAGAGCAAGCTTGACGCGGTGGTGGAATCCGCCGCCCTGCGCCTGCGTCCCATCCTCATGACCACGGGCGCCATGGTGCTGGGCGCCGTTCCGCTGGCCCTGGCGCATGGCGCCGGCGCGGAGAGCCGGCAGGCCATCGGCTGGGTCATCGTCGGCGGCATGACCCTGGGAACGGCGCTGACGCTCTTTGTCGTCCCCACCGCCTATCTGCTTATCGCCCGGCGCCGGCAGATCGAGGAGAATGCCACCGAAGGCGCAGATCTGCTGCCGGAACCTGCGGAAGGGTAAGAAGATGCTTCGTTTTATTGTGCTCACCCTGTTGATTCTCCCTCTGGCTGCCTGCACCCTTGGCCCCGCCTACCGCCCCCCGCAGCCGCCCATGCCGCTCACCTTCAAAGAGGAGGGCCCCTGGCGGCTGGCCGAACCGCGGGATACCGTCCCCCGCGGAGAGTGGTGGACGGTTTTCGGCGATCCGGCTCTGAATGCCCTGCAAGAGCGGGCGATGGCCGACAATCCTGGTCTGCAGGTGGCGTTGTCCCGCGTGGCCCAGGCCCGGGCCGGGCTTTCTGCGAGCCGCTCGGAGCGTTATCCGCGCTTCGACTTCAATGCCAGCGCAAACCGCTCCAGGACATCCGGCGGATTGTCGCCGACCGGGGTGGGCGGGACCAACACCTTTATCGACCTCCCCCTCGACCTCGGTTATGAAGTCGATCTCTGGGGGAGGGTGAGGCGCTCGGTGGACGCGGCACAGGCCGAGGCCGAAGCCAGCCTGGCCGATTATCACAGCGCCCGGCTCAGTCTGCAGGCTGTCTCTTATACACATCTGACGCTGCC
>JAGXHK010000041.1 GCA_024636255.1 Desulfuromonadales bacterium | reverse complement strand
GGCGAAAGGGCAAAAGGCGCCAGCCGGGACCCGCCATGCGGCGTGCCGATGGTCAAACAGCTTGCGACCTTGTTCGCACCCCCACGCAGCTGAATATAATTGCGGGCGACAAGCCCGCCGAGCGAATGGCCGACCAGATGGACCTTTTCGACACCCAGCCGCAGGCGCAGCAAATCGACCCGTTTGGCGAGCTGTTCGGTGATGCTCTCCAGGTCCCGCCAGGTATTAAGGTTGAGGCTATAGAGCGGGCCGATGCCATGATGGCTTAAGCGGCGCTGCAGCCAGAACCAGCAGGCGCGGTTGTGGAACAGCCCATGCAGAAAAATGACGGGTTCACCCCTCCCGGGTGATTTCCGATGCGGAAGCCAGCCGAGCGGGTGGGCCAGCACGGTGATCAGAAGATAGAAGACCTCTGAGAAGAGCAGGCGGGCGACGAACCAGAGCGTCTGTCGGGCGAACCGGCGCTCAATCAGTTCAGGGTGTCTGTTTCCCCATTCGTACCACGCCATGTGGTAGCTTAGAATCACCGTTGCGGCAACCGATATAAAAATTGCAGAAAAAATGATAAAAAGAAAAAGCATGCAAAGGGCCTCGAAGTTTTTCGGGAATTATCTCATGCGCGTGGGGACCGGTCAATCAATGTCGAACAGAAGCAGAAGGAGAGGCTTCGGATGGATCAATTGCTTGCACGTTTCGACCATTACCTGCAGATCGAACGCAATCTCTCGCCCAATACCCATAAGGCCTACCGCAGGGATGTATCGGCCTTTTCGGCTTTTTTGCACCAAGATCTCGATTGGTCGGGACCTGGTGAAGATCTCGTACGGAGAGTCGACTTGGTGGTTTTGCGTCGCTATCTCGCCCGGTTGAGCAAGGGACACAAACGCAGCTCGATCGGACGCAAGCTGGCAGCGTTACGTACTTTTTTCCGTTTCCTGGAGCGCGAAGGGGTTGTTCCTGCCAACCCGGCAGAAAGCCTTGCTATCCCTCGTCAGGAAAAATATCTGCCGAAGACCCTGACAGTCGATGAAGCGTGCGGCTTGATGGAAACAAACAACTCCTCCGATGCTCTCGGCCTGCGCGACCGCGCTCTGCTCGAGACTCTTTATTCATGCGGATTGCGGGTCAGCGAACTGACTGGGCTCGATGTGGCCCATGTCGACCTGCAGGAGCGCCTGGTGCGAGCCCTGGGCAAAGGACGCAAGGAACGGATTGTTCCTCTAGGACGCAAGGCCTGCAAGGCGCTCTCGCGTTATCTTGAAGCGCGCGGCTGGCCGGAGGGCGATGCACCGCTCTTTCTCAATCATCGCGGCGGGCGGCTGACCCCGCGCAGCATACAGCGCAATCTGAAGAACCAGTTGCTGCGTGCCGGCATTCTGAAGGAGGCCACACCGCATACCTTGCGCCACTCCTTCGCCACCCATCTTCTGGTTGAAGGCGGGGCAGACCTGCGTGCCATTCAGGAATTGCTTGGCCACGCATCCTTGTCGACGACCCAGAAGTACACCCAGGTCAGCATTGATCACCTTATGTCCGTCTATGACAAAGCCCATCCGCGCAATCGAAAAAAGTGACAAAAAAGGTTATCAATGTCTTGACAGGGAGGGATGGGCCGTTAAAATGGAGTTTCACCTGCTTGTTTTCAATGGCCACCTCTTTTTTCAGGAGTTTTATCGATGAGCGTACTGGTCACCCAAAAGGCCCCCGATTTCAAAGCACCTGCCGTCATGCCCGATGGTTCGATCAATGAAGATTTTTCTCTCTCTGACTACAAGGGAAAATATATCGTCATGTTTTTTTACCCCCTGGACTTCACGTTCGTCTGTCCGACTGAGCTGATTGCTTTCAGTAAACGGATCAAGGAGTTCGAAGAGCGCGATGTTCAGGTCATCGGTTGCTCCGTTGACTCGCAGTTCACCCATGTCGCCTGGCGAAATACGCCTGTTGATCAGGGCGGGATCGGTGAAATCACCTATCCGCTCGTCGCGGATGTGAAGCATACGATCTGCAAGGACTACGATGTGGAGTTCGGGGATGCAGGAGTGGCTTTTCGCGGATCTTTCCTGATCGACAAGGAAGGTATCGTGCGCCACCAGGTCGTCAACGATCTGCCCCTGGGACGCAACGTTGATGAGATGCTGCGCATGGTCGACGCTCTTCAGTTCACCGAAAAGTACGGAGAAGTCTGCCCTGCGGGCTGGAGCAAAGGAGAAACAGGGATGAAGCCCGACAAAGAAGGGGTTTCTTCTTACCTCTCCGCCCACCACCAGAAACTCTGAAGAGCACACCTGTGACGTTCTCGACGCGGCCCCTATTGGGGCCGTTTCTCTTTGCAAAAGGCGGAATGAACAAATAGGCAAAAGAAAAGCCCCGCCGATAGGGCGGGGCTTGATGGTGCAGAAGTTAGAATATCGGTTATTCGCAAAGATCGATTTTGATATCCCAGTTCTTGATGCGCATGGTGCCGTTGGCAGCCAGGTTCTGCTGCATCTTAAAAGCGCGATCGAAAAGCTGCGGCTCGTGACCGACGCCTCTTTCGAGGCAGTCTTTCGAGGCCATTTCCAGGTACTCGTTGAGAATCGGCTTGTATTCCGGGTGAGCACACTTCTCGATGATGAGCTTCGCACGCTCTTTCGGGGCCACACCGCGCAGATCCGCAAGGCCCTGCTCGGTGACCACGCAATCGAGGTCGTGCTCGGTGTGATCGATATGCGGAGCTTTTGGCACAACGCAGGTGATGCCCAAGGGGTCGGTCTTGCTGGGGCGTACAGAAGGCGAGTGCATGATCTTCAGGTAGCCGTTGCGCAGGAAATCGCCGTATCCGCCGAGACCATTGATCATGCGCGTACCACCGACCAGGGTGGAGTTTGCATGCGCATAAATGTCGAACTCGACAGGTGTATTCATGGCGATACACCCAAGTCGGCGGATCGGTTCCGGTGCATTGGATACCGAAAGCGGACGCAGTACGATTTTATGGGCATAATTGTCCCATGCGTCGAAAAAGCGCGGGAATCCAGGGTTTTCGGAGAGGGACAGGGAGCAGGCTGAGGCGAAATTGAGCTTGCCGGAGTCGAACAGGTCCAGCATGGTGTCCTGCAGGACCTCGGTATAAACGCTCAGGTTGTAGAAATCACCCTTGCACAATCCGCCGACGACTGCGTTGGCAATGGAGCCGACGCCGGACTGAAGCGGCAGCAGATTCTCGGGCAGTCGGCCCTTTTTCACTTCGTGATGGAAGAATTCGAGGATGTGCTGGGCGATCAGTTCTGAATTTTCATCCTGCTCGGCGAACGCGCGCCCCTTGTCGCGGCGCTTCGATTCAACGACAGCAACGATTTTTTCCGGATCGCAGGGCACATAGGGGGTTCCGACACGCTGCTCGGCCGAACTGATCAGCATCGGCTGGCGGTGCGGCGGCTTCTCCTGCATGATGATGTCATGCATTCCCTCGAAGGAGGGTTGTCCGGTGTTCACTTCGAGAATGATTTTATCGGCGACCCTCATCAGTTCGGGCACGATGCCGCAGGAAGAGGTGAGTGCCAGACCGCAGTCCTCGGTGATGGCCGAGACTTCGATGATGGCGATATCCATGCGGCCGTTCTCTGTATAGAACCCGTAGCCGACATCCTGAGCGAAGTGGCCGAGATGCTTGTCGCCCATGCGGATCTTGCCGGTATTGATTCCCTTGGCGATGTTCTTGCCGGTCTGGTAGGGCCAGCGGCGGTCAATCATGTCGAGGGTCGCCCAGCGGTCCTCGGTCTCAGCGCCAACGGATGCGCCGACAAAGAGATTGAACTGCATTTTTCCCTGCAGGTTGTTCTGTTCCACATGGTCTGCCAGGGCGATGGGAACTTCTTTCGGATAGCCCGCCGGGGTGAAGCCGGACCACCCCAGGTTCATGCCGGGCTTGAAGAACTGAATGGTCTCCTCAGCCTTCATGACCTTGTTGAGCAGGGATTTGCGCCGGACGCGACTTTCCAGAGTACCGTAGTCCATTCTCTCTCCTCCTGAAATGTATTTAAGTAGGACAGGCTGCACGATCCTGGATCGTGTCAGTTTTTGCTGACGCTAAAAAATAGGAAACAGCTGTTTGAAGTACTTAATTCTCTCAGCAGTTGTAATAAACAGGTGAAGTCAGGGTTTTCGCGGATTCAAGCAGGACGAATCCGGCCACAGGTGAAAAAAGGATACCTTTAAAATCGCGTTATATTAAACATTTCCTCTTATAATATGGCGTAAACGGCAAGTCAAGAAAAAAGATTGAATTTACTATTTGTGGTATGGAAGGCGAGGAGGGCGGGAAAAGTGAATAAAAAAGCCCTCTTCGGAGACCAAAGAGGGCTTTTTGCAGCTTCAGTACCTCTCGGCCATGAGCTTCTGTGCCTTGAGGACGAACTCGCTTTTCGGAAATTCCCGATAGAGGGTATTGAATGTCTCAATCGCCTTGTCTTTCTGCTGGCTTTCCATGTAGGCACGACCCAGATAATAGTAGGCTCGGTCCCTGTAAAAATAATTCGGATAACGGGCGAACAAATCGTTCAGGCGCATAATGGCCGCTTCATAATGATCTGTGCGCAGATAGAAGCGCCCGACATCGAATTCATGATCTGCGAGGCGGTCCTTGCACCGGCGAATAAGAAAGCCGACCTCCTCGGCACGCGGATCGTCGGGATATTTGTCCAGTAAAATCTCAAAGGTCGCCAGCGCGTTTCGGGTCGCGGTCTGATCGCGGTCCGGTGAAAGCATCTGTTCGTAATAGGACAGGCCGAGTTGATAGAGGACTTCCGGTGTGCGTTTGTGGTCGGGGTGTTGCTTGAGAAAATCCTCATAGGCCGCTGCCGCTTCGACGTAGCGTCCGGCAAGAAAGTAGGCTTCGGCAATTTTCAGCTCCGCCAGGATGTTCAGCTCGGGGGAGTAGTAACTCTCGCGAACTTTTTCCCAGGACGAAATCGCCTCGTCATAGAGTTTTTTCTCGAAATACTTCTCGCCTTCCTGGAAATAGTAATCGGCCCCTTGGGAGGCGCTCTGCTTGGTCGGAGCGCAGGCGGAAACGGCGATCATCAAGGCGGCGACGGCCAGATTTATTCTGATCATAGCGGAGGAATCCTTACCGGTGGAAAATGCATGGGCTTAAAGGTAAATGCCGGAGTGGTCACGAATCCCGGTTGTGCGGTCAGCTTGCCGTGGCTGCATCGAATCCGCCTGGCAATTCGAGACTCCCCCGCATTTTTCGCAGGGCGTTGTGTTCGAGTTGGCGCACGCGCTCGCGACTGATGCCGAAATCATCGGCCAGATCCTGCAAGGTGCGCGGATCATCGGAAAGGATGCGCTCGTCAATGATGTGCCGTTCGCGCTCGTTGAGCAGGCTAAGGGCACTTTTGACATGGGCCGCGAGATTGTCGTGCTCCTCACGGCGGGCGAGAGTTTCCTCCTGATTTTCGCGATCATCGGCCAACGTTTCGAGCAGCGTGAAGCTCGATTCCTCGTTGAGTTCGATATTCAGCGAAGCGTCCCGCGCATTCATGCGCAGCGCCATCTCTTTGACGTCTTGATCGCGCACATCGAGGGAGCGGGCAATGGCAGCGGAATCTTCTTGCCCGTCGTCTCCCATCAGAGCCTGTCGGGTCTGCTTTAGTTTAAAGAAAAGTTTTTTCTGGGCCTGTGTCGTGCCGATTTTCACCAGCGACCAGCTACGAATGATGAAGTTATGGATATAGGCCCGGATCCACCACACACCATAAGAGATGAGCCGGATACCGCGGTCGGGATTGAATTTTTTGACCGCCATCATCAAGCCGATGTTCCCCTCTTGGATCAGGTCTGCGAGACGCAGTCCGTAGCCACGGTATTCGTGAGCGATTTTCACTACGAAGCGCAGGTTCGCGCAGATCAGATGGTGTGCCGCTTCGATCTCATCGCGCTTGCGATAACGCATGGCCAGTTCGTATTCCTCTTGCCGACTCAGGACATCAAAGCGGTTTATCTGACTCATGTAAGTATCAAGCCCGTCGCTGATGACGGGGAGATAGGCAGTACTCATCCACAGTCCTCCATCTTCGTTCGTTTTTGGCACTCATCGTCAGTGAGTGCTAAAAAAATTTGTAACATAAAACGATCTGGGGCGCAAGAGATGTTCGGCTTAAGTGTCCGAAAAAATAGACGGTTCTGTTGACACTCTACGGAGAGGGCGGCATAATAACAAGGTTTTCCGCCCTGTCTGGAGCTTGATCCGATGTCAGCCTTCTATATCGCAATTTTCGGAGCTCTCGGCTGCCTGTCCCGTTACCTGGTTGCGGGCTGGGCTCACGCTCTGATGGGTCGTGGTCTGCCCTACGGGACGCTGATCGTCAATCTGATGGGTTCTTTTCTGCTGGGCCTTCTTATGGAGAGCGCTCTGCGTACTGCCTGGTTCACAGCTGAAGTACGTGCCGGTATCGCGATCGGTTTCATGGGTGGCTTTACAACTTTTTCCACGTTCTCCTACGAGACGGTACGCCTGCTCGAAGAGGGCAGTTTGCTTCAGGCCGGTGTGAATATTTTACTCAACGTGACCGTCTGTATATTCTGCGCTGCTCTTGGCATCTATGCTGCTCGCCAGCTTATTTAGGAGGGCTTGCCATGTCCCGTCTGGAAGGTGAACAGACTCTGATGCGAATTTTTATCGGCGAAAGCGACCGCTGGGAACGTCGCCCCCTCTATGAAGCCCTCGTCGAGGTGCTGCTCCGCGAAGGAATCGCAGGGGCAACGGTTTTGCGTGGTATTATGGGGTACGGTGCGCGAAGCACGCCGCATACCGACAAGGTCCTGCGCTTTTCAGGTGACCTGCCGGTGGTGATCGAGGTGGTCGAGCAACAGGAGAAGCTCGACACTGTCCTTCCTTTGTTTGATAAAATGCTCGAAGGTGGAATGATCACCCTGGAACGGGCGCGCGTGATCCGCTATACCGCCTGACTCGAAAGGAAAAAAATGATACAGAAGCTGAAGAAACTGTTCGCCGACTCCGCAGAGCGATCGGCGAACCCGGCCGAGCGCATCGAGGTGGCCACCTGCGTCCTGCTGCTCGAAATGGCCCACGCCGACAGAACGCTTGCAGTTGTCGAGGAGCGACTCATTGAGAAGATCATGCGGCATCAGTTCGATCTCTCTGAAGAGGCCGCCGCTGAACTGGTCGAACTGGCGCGCACCGAACAGGAAAAGAGTGTCGACCTTTTTCAGTACGGCCGGCAGATCCATGAAAATCTTTCGCGCGATGAGAAACAGCAGGTTATGCGCAATTTATGGCGGGTCATTTTTGCCGACGGAGTGATGGACATGTATGAAGAGTCTCTGGCTCGCCAGATGACCTCCCTGTTGCGCCTGACGCATCGTGAAATGATCGATGCCAAGGTTGCCGCGCAAAAAGAGACGACAATCAGCGGCGGCGACTGAAATACTGCCATGCCCGCTCACCTGACGCGAATCGTCCCATGGGCGCAACGTCTGCTTGCCGAAATTCTGCGCCCCGGCGACACCGCCCTCGACCTGACAGCGGGAAACGGCCATGACACTCTTTTTCTTTACCAACAGGTCGGCACCGACGGCCGTGTTTTCGCTTTCGACGTGCAGACGGAGGCACTTAAGGCCACGGCGGATAGACTCCGGAGGGTGGGCGCGATGACGACGCTTTGCTCTGCAGACTCCTTGCCGGCAAACCCGCCTCCAGGCGTTCATCTCATTGGGGACGATCATGCGCGGCTCGCACGCTATGTTCAGACCCCGGTTCGTGCTGTTATCGCCAACCTTGGCTATCTTCCCGGCAGCGATCAGCGCGTGGTTACCCGCGCCGATTCAACTCTGCCCGCTCTGCAGCAAGCCCTCACTCTTTTGTCTTCCGGCGGGCGGTTGGCCGCGGTGCTCTATTCCGGGCATCCTGGCGGAGAGGAGGAGTCAACTTGTGTTCGTGAGTTTCTGAGAGGGCTCCAGCCCTGCGAGTGGGAACTTCTCAAAATCTCAGCGGCAAACCGTGAGCATGCCCCCGAACTTCTGGTCGCTCAGCGACGCTGAGAAAGACGGAGGCAATAAAAAAGGCCGGAGAATCTCCGGCCTTTTTTATTGTTTGCACTCTGATAAATCGTCAGTCGGGGATGATCACGCAGCAGATGATCTCGACTCGGCGGTTCTGCTGGCGGCCTTCAGGCGTGGTGTTCGGAGCGATCGGGCGGGATTGCCCGTAACCTCGAGCGGCCAGGCGATCGGCCTGGATGTCGAAATTCTCAATCAGATACTGGCGCACTGAAGCGGCTCGTCTTTGGGAGAGCTGCTTATTGTAGTCCTCTTCGCCAATGTTGTCGGTATGCCCGGCGATGAGAATCTTGGGCGCCTGGTAGCGTTTGATGAAGTCGGCCGCCTGGCGCAGATCGTCATGGTAGCGCGGCTGAATCTCGGCTTTATCGAATTCGAACTCGATATGCAGAGTGTATTTAAGTGTGCACCCTTTCTCGTCGACCATGACACCGGCAACCGTGTTGGGGCATTGATCGAGATAATCCGGAACGCCGTCATTGTCGCTGTCGAGGGCGCAGCCCTGGTCATCAACCGGGGCTCCCTCGGGTGTGTCGGGGCATTCGTCCTGGTGATCCGGGACACCGTCGCCGTCGCTGTCGAGCGGGCAGCCCTTGCTGTCCACTTTGACGCCGCGGGGCGTATCCGGGCATTGATCGCGCTCGTCATCGACCCCGTCGCCGTCACTGTCTCGAGGAGAAGGCGTTTCCGCCTGGGCAAACTGGAAGATCAGGCCGGCGGTATAGGAGAGGTTATTCGCATCCTCTCCGGTGTAAATGTGGCGAACGTCCCCACGCAGGGCCATCGCTTCGGTGACGTAATATTTCAGACCGGCACCGTAATTGAAAAGCCATTCACTATCGCTGCTGCCCTCGTCCGGGTCAACAACGGCCGCGCCGATTCCGGCGGCGAGGTAGGGGACCAAATCCATGTCCGGCATGAAGTGGTACAAAGCATCCAGACGAAAATTGCGCGCCTCCACATCTGCGTTACCAGGATCCGTTTCAGTGTCGACTTGGTTGTAAACCAGCTCTGTGGCCCAGGTCTTCGTGATGTTGTAGCCAATGCCCAGGCTCCATGTCAGATCGTCGTCGAGGTTCTGATTGCCCTCGAAGACATAGCCGCCGATCATCGGCGAAAAGGTTAAGGCGCCTTCTTTCTGTGCCGCCATTGCGCTGGTGGCCAAAAAAAGACAGGCCATCACGGCGGCCACAACTCCCAAATATTTCAACCTCCATGCGTCCATGAAATTTCCTCCTGCAGAGATTTTAACATTCCGCCCACTTGAACTGGACGTTCCCCATGGCGGGGCCTGCGAACCAAATCGCTGCTAAGCATAGCAGGCTTCGGAGCAATTTCAACAAGGTAGGAAAAAATTGCAGACCGTCTGCTGTCTCTGGTGAGTGGCTGGATTGATTTATGAAAATCTGTTCGCGACCTGGCTAATGGTCCGGAATACGTTACGACGCCAAGTGGGCTCCTGAAGTGATATTGCAGAGACTGTTGGGTGGTAAGGTGTGCCGTCTGGATTCTCGGGGGAGGGAAAGGTAGGCGAGAGGATCAGTTTGTGCCGGGTTTGAGTGGATACCAGGCGCGGAAAATCGTGCCTTCTTCGGCAGTGGAAGAAAAATCGACGCGGCCGTGAAGATACCCTTCGGTGAGCAAGCGGATGCTGTAGGTTCCCAATCCGCGGTCGCGTCCTTTGGTCGAGAAAGAACGGCGAAAGATCTGCACCTGCGTTTCACGCGGAATGACCCCCGGATTGTGAACCCAGAACTGGGCGCCGCCGCGTGACTCGCAGCCAATGGTCACCTGCTGGCCGGGGCGGCTTGCTTCCAGGGCGTTTTTCAGCATGTTGCCGAGAACGCGCAGAACGAGGGCCGCATCGCTTTCGAAAAAGAGATCAGGGGAGGGGGCGATGACCAGTTCCTTCTCCTGCGCCAGCGAATAGTTGCGGTAGATCCGGGCGCTCTGCTCGATCAGTTGCCGTCCATTGAGCAGGCTGCGTTCGATTCTGAGATCGTCGTTTTCGGCGGCCACCAGGGTGCGCTGGGCCTTGATCTCCTCGACGATCTGGCCGGAGGTCGCATGAATCAGCTCAGCCATCTCCAGCGTCTGCCCTGATGGCGCTTCGCACATGAACTCGGCGAATCCCTTCACCCCGCCGGCCAGATTGAGAATATCGTGGAAAAAGATCCGCTCCAGCGCCGCGCGGCGCTTCTGATGGCTGATATCCTGCACGCTGAAGATGCTGAAACGCTCGCCTCTGTATTCCAGGGGCGTTGCCTGAATGAGCAGATCGAGGGATGCGGTGCGCCCGTTCACGGTGCGGGTCAGATTAAACTCCCGCGCGGTTTGTTCGCCTGAGAACGCGTGCAGGATGGCGCTGACAGCTCCGCAGGTGCGGCAGACCTCGGCCGTGCCGCATCCGCCGGGGGTGAGCCGGGCGTTGGCACATCCGAAGAGTTCGCCGGGGCGCAGGCCCTGTCCAGCGCTGTCATGCTCGGCGTTTAGAAAATCGAGGAGAGCGCGATTGGTGAAGACGATCTGCCGCTGGCCATTGAGTATGCTCAGCAGATTGGGAACCGCATCGAGAACATGCCGTAAAAAAGAGTCGCTGTGAAACGAGTCCGCCTGGCGCTGAAGCTTTTCCCGGGGAGTTCGTTCAGCCGGTGCATGGTAGGTGGGCAGGGGGGCAGACGTCATAACGGGCGGTCTTTCTTTTGTAAGAGATGTTAGTGATATCTAAGCATTGCGTCCGCACCTTTGTCAACAGTCGTCTCCTGCAGTTTTCAGTCCTTCTGAAGGTGCCGGGAGGCAGACAGAGAGTCGGATGTCCACGCATGCGGATTCGATCAAGGCGGGCGACCCTGGGGGGTCATTTATTCGTCAGAGGGTCCTGTTTGGCACAGCGCGCGCAGCCGGTTGTAATCGGCAGGGGTGTCCATATCGAGCCTGGTGCCGGCATCTGCGACGGCAACGCTCTCGATGAGCGCTGAATATCTCTGCAGCAGGTCGCGCAGGGTCATGTTCGGGTGGAAGCGCTGGATAAGCTCGCGGGGCAGAAGGACAGGGTGGCCTCGCCGGTTGCCGTGGAGCGGGACGATGATCGCGCGAGGTCGGTCCCGATGCGCTGCCAGAAGCGCGCAGATCGTTGCCGGATCAATCAGCGGCATATCGGACAGGCAGATCAGGGCAGCACTTGCGCTATGAGGCAGGGCGCAGATTCCAACCCGGATGGATGATGCCATATCTGCAGCCCGGTCAGGATTCGAAACGAGTATCACGTTCGGGCCGACGGCGGCAGCGGCAATCTTCTCGCCACCGCGGCCGAGTACGACGATCGCCCCGTTTGCACCGCCGCGGTGCAGCAACTCGAGACAGCGGCGAATAGCCGGCTTACCTCCCAGCGGGAGCAGCTGCTTGCAGCGGCCCATCCGCCGGGACTGTCCGGCGGCAAGAAGAATCGCTGGTACATGCGGGATCATTCTGTCTCCTGTGGGCAATGAGCTGGGCGACGATGCTGATTGCGATCTCCGCGGGAGTTTCGGCGCCGATATCCAGGCCCATTGGGGAGATGATGCGCGCGCGCTGCTCTTTGCAAACCCCTTCTTCGCTCAGCTGCTTCATCAGCACGGCATGCTTGCGGCGACTGCCGAGCATGCCGATGTAGCTCGCCGGGGTCTGCAGAGCGCAGCGCACCACGGCAAAATCACTTTCATGGTCGCTGGTGCACACCGCCACCGCGCAGTGTTTGCCAGGGGCAAGCCGATCAAGCGCCTGGTCCGGGGGAAGAATCAGCGTTTCATCCGCCTCCGGCAGTTCCTGGGCAGAGATGCGGGGATCGACAAGGGTGCCGCGATACCCGGCACCGCGGGCAGCGGCCGCGATGGCGCGCCCGACATGGCCGGCGCCGAAGATGATCAGATGCGGCTGACTGAGAAGCGGCTCGAGGTAGAGCACCAGGCGTCCGCCGCAGACGTGGCCGTATTCCTCTGTAAGGTCGAACGTGAGCGTCAGCGGCCGGTTGCTGCCGACGGCCGACCGAGAGGCCGATGCGATCACTTCGGCCTCAATCCGGCCGCCGCCGATCGTTCCCAGGGTCTCGCCGTTTGGGCGCACCAGCATTTTGGCCCCCGCCTTGCGCGGCGAGGATCCGGCGCTCTCAACAATCGTCACCAGCGTGCCGGGCTCGCCGGCGGTTTTCATGCGGATGATTTCTTCCAGAATCGGCAGGTCGTCCATGGTCGCACTTGTCCTTGTGAAGTTCTGGGTTCCATCGCAGATGTTCTCGTTCTGCGCCCTGTACTCAATTGGCGCTCGGCGCCAACCGGCCAATTAAAAGTATATCAACCGAAGCGATTGCCGCAACGGGACAGGGGTGTCGCCATCCTTGACCTGAAATGGGGACTGCTTTACATTGACGCTCCGGCCTGATGCCGTAAACCAGCCAAGGAAATTAGAGTGCATGCCCCGTATTGACCTGCCCGAAGAAAAAACCAGCGGTCACCTGACCCTGCTGCGTGAATCGCGTGCCCTGACCTCCCGGGAATATAACGTCCTGACCTTCGAAGAGCGGCTCGCCATCGTCCGCCGTGCCAGCGGCCGCCAGAAGTACGATTTGCTCATCGAGGCTCACGACGCCCACGAAATGGTGCCCCGCCTGGCTGCGCAGGAGATCTATCTGCTCGTGCGCGAACTCGGGGCCGAAGATTGCGTCGATCTGCTCGCCATGGTCAGTACCGAGCAGCTGACCACCTTCTTCGATCTCGATTTCTGGGAGGACGCCATTCTGCAGACAAAGCCGGCCCTCGAGTGGCTGGTATTGTTGCTCGAGACCGGTGAACAGAACGTGATGCAGACAGTCTGGGAGATGGATTTCGAACTGCTGGTGGTTATGTTGCAGAAATTCGTCTCCATCCGCCGCGGCCTTGAATCGCTCACCGATGAGGACGCGCTGGCCGAAGGCGGTCTGGAGCGTATCTACGATGTGGAGTATCCCGATTCGGAGAGCGCCAAGATTGTCGCTTATTTCCTCGACATCATTTTTCGACACGACCGGGATTTCTATCTTCACATGATGGAGGCGGTTCGCTGGGAGCAAACGGTCGAGCTCGAGGAAGCCGCCTATCAGTCGCGCAATGGTCGCCTTCAGGACCGCGGTTTTCCCGATCCCTTCACGGCTCTGAAACTCTTCGCCTATCTCGACCCGTCCACCTACGACCCGGCGCGCGAGAAAAAAATCCCCGCCGAACCGGCTGAGGCGGACACCGATGCGCCTGGATTTTTTCTTGTCGCCCGGTCCCATGACCTTCTGGCCGAGATTCTCGGCAGCGGACTCGAGGCCGATGAGTGCTGGGAACTGGCGTATCTGCTCAACAAGATGATGATCGCCGATCGGGCCGATGTCGGCGATGCCGCGCAGGTCGAAGCCAAGATGGAGGAGGTCTATCGCTATCTCAATATTGGTCTTGAGTACTTCTGCGGCGCAGATACCGAAAAGGCGTTTCAGACGTTTCGTTCGGCCTATTTTCAGAACCTGTTCCGGATTGGACTGAGCCTGACCCTTGAGTTGCAGAAGCGTGCCCGTCAAATCACCCGATCTGCCATCGGCGCCTTTCTCGACGGTCCGTACAGGGCCTTCGTGGACGCCCTCAACCAGCGTCGGCCGCGTCTTTTCGAGGGTGTGGAGCAATCCGACCGGGGGGGCGCGCGGCCCTTCGCGAACCGGCACGATCTACAACTGGCCGAAGAATGGCTTGCGCAACTCGACGTGCAGCGCCGTCTCTTCAGCGAACACTTCGGCTTTCGTCTGAGCTCTCCCGAAGACATCGATCTCACCGGGTGTACTCCCGAGAGCGGTGAAGATCTCACGCTTTCGGAGATTTTTCTCACCGCCCTGGCGAATCGGATTATGGGCCGCGAATTCATGCCCGCCCCGTTTCCGGCCAGCGAGCTTACGGAACTGCACCGGCGGGTCGCTCAGGAAGGGGAAATGCATCCGGATCTGCGCCGTGACACAATCGGGTGGCTTGAGGAGCTTGAACCCGGGGGCAGCCACTTCGCAGAGCACTGCCTGGCTATCTGGGATCAGGAGTTCTGCGCGCTACAGCCGGCAGATCTTGATCCGCGCTACGTGGGGGGCATGATCCTGCGCATCGCAGAATAATTCAGGCCGATCTCGAAGAGTGCGCCCGGGGAGGGCCCGCACCCGCATGGTGAAGTTCACCTTTGTACAGCCTGAGGGGCCACTGAGCCGGTGCGGCGATTTATTTCCGATACGTGAAAAAGGCGGGCCTCTGGCTCGCCTTTTTCGTTGGTGGTAAACTAAAGGCGATGCAAAGGAGATTGACCATGAATCGTTTCAGGCGACTGGCGTTCACTGCAGCGCTGGTTCTGTTCGGCGTCAGCAGTGCAGCAGCGGGAGAAAACAAGATGGGTGAAGAAAAAAGACGGGCCGAGGCCACCTTTGCCGGTGGTTGCTTCTGGTGCATGGAGCCTCCCTTTGAGAAGCTCAACGGGGTGACCGAGGTCGTTTCCGGCTATACGGGCGGAGATGTCGAAAACCCCACCTACGAAGAGGTCGCAGCCGGCAGGACAGCTCACGCCGAGGCGGTGAGGATTCACTACGACCCTGAAAAAATCAGCTATGAAGAATTGCTCGAGGTCTTCTGGCGCAACATCGACCCCACCGATCCGGGTGGACAGTTCGTCGACCGGGGACGTCAGTATCGCAGCGCTATCTTCTACCACAATGAAGAGCAGAAAAAAATGGCAGAAAAATCAAAAGAGCAGCTTGAAAAATCGGGACGATTCAGCGAGCCGATCGCGACTGAAATCGTGCCCGCCGGTCCATTCTATCGGGCCGAGGAATATCACCAGGACTATTACGAGAAGAGTCCGGTGCGTTATAAATTCTACCGATGGGGCTCGGGTCGCGACCAGTTTCTTGATGAGAAATGGCAGACAGAGGACTGATCGCAGCCGCGGATATCAGAAAATGGCGTCGCGACCCCTGCTTTTGACGTAAAAAAGCGACTGATCGGCAATAGCGAGCAATCCCTTCAGATCTTCAGCGTCCTCTGGATAGCTCGCTATTCCGAAACTCGCTGTGAGGCGGATGTTGAGTCCCTTGCTTGCAAGGTAGCCGGTTGCAGCCATCCGGGATCTGATCTCTTCAGCCTTGCAGGCTGCCTGTCCCTTATCCATTCCCGGCAGAACCACCACGTACTCATCACCACCATAGGCGACAGCGAAGGCCGGATCCTGCAGGCAGGCCTCGATCGTGCCCGCGACCTCGGCAATGGCTTCGCTGCCATTGAGATGGCCATGGGTATCGACCACTTGCTTGAAGCGATCGATGTCGATAAAAACCAGCGACAGCGGCTCGTTTTTGCGCTCACAGGTTTCGAAGTGTTTGCCCAGCGCGCGGTAAAGATGGCGGGTATTATAAAGACCGGTAAGGTCATCGCGGATCGCCAGTTCGCGGAACCGCTCTTCGCTGCGGCGCAGGCTCTCTTCGGCCTCACGGCGGCGCTGCGAGTCTTCCTGCAGGCGTTCAAGCATGGCATTGTAGCTGTTCGCCAGAGTGCCGATCTCGTCGCCGCTGTCCACTTCGCAACGCTCGGAGAGACGATCACGGTCCCGAATGCTTGAGATTCTCTGGGCCAGATGAGCAACCGGGCCGATCACCGTGCGGCGCATAAAGATCAAAAGAGAAAGGGTCAGCAAAATGCTCACGGCCGCAATACAGGCGAACGCGACCAAAGAAACCTGGCGCGTGAGCTGTTCGAGAAAACGAGGGATAAGCACCTCGATAGCCAGTGCCGGATTGCCGTAGATGTCGGGAAAGACGGTATAGGCGCGAAGGAACGAATCGGGTGACCGGGGGTCGCGGTAAAATCGCAATTCGCTCCAGCCCACATCTTCAGCGAACAGGCCGGCATACTCCTGGACCTCCCGCAATCTCTCCATCTCCGGAAACGGGATTTCTTCACCCAGCTTGTTCGGAATGCGAAACCTCTTTGCCGGCATCTCCATTGCTCCCACCGCACTTATGCGAAAGCTGACCTGTGTCTGCTGCTTGAGCAGGTCGACTTCCTGTTCATCGAGAAAGCGGCCGGTGATCAGCGTCCCCTGGCGAGGCC
>JAGXHK010000040.1 GCA_024636255.1 Desulfuromonadales bacterium | reverse complement strand
TGCACCTCTTCCCAGCCGCTCCACATCGGCTTGAAGTAGGCCAGCGGAGTGTGCCCCAGGGTCGCCAGGTAGACGTGGGTGAACATGAAGGCGCACAGGCAGCAGGCCAGCAGAAAGTGCGCCCCGACCACAAACTTCAGCCCGCCGAGCAGCAGCACCAGCTCGCGCATGGGGCCGATGTTCAGAAGCAAAATCCCCGAGACGATCACCAGCGGCACCAGCACCATCATGATCACCAGGTAGGCCGATTTCTGCAGCGGGTTGAACTTGGCATCCGGGGTCGGATGGTGGGGGTTGGGCTTGCCGCGAAAGTAGTTGAAGAAGTAGAACACCGACTGGCGCACCAGTCCGTGGCTTAAATCCTCCTTGGTCGGCAGATAGATGCGCGCCAGCTTGCGGCTGATGACCAGGTAGTAGGCCAGCCACAGACAGAAGCTCACCGAGATGACGATGCCGGCGGCGTTGTGCAGCTCGATGGCCGCCTTGTAGCTGCCGAAGATATTGACGTACTCGGGAAAGCGGATCTGAATTCCCGAGAGGATCAGAGCCAGAAAACCGAAGGCGTTGAGCCAGTGCCAGATGCGCACCGGGGTGGGCTGCAGATAGATGTATTTGGGCTGTGCCATGACGAAATCTCCTTAAGCGATCGTGTTGCTGCCAAGTGGGCTCTCCTGTGTGCGATCTGGCCGGCTTTTTCAGTGCTTTCTGTTCTTCATGGTCAAGAGCCTGAAGAAACCGTGCCCAAGCGGCATCACCAGCCCGCCGGCCAGGATCGCGCCGCCCAGCCAGTTCATGACCGGGTTGCGCGTGGCGCCCATCATGTAGAAATCGGGCGTGCCGTTTAAGGCATCGAGGACCGCGCCCTTCTCCACCTCGAAGCGCCGCAGGGTGCCGTCGGCCTCGGGAAAGGCAACGAAGCTGGTCTGCAGGGCATCGGGCCCGGAGGCATGGCAGTAGGTGCAGTCCCAGCGATTATCCAGGATCGCGAAGTCGTGGCTGACCTTCTCGGGGGTCATCATCCCCACCAGGTGCAGATCGCGGTATTCGCGGGCGGTGTTGAAGGTGCCCAACTCTGCGATGCTGATGCGCCCGTTGCCGTCGGCATCGATAATGCGCGGCACCCCGCTGCCTTTGGCCGCCGCGGCGAGCGTCTCGTAGGAGGCCGGAGTAAAATCGCCGTAGGGCTTCTCGCGGTCGGTGACGTACCAGGTGATCACTACCTCTTCGCTGCCGGTGTGGCAGCTGATGCACGGCACCGCCTCGAGGTGCACGCCGGCCTGGGGCAGCCACCGGGCATGGCTCTCGGCCATGGAACCCGGGGCGTGGCAGCCGGCGCACATCTGGTTCATGGCGTAGCCCGAAACCGCCGCAGCGCCGCGGGCGCTGTGCGGATCGTGGCAGTCGCTGCAGGCGGCGAAATCGGCGTGGATGCCGGCGGCGTACTGCTCGGCGGCATCGCTGTGGCAGTCGGCGCAGCCGATCACCTCCACCGGCTCGCCGTCCGGATGGGTATCGCTGGCCATGTGGCAGCTCGGGCAGCCCATCTCGGCGTGCAGGGTGGTGGCGAAGACCTCGGGATTGATGGTCAACTCGGCCCCGACCATCTCGGATTCGCTGTGGCAGCCCTGGCAGTCGGCGCTCTGCCAGGCCAGCGCCGGCAGCGCCCCAAGCAGCACGGCGGCGCCAAGCGCGGCGAGCAGCAGCAGAAAGATCGTGGATTTCGTCTTCACGGTGTGTCCTCCTCAGATTTTTCCCTGCGCCCGGTAAGAGCGCAGGAATCCGGCATGTCGGTGTTCAGGACTTCGCGACAGTTCGCGAAGATCCGCAAGAAAATAAAAGCGCCTGGTTTATCTTAAAACGATTCGCTTTGACGGCCCTTTTTGCACGTTTTTGGTGAAAAGGTCGTCGATTATCATGCGCACGGCATAAAGCGCCGAGATCAACTGCGCCACTACGATCAGTGCGCAATAGAGTAAAAAGACTCCGATCACCACCCCGCCAAACCCCTCCATGACTCCTGGAATCGCTGTGGCGACGGTAAAGGTCATCAGGAATAAGCCCACAAGACAAAACACCCTCACTCCCTTTTTCAACATAGCCTCTCCTCCCTCGGGAAAATGATTCGCAGGCCCGCAGGACGTACCTAGCTCTTGTTTTGCGCCTCGTCCGGAGCGAACTCGCGATCTTTGGTTACTCCCTTAACGAACCCGAGCATCATCAGGAAAGCCGGCACCAATTGCGCCACCACAATCAACGCGCAAAAGCCGAGAAACACCCACACCACCAAACCGCTGTGATCCTGACGTGTACCCGCTGCCGCAAAAGCCGGCAGGGCCGTAAGAAAAATTGCTGCAATCGTTGTCACCATCGTTTTCATGGTCTGTCTCCTTTCGTGAGAGAGAGTCTGGCGCTTGTAGCACATTACCGTTCTTGTTGTTCGTTCACTGGCGCATCCCCGCGGCAAGTGCCGGTTCGGTGGTCGCAAACGCGCAGCGTACTGCCAGAGAGAGTTCTTCTGTGTCAGCAGGGCTGTGCGGAATCAAGGCGTGATAGAAGATACCGGCCCTGCGCATCTTGCGTAAAAGCGCCGGGGAGCTCTCGTCCGATACCAGGATAATCGTCAGATCCGGGTTGCAGCGCCGCAGAATGGCCACAAGGTCGGCGGCGGGAACGTCATCGAAATCGCCGGCAAGCAGAACAACCTGGGCTTTTTTCTGCAGCACCTCTATCAGCACACGCGCCGCCGAGCCGCTCTGACGCACCTGGTAGCCGGCGGCACCGAAGAATTCGGTCATTTTCTTGCGCCCCGCGGTATCCTTATCGGCGATCAGTAAAACTCCCATGACATACCTCCTTTGCCCGTACGGATGTTCAGCGCGAGCCTTCGGACGATTTGCCCAGTGCACCACTTTTGCCGAAGAGCCCTCGGAGCATCGAGGCGAGCAGAACAAGTCCAGGGACAAGCTGCGTGGCAATGATCAATCCGAAAAAACCGAGGAAAAGCTTGACCAGAAGACTCATCCCTGCGCCTTCATCCGGTGCCGCCAAAGCGGGACTCGAGAGGGCGAGCAGCATTGCGGCGCTATTGAAAAGTCGGGATTTCATGGCAAACCTCCTTTGAACGGGTTACGTTCTTGTCTTCATTAAATAGCATCAGCTATGCCAATTCTTCTATTTCGTGTAAGTGTTCGATATGTAGGGATAATGTGGTTTTAAAAAGGGATGTCCCGGAGGGCGGGCGTATAGATTTATCATACGCCATGGAGGGGATTGCCAGACATAGGGATCCTGTTCTGGCAGTTAAAAGCCTGAAAATGTGGGGCTTTTGATTCGCGATCGGAGGGTGTATGGAGTTATTATACGGAGAGAACCGGAAAATATCTCACGGCGGGATGCACAATTGGCCTCTTACCTGTTCTTATAAAGAGCTCAGGTTAAAACGGAGATTTGGCAAAATGGCGCTTCGTGGCGTCCTGGAGTTTGCCGACCGCCTGGAAGGCTTCGCGCAGCAAGTCCTGTTCGGTTTTGGAAAGGGTACTGGGACTGATGTAGTGAGAAGGTTGCCGGCCCTCTTCGACCAAAGCAATTTCGTTGCGTAGGCGCATGAAGTTCAAGGCCTCAAAAGCGGCACGGATATGTTCGGCCGTCTCGTTCTCGAAGACATTACGCCGGGTCAATTCCTTGAGGCGTTCTAAAGTGGTTATCGCTTGGATTTCTTTCTCGAGGGCAAACATGCGAATGCAGTCCACAATGTAGACCGTTCCGCCTTGCTTCAGGGACAATTCCCCTTTGTGCTTGCCGCTCTTTTCGACAATAAAGCGACCGAGCAGGCCGACGGGCACTTTGTAGCGCAGATCCAGAGACATCATATGGTAAAGAAAGCCTTGAAAATTGTGGATATGCTGATGAACGATATCGCGCAATCCTTGCGCCAGTTCACTGTCTCCGACCAGCGGTACAAAATCGAAGAAAATTGATGAGTAGCGCACTTTCTGCGGTTCAGGATTATTTACCCAATCACCGATGCGCTCATTCCAGTCATCGAGACGGCCGCGCCAGGCCGTGTTGTTGGCCATGACTTTCCCCTGGCACAGGGGATAGCCAACCTCGGCGAGAGCCTGTACGAGCTTTTCGGCGAATGGGCCGAAGAACGCCTCGACCTCCTCGAGTCGCTCGTCCGGAAAATTCTCGTAGATGAATCCGTTGTCCTGATCGGGACCGAGGAGCATTTCGCGGCGACCTCCGCTACCCATGATCAGGAAGCAGAAGCGGATATCGGGTGGCTGCTTTCCCTCTGCTTTCATTTGCTCGAGGCACAGCTCGTAGGTCCGGCGGATAATTGTATGATGAATATACGAGAGGATCTCCATCACGTCTGGGGTCGAGCGTGTCTCGGAGAGCAGGGTGCGGGCGACGGTGACGATCTCGCGGACGATCGCGGCCAGCTCCCCGAGGTCGCTGGCCTCGCGTGCACTGCCGACCAGAAGCATGGCCTTCTGGCTGCGAAAGCGCATCAGGTCACGGATGGAGACGACTCCCACAACTTCATCACGGTCAAGGACCGGCAGGTGGCGCAGGCGATGGGTACTCATATACGCCATGGCTTCGAACATGTAGGTATCCGGGGAAAGGGCGTATGGATGAGACGTCATGATCTCAGCCGCGGTAACCGCATCGGGATCTGCCTGCGCTGCGGCGAGGACTTTTGCGACCAGGTCCCGCTCGCTGATGATCCCCTGCAGGCTACCCCCGGTGTCGAGAACCAGTATCGAGCTGACCTTGCCTTCGGAGAGGCGGCGCGCCACTGTGCGGGCAGAATCTTCGGGTCGGCAGCTGAGCGCCGGACTGGTCATGATTTCAGAGAGGCGCTTTTTGAACGGATAGGCCTCCATCTGAGTCAAGGCCTTTTTGCTGTGGTCGAGGACGATTTCAGAATAGAGCTTGCGCACTTGCGACAAAACGATGCGTGTGAAAAAGGCGCTGATCTGCGGATACGTTTCCGCGTACTTTTTGATGATGTTTTCGGAGATCAGGTAGCATTCGGTGGCCCTGACCGTACGCGCCCCGCCGGTATAGGGCTCACCGGTGAAGATAGGTGTGCCGCCGAAAAAAGATCCCTCTTTGCGGTAGTCGACCACCATCTCGAGTCCGCCCGGCGTCATGACGGTGATTTCGATCATGCCCTCTTTGATGACGTAGAGATAGCCGGTGGGGGGGGCATTCTGTTTGAAAATATGGACATTCGCAGGAAACTTTTTGAGAGTGGCCGACTCGCGGATCTCTTGAAAGACCTCTTCGGGCAGGTGCTTGAAGGGTTCGGTTTCCTGCAGTCGTTTGATGATCGCCATGAATGCCACCGGACGCAGAATCGGAGTCTATTGCGGACAAGCCCTCCGACTCGGAGGTTGTTGAATATTAACTATACTTTATCATTTGACAGGTAAAGGGCAACCTTTCTTTTTTTCAGAGGCGCGCCCGATGCTCCGATTTTCGATGCTTCCTCCCGGTCTCCACGGGTTTGCATGGTTGGCGGTCAAGAATCAGTCCGATTACCAGACAAAAAATGCTGGCGGCCATAAGTTCGCCGATATGGGTGAAGAAATTACGGGTCAACATCAGGTCGATACCCATCAGAGTCACGCCGAATACGGAAAAAGCCATGGATATGCGCTTGCGTGTGAAGAAATTTTTCCTCATTTTTCTCTCTTTTTTCGTCTCGGAGGCAGCCCCGGTCAGGCCATGGGATGCAGTTCCTTTCTGGGGGCGGGCTCTTCGATGGCCCCACCGGGCATATTGTGCAACTTGCGGATGACCTGATCACTCCTGTCGGCCGACTCGTTGCTGACTCTGTCGTCGGTGGCGTTTGAGACGAGGATGTTAATAAGGAATGCCAGCGGGCAGACGATGAGAGCCGAAGACGTAGCCGGCAGAATCCCGCCCGGGCCAAAAAAAGGGACTTCCATGATCCAGCCGATCATCGCGATCAGGGTCATGCCCAAACCGAAGCTCATGCCGGCCAGCGCACCGTATTTGTTTGCCTTGGAATACCAGATCCCGAGTACGCAGGCGGGAAAGATCGTGTTTCCCGCAATCGCGAAGGCCATTGCCACGATCTGGGCAATCAGTGCAGGTGGATTCAACGCGACAATGACGACGATGAGACAGAGCGCCCCGGTGAAAATGCGGCCGACCAGCAGTGCCTGCCTATCGGAGCAGTCGGGGCGAAAGATGGTGGCGTACCAGTCATGAGCAACGGCCGAGGCACCTGCCACGAGCAGGCCGGCAACTGTGGAGAGGCCCGCCGCCATGGCGCCGGAGGCCAGATAGCCGATAAAAGCGATCCCCAGTCCGGCGCGCTCGGGCGCCGACAAAATGATCACGTCGGCAACTGCTGTGCCGCCAAGCGGATTCCAGAATTTGCCGAGCGCGGCATACACCGGAGAGGACCAGTAGAGCAGACCGATGAAGAACAGGCCCCAGAGCACCGATTTACGGGCGACATCCTCATTTTTTACGGTGTAGAAGCGAATCATGATATGCGGCAGGCCCGCAGTACCCACCATGAGGGTAAAGACCAGAGCGATGAACTGATAGAAGTTGCCGTTGCCCCACGGCAGATAATCTTGGCGCACTCTGGCCAGGTCGTCGCCGGTGAGTTGTCCGGCGGCGGTCTTGCCCTGCATCAGGTCGCCTATAATGGCGCCGTATTCCAACTGCGGCAGTATGCCGGCGCCGCCGGCGTTTCGGATCAGAATCCATAGGGGGACCAGAAAGGCGGAAATCAGCACGACGTATTGAATCTGCTGATTTCGGGTCACTCCGGCCATTCCCGAGATCAGCATATAGGCGCAGACGACCCCGGCTGCGAAGAAGACGCTGGCCGTGTAGCTCATACCGAATATCCAGCCGCTGATCAGGCCGATTCCCTTGAACTGCGCGGTCGAGTAGGTGATGGCGATGAGAACGGTTACCGCGGCAGCGATCAGCCGCACCCCATGGGAGTCGTAGCGATCACCCAGAAACTCCGGGATCGTGTATTTGCCGAACCGGCGGATCTGCGCGGCCAGCAGGCAAAGCAGCAGGACATAGCCCCCCGTCCAGCCGATGATATAGCCCAGACCGAACCAGCCCTTCAGATAGAGCAGACCGGCAACGCCCATGAACGATGCGGCGGACATCCAGTCCGCTGCGATGGCGGCGCCGTTGCCCAATTTGCCGATGCCGCGCCCGGCCACCCAGTAGCCGGAGGTTTCCGAAACCTTGGAGATGAACCCCACCCCGATATAGACACAGAGTAGGGCCACCATGATAATGGCGGGAATCAGCTTGAAGCCCCGCTCTATCTGGTAGATCTCCTCGCCGGCGGCAAGCAGAGGACCGGCGGATGCCGTCACAGCTGCCATAACCAGCGCAGGGATCAGGATTTTAGTAGACATCGCGGCCACTCCGCTCGCTTCGGGGGATAATGGTTTTCTTGTCCCACAGAACACAATAGAGCTTGCAGAGAAGAATGTAACCGATGGTGCAGCCTTGGGCGATCAGCCAGTAGTGCAGCGGAAAACCGAGAAAACGGGTTTCGGTGAGAAAGGAGGCGCCATACGGGTTTCCCAGCCCGGCCAGCCAGATGACCAGCGGAATACCATAGCTCAGAGCAAACCAGAAGACCAGTATGGTCCGCGCGATACTCACCTCTTTTTTCATGCTGGCTGTTGAGGGGTTGAAAAAATTGACATCCGCTCTTCTCCCGGACTGTCCCATGCATCATCCTCCCTGAAGGTCATTTCTGACTCAATCCTCTCTGCAGCACTCAAAACAATAACAGATCAGAAATGATCCTTCTGTAAATAACGGCCGAGATAGCCAAGTTTTGAGGAAATGATGTCACCGGCCTCACGCAGTCGGGGGAGGTACTCGCGGGTTTTTTCCTCTTGCATGCGAAAATCGGGAGCGACCAGAACCAGGCTGCCCTGAACGTGTCCGCTGGCATTGAATAAAGGAACAGCAATGCTGACGATTCCATCACCGAGGGTGTTGCGGTCGTGACAAACCCATTGGCTGCGGATGCTGTCGAGTTCGTCGCCGATCGACTCCGAAACAGGGCGCGGTTGCGGCCTCTCCGGTTCCAGATTATTCTCTCCACCCGTCAACTGCGCCAGGATGACCTTGCCCGCCGCCGTGTCCGTCAGGGGGTAGCGTTTGCCCACCAGAGAGACGATCTTGACCTGCTGGGAAGTATCGACCACATCGAAAAACAGGACATGGTCGATGCGGCGAACAGCAAGGTAGACGGCTTCGTCGCACTCCCGCGCGAGTTGTTCCATTACCGGGTGGGCCTTGCGCAGCAACCCCATGCGCGAGAGAAGTTTCTGGCCGATCTCGTAAGCGGTAAGTCCGAGGCGGTATTTGCCCGAACGCGTTTCACGCTCGACATAGCCGCGATTCTCAAACGTGGCCAGCAGGCGGAAAACACTTGTCTTATTCATGCCGAGGCGCGCACTGAGTTGAGAGATCCCCACCTCGTCCCCTTCATCACACAATGCTTCGAGAACATTTAATGCATTTTCGACCGATTGAATCGAATAGGTTTCTTTTCCTCGCGTCGGCAAATGGCTGCTCCTTGTGTCCCCTGTAGAGTTTGTCTCGAAGTGGCACCGAAAAGCTGGCGGGCACGTATTCTATATAAAAATAATACGCTGTTTTAAAACTGTCAAACGGTAAAAAAATAAATTGCCCGCCAGGGGATGTGCCGGATTGGTAAACAGGGACCTAAAAAAGCATATAAATGATTTTTCCTGAATGAAATTGCATTATAGGCGCTCTTGTTCCTTGATCTGGATAGGCGCCCTTATGGCCGGGCCTGATACAACCTGGCAACAATGGGGGCGTCAGCCGGCAGAATCGGATAGGACGCAAGGTCGGCAATAGAAACCCAGCGGTGCTCTGCCACCATGAGGTTGCGAATGGCACCGCTGCTGATCCGGCATTCATAAGCAAGGATCAATACAGGGCCCCACGCATAGCGATAATAGGCGACCTCGAAAATCGCCCCGACTTCGATCTGAAGATCAAGCTCCTCTTTGATCTCTCTGACCAGGGCTTGTTCCGGGCTTTCTTCCGGTTCGAGTTTTCCGCCGGGGAATTCCCACATACCGGCATGGCGTGAGTTTTCGGGACGTCGGGTCAACAAAACAGTATGGCGATCACAGATGATAGCGGCCGTCACAATCAACGGGGGCATCGGCAGGCTCCTTTATCTTCCTTTGTGAGGTATTCGACCTGAAGGCGGGCAGCTTTTTGCTGGCAGACCCGAGGGCTGATGTGATAATAGATGGCCGTTTTGAACGGAGTATTTTCTCCTGAACTTTATTTGTACCGGCCCGAATACGGCTGACTCTAGGAGATCCCGCTATGTCCAAGCTGACCGACAAGGGTCGTGGTATCAGGCAGATGTTCGATACGATTGCGCCGCGTTACGATCTGCTCAACCGCCTGCTTTCTCTCGGGATAGACCGCCGCTGGCGGGCCTTTGCGGTGAAACAGTTACAGATTCCGGCTCACGGCAGGGTGCTCGATGTTGCTACGGGAACCGGAGATGTCGCCCTTGAGATCGCCTCCCGGAGCCCAGAGACAGTCATCATCGTCGGTGAGGATTTCACTCAAGGCATGTTGCTTCTGGGTCGCGAGAAGGTCGCACGCTCTGTCTACCGGGATCGAATTATCCTGGCCAACGCCCCCTGCGAGTCTCTTCCCCACCCCGATGCGGTCTTCGATGGTGTGACCATTGCCTTCGGCATCCGCAACGTGGTCGACCGGCCGGCGGGGCTGCGCGAGATGTGCCGGGTCCTCAAACCCGGCGCGCGGGCGGTGATTCTCGAATTCTCAAATCCGCGCAGCCGGTTTTTCAAAGCTCTTTATAATTTCTATTTTCGGCGCCTTCTGCCGATGATCGGCGGGCTTTTTTCGGCCCGCAGCGCCTATCAGTATCTGCCTGATTCGGTCATGGAATTTCCTGATCAGGAGCGCTTCAAAAACATGATGAGTGAGGCGGGCTTCTGTGCCGTTCGCCACCATGACCTGACCTTCGGCATCGCAACCGTGTATGTCGGCGAGAAGCCGGCCTGACGGCTCGTCACTCTGTTGTTTGCGGCCTCATTCAGGGCTAAAGTCATCTTCCGGGTCGAGTGCCTGGCCGACATCGGTGATGACCTTCCCCGGCAGCCCGAGTACACGCTTGAACACGCCGCGCACTTTTTCGGATAGCGACGTAATCGGTATGGGGGTTACCTTCGGCGCGCTGATGTCTCCATCGATGCGGAAATGAGCCGTGATCAGCGCTTTTTCCTCTCCGCCCAGGATCCAGCCCGCTATCGGGATACGTGTGACGATCTTATCCACCGTTCCCAGCGGCTTGACGCCGAGCGTCGCATCGATTCTTCCGCCAGCCATATCGAGAAAGCCGACCATGGAGAGATCCATAGCGTTGCTGTCGATCAGCAGATCCTCGCTCTCGAGCACTCCGTTCTTCAGGGAAAATGCTCCCCTGGCTGAATTGAAAGGCATTCCTTCGGTGGACATATCCGGCAGGTCGAGTGCAAAGATCTGGGACACATTGAGCAAGGAGAAGACCTTGGAGAGAATCTGGAGCTTGCGCAGCACCCCGTCTTCCACTCTGATGTAGAATCCTCCCCGGCTCGACTTCAGAAACTGCCGGCCCTGACCGCGGCCTTCGAGATAAAAGCCGCCACGCAGCCTACCTGTGATAAGCCCGCGCCGCTCAAATTGCTGATGGTAGAGCATTGCCGCATCGAAGTTTTCCAGATGACCGGAGATCTTCATCAGATGCGGGGCGTCTCCCGTACCCTCGCGCATGACCCGCCCGACGAAATATCCGCCATTACTGGTGAAATGCAAGGGATAGATGGTCAGGATCCCCCGCCGGTAGCGAATCGTTCCCTCCGCCTGCTGAAAACGCAGGTTGCCAAGCTGTCCATGCTCGGCTCGGGCCGTCATCTGGACGGTTATCGGATTTTTTTCTGGTGGCCTTTTCGGTTTTTCGGCGCCTTTGGGGCGGATGAAAAGGCGGATAACCTCGTCGATGTTGCCGTATTCAGCAGAAATGTCGAGTTCAACATGTGGAGTCTTAAAGTCGCGGACGCTGCCGTTTACAATCGCCCGTGTGCCGCCGGAAAGTTCGGTACGGATCTGGTCGAAGCGGATCAGGTCGCGCGCAATGATGAGCCCGCCCTGCACATTCTCAAGCTGTCCCGACGGGGAGGGGAAGATCAGTGCGTCGGCGCGAATATCTCTGCCTTCAACATTCAGTTCCAGGCGGGGTTCCGTGAAATCACTCAGATGTCCTTCGGCCGAAATCGGTGCCTCGCCCAGCTTCCCTTTAAATGAAATAATGCGTATCTGCTCCTCATGCAGGTCCAGACGGGCTTCTGCTTCGCGAATCGGGGCCAGCAATTTGCCCATCTGCCAACCGGCGTTTTGCAGTACAAGGCTGCCCTGATGCTGCGTGAAACGGCCAGATCGGCCTTTAAGGTGGAGAGAAAGTCGCGCGCTTCCCACGGGATGGAGTACGGCGGTGGCCGGCAGCAGACGAGGCAGATCGTTCAAAAAGATCTGCTCGCTCGCGCATTCAAGATCGAAGGGATAGGGCGCGCGATATCCAAGAGTCCCCTTCAGAGTCAGGTGGCTCCCGCCCAGCGACAACTTGGCCGCCTCCAGGATCAGGGACTCGTCACCAAACCGGACCTCCATCTGCAGCTCTCCGGGTGTGCCGGCTTCTTTGCGCACATGCGCACCGGAGCGCAAAGAGATGCTGTCCAGTCCGGCCTGGATCCGTAGCCGTGCCTCCCGCGGCGTTCCGGTGAGAGTGGCCGTGAGCGGAATCAAGCCCTGTACGCTGAATGTGCCGGCGTTCTCCGGGGGAAGCAACGCAACGATTTCGGCGGCGGGCAGTTCGCCTGCGATGCGAGCGCTGAGTTCAAACCTGCCGTGCGGAGCAGCAAACGCACTTCCTGCGAACGTCAGGTTTTGATTCCAGATCTGAGCGCCTCCGTTTTCAACAACAAGCCCCTGCTCCGTCATTCTGAGTCGCGCTTTAATGTCGGAAATCTCCGGAGATCCGGAGGCGTGCCAGGCGGCGTTTTCCAGACGGGCATGAAGGGTTTTGATCGGGCCCTTTCCCTCCTGTAGCCATGCACTGGAGGGTGGCTGCAGAGCACCGTCGAAGACGGCACGTTCCAGAACGAGATTGCCCCCGGCCAGGCCTTTTTCAATCTCTGCCAGAAACGAGCCGTGCGGAATCGGCAGAGTAGACACAATACGGGGAAGGGAAAGTTCGGGCGCATGCACTTCGCCTTGCAAGAACCAGGCGTCTTCAGGTATCAGGCGCAGGTTCCCCTCGAGTGCCAGGCCGTTGAGCGCCACCCTGGTGAACAGCACATCGTGTTGTTTGGAGGTCTGGGTCCAGGTTGCATGCAGGCTGGCACTGTTCACTGTCAGAGGTTTCTGATAAGATTCGCCCAGCAGCAATCGTAACGGCCGGCCATCGAGCTGTGCGGCGATGCGCAGCCCGCTGGCCGGGCTCCCCTTGAGATCCGCGCGCAGACCGGCCTGACCCTGACATCGCAGGGAATTCGGCAGGTAGCGTTCAAGAAGATGGCCTGGGGCGAAGTCTTTCAGCCTCAGATTGAGGTCCAGAGCTGTATGTTGCCAGCTTTCGGATGAAGCGGGAAGGGCCAGATGGCCACTCAGGGTCAAAGCAGATTGCTGGTCCCCGTGTTCGAGGATGGAGCTCATATGGAACCGGCCGGGGTTTCCCGGAGCCAGCCTGGAGATCTCCATGCTCAGATTTCTGATCGCCAATGTGACTGGGCGCTGAGGTTCGCTGCGATCGATCAGGGTGATGCGTCCGTTGGTGATTTCAAGCTGCTCGGCGCGCACGGTATTCAGTACCGACGGAGGCCAGCCTCTCAATAGCCCGCTCTGTTGCGACAGGGCCTCCCGGGTCAGACTCAGCTGTGGCGCCTCAAGGGTGACGGCAGTGAAAGCAAGGCGCCGCTCGAGCAAGGCAAGCGGCGCGAGGCGCAGATACAGATGCTCGGCTACCAGGGTGCCGGCCGTCCCGGTGCCGATCCGTACATCGCTGAAGCCAAGGGCGAGCCCTGCGTTGATGCTCAGCTGTGCCCGGCCGAATTCGACCGGGACGCCAAGCCGGCTGCTTAGCTGATTCTCGAGTTGGCGGCGGTAGTCGTTGAGGTCGAAGGTGGCCAGAAACACCCCGACCAGAGCTGCAACCAGCAGCACCAGAAAGGCAAAGCAGAACAGAATGGGGTGACGGCGCAGCATGTTCGGAATCATCACTAAGGGTAAAGAGGGCCGGCTTGAGGGGCGGCTTTTATGGTATAGCGCATTCGGCAGCGATCATATCCAGATGTGTCAGGCAATTGGCCAGCTCCTCCGGAAGTCGGGCGCTGACGTCGAAGGAGTGTCCCGTCCCCGGGGCATCCAGAATCAAGCGACAGCAGTGCAGAAAAACGCGTCCCGGTTGGCTCGGGAGCGGACCGCCATATCGCCGGTCTCCGACCAGGGGGTGTCCTGCGGAGGCCAGTTGTACGCGGATCTGGTGCTGTCTCTTATAC
>JAGXHK010000039.1 GCA_024636255.1 Desulfuromonadales bacterium | reverse complement strand
GCGGTCCGCGCCGTAGGCGGTGATATCCTGTGCGATCAGATTGATCTCCGCCACCCCCTGCTCGACCAGGCGGCGCACCTCGGCGACCACCGAATCGATGGCGCGCGAGCGCAGGGACCCGCGCAGGGCCGGGATCACGCAGTAGGAACAGTGATTGGCACAGCCGTCGGCGATCTTGACATAGGTGCTGTAAAAAGGGGAGGACTGCACGCGCGGGGTCGTGTGGTCGTAGAGAAAATCAGGCATGCCGACCGCCTGCAGCTGCTGCGTGCCGCCCATGCGCTGGTCGAGCAGCTCGACAATGCGCGCCGCGTCTCCGGTCCCCATGAACAGATCGACCTCGGGAAGCTCGGCGCCGAGTTCGTCGCGGTAGCGCTGCGGAAGGCAGCCGCTGACGACCAGCAGCTTGCAGTTGCCGGTCTTCTTGTAGTCGGCCACATCGAGAATCGTCTCGACCGATTCCTCCTGCGCTTCGCGAATGAAGGAGCAGGTGTTGACCACGATGATATCGGCCTCGTTTTCGTCGGTGACGATCTCGAAGCGCTCCGGCGGCAGATGACCGAGCATCACTTCGGCGTCGACCAGGTTTTTCGGGCAGCCGAGGCTGATCAGGGAAACTTTTTGTTTATTCAACGCGGCTATCTCTTTCCTAAAGTGGATTCTCTAAAAAGCGCGTCGTCATCGCGACGATCGCGTGCTATGAGCGCATATTTATAAACTGCAGATCAACGCCCAGATCCTTCTGCTTGAGCAACTGGATGACCTCCTGCAGATCGTCGATCTTCTTGCCGCTGACGCGCACCTGATCATCCATGATCTGCGGCTGGACTTTGAGTTTGGCGCCCTTGATCTCTTTGACGATCTCCTTGCCCTTTTCGGTGGAGATCCCCTGCACGATCGTCACCCGCTGACGCACGGCACCGACAGAGGCCGCCTCCTTCTTGCCGTAATCGAGATTTTTCGGCGAAATGCCGCGGCGGACCAGCTTTCCTTTGAGAATATCGATCATGGCGTCGAGTTTGTAATCGTCGGCGCCGAGCAGAACAATGGCATTCTGCTCCAGATCGATCTCGTTTTTGCTCCCCTTGAAATCGAAGCGCTGCTCAATCTCTTTGCGGGTCTGGTTGACCGCGTTGTCGACCTCCTGCATATCGACCTTGGACACGATATCGAAACTCGGCATCGGCACTCTCCTCCCTGATTGAAAACGGCGTAGAAATAAAGATTTATAACACACAGCCGCCGGACTGAAAAGTCCGGGGCAGTCCCGTGGCGCTCGCTGCGCAGGAGGGTCCTAAAAGCCGAATCCTTCGCCGGGGCGGACAACCTCAACCCCGGCGGGGCGCATGAACTCGAACATCGAATCGGGCAGGCCGCGGTTGACGCGCATATCGCGAAACTCGATCAGGGTCGAATTGCCGTTTGGATCGAACACGGTGGTGGAGAGCAGCGGAAAGACTTCGCCGCCGCCCTGGCGCAGCTCAGGGCGCAGGTTTTCGTCGAAACGCAACACCGCATCGCGGTCGATGACCATGAGCAGGCGGTTCATCAGGGGCGATGAGCGACGCGGGCGCAGCTCGATGATGTAATTGCCGCCCGCATCCCGGTTCGGACTGGCCCAGCGGATGGAGAAATCGCGTGAGAGATTGCCCAGTCCGGTGAGAAAGGTCACCGGGTTTTCCGCCTGCTGGCGCAGCGCGTCCTCGATATCCGAGCGGATCACCTGGTTGTTCTCCGGCAGATAAACCCACAGGGTGCGGCCGTCGGAAACGATCTCCTGGTTTGTCGGCTGGTGGTATTCCCAGCGGAATTTGGCCTGCGGCACCAGGTCGCTGCCGCGCGTGCGGTCGAACTTGAGCCAGACCTCGCCGCGGCCGCGCTGCATGCGCTCGAGCGAGGCGATATGCGACTCCTGGAAAAATTCGGCCTGAAAATCAACAATGGCCGGGCCGCGCTCGCGACCGCCGTCACCGCCAAAGGGCGATTCCACGGCTTTGATCACATCGCTCAAACCGACACCGACCTGCGGCGCCGCCAGAGCGGGGTGGCCCGGCAGCAGCAGAATCAGAGCGAGAAAGAGCAGAAAAGTTTTCTTCATGGGGCATGCCTCCGCATAATGAGCTGACAATGAGAGTGCAAGGCCGTGCTCTTCGCAGCGCCCCGCACTGCCCGCAGACTAGCGGAAAGGAGAGTTTTTTTCAACCGGATTGAACATTTAGAGGATAACAACCGGGTGGCCGCCGCTCACCCTGCGGACCCGCATCTCGCCGCTGGCGAGCAGAAACTCGGCCGTGCGGCCCCAGCCGCCTCCGCTCTCCTCTGCAATCAGCGGAAGATCCAGGTTTTTCAGCACGCTGCGGGCTGCGTGGATGTTGCGCGCCCCGACGTGATCGCGGCCGGGGGCGCCCAACGCCTCGAACATATTGGCTCCGCCGGCGAGTTTGGCCACCAGGCGACCGTGCTTCGCCCCCATCCCGAGAAGAATGGCGAGCAGATGGTGAAGCGCGCTGTCGACAAATTTACCGGGGCGCAGCGGGTCAGCCCCCGGGCGATGGGCGGGAAGCAGAGTGTGAGCCATTCCGCCGATGCGCAGGACCGGGTCGTAGAGGCAAAGGCCGAGGCAGGAGCCGAGCCCGTACGCGACCAGAACATCGGGGGCGCGCGCGGCTTTGATTTCAGAGATGGCGACGCGCTGGCGTGTCCTCATGAGCCGTTTCCGAAAGACTGCAGAAAAAGCGCAAGGGAGGCGGGGGTGGGCAGCACGAAAAGATCGCCGCAGACAGCATCCCCGTCGCCGCTGGAAAACTCGGTTTCGAGCAGCAGGGCCCTCTCGCCGCTATGGCGAAGCTCGTGGAGCACAGTGTGGGTGACCGAGCTCGCCAGGTCGCCGGCCAGGGCGGGGACCGAGGGGAGCAGGGTCAGCCCGAGCCGGCCGCCGAGAGCCGAGAGATAGGCCGAAGCCAGGATGTTGGCGACCTCCCTGAGGGCGGATGCGCCTATTTCGCTGAGTACCAGCCCCTCCTGCGGAACTCCGAGCAGCCGCTCGAGCAGCAGAGCGGCGCTTTGGCGCGGCAGGATCAACAGCATGCGCCCCTGCGCGTCGCCAAGAATTTTCAGGGTGACGCCGATCGCAAGCTTCTCCGCCCCGCCGAGCAGGTCGGCAATTTCGCCCGCATCGGCGTGAGCGATGCGCGGCACGTTCAGAACGACCCGCTCGCCAAGGAGCTGCGAAAGGGCGGTCGCGGCCTGGCTCATGCCGATACGGCTGATCTCGCGCAGGGCGTCGAGTTCTGCCCCGCTCAGTCGGTCATCGCACATGCATGGGCTCCTGTTGGCGCTTCCTGACAGCGTTCATCCCTTCCTCGACGAGCTGCTGCGGATCGATCAGAAAAAGAATACTGCCGTCGCCGAGAATGGTCGCGCCGGATATCCCGCAGACCTGGTCGAGAGGATAGGTCAGGCTCTGGACGAAGGCTTCGCGCTGGCCGGCCAGAGCGTCGACCACCAGCCCCACGCGGCGCCCGCGCACCTGGCTGAGAACGACCGGGATCGTCCCACTCAACGGCCGCCCTGGCAGTTGCAGGATTTTGCGCAGAGAGAGCAGCGGCACCTCATCGTCCTCGAGGGAAAAGACCAGCGTGCGGCCCGATGACTGGATCTGCCCGCGGGTCAGGCTCAGGATGCGCTCGACGCGGGTGAGAGGGATGCCGACCTGGCATCCGTCCACCTGCACCACCAGCACCTGGATAATTGCAACCGAGAGTGGCAGGCGCAGCTCAATGCGGGTGCCGCGCCCGGCCTGGGAGTGAATTTCAAGGCTGCCCCCAAGAGCGTCGACCGCCGTTTTCACGACATCCATGCCGACGCCGCGACCGGAGGTATCGGTGATTTTTTCCGTGGTCGAGAAACCGGGGCGGCAGATCAGCTGCAACAGATCGCGTCCATGCAGGGCCTGCGCCTGGGAACTAGTGAGCAGTCCGCGCTTGAGCGCCCTGGCGCGAATCTGTTCGGGATCGATGCCGCGACCGTCATCGGCGACCTCGATCAGCACCAGATCTTTTTCCCGCACCGCGCGCATGCGCACCTGCCCCTTTTTCTCGATGCCGTGGTCGACGGCATTGCGCAGCAGGTGCATGAGAGGATCGGCCAGTTTTTCGAGAATGGCGCGATCAAGCTCGATCTCTTCCCCCGTGATCGTATAATCGACTTCCTTACCGGTCTTGCGTGCCAGGTCGCGCACCAGCCTCGGCAGGTGTCCGGTGATGGTCTCCAGCGGCATCATGCGCACTTTGAGCACATGGTGATGCAGATCGGTCACCAGCCGTGTCATTCCCTCGAGCCCGTTGTGCACCTCGCCCCAATCGCGGCTGCGGCAGGCACTCTGCAGCTGATAACGGTTGGTGATCATCTCACCGGCCAGGCGAATAAAGCGATCAAGCAGATCGGTTTGCACCCGGACCGTGCGCGGACCCTGCGCCGCCTGGGAGCGGCGCGCTGCCGAGGTCGCCACCGGCACCGGACTGACGGTCACCGAGGCGACTTCCGCAGCGCCCCTGAGGTCTTCTTCGAGCTGCGAAGCCGGGCGATGGCTGTGCAGGCGCACCACCAAACGCCGGTGCGCGCCGCCAGAAAGCAGATCGGCTTCTGTCGGACGCGCCTGCTCGAGGCGGCCGGCTTGCGCCAGCCGGCGATAGATCAGCAACAGGCGGGCCGCCGGCATGGGGGTGGCAGGATCGAGCGCCAGATCGATCTGCAGCAGTGCGCTCGCCGGCCCTCCCGGGGCAGTGGGGGGGCCGAGCGCGGCAGGCGGCTTTGCGCCGGGCTCTACGCCAGCCGGGCGGGATGGTTCCGGGGGGGCTTCTGCAGGCAGGCCGGCAAAGGCGTCAATGCCGCGCTCCGGGCGCTCGGCCTCAAGATCATCGACGAGCCCTTCGAGCAGATCGACTCCGGCGAACAGGCTGTCGATCGCCCGTTCCGGCACCTCCCCGTGACGGCGAAATCCATCGAGAACGTCCTCCAGGCGATGGGAAAGCTCGGCAGTGCGCGCAAAGCCCATCGAGGCGGCCATCCCCTTGAGGGAATGGGCCTGTCTCTTATACACATC